>NC_009513.1:1077500-1370000 GCF_000016825.1 Limosilactobacillus reuteri subsp. reuteri | reverse complement strand
GATACACCTGTTCCCATGCCGAACACAGAAGTTAAGCTTCAACACGCCGAAAGTAGTTGGGGGATCGCTCCCTGCGAGGATAGGACGTTGCCACGCAAAATCAAGCTTTGGCACCTGGTCTTAATTGTGCCAGGGCTTGGATATTGGAGAGTTGTCCGAGCTGGCCGAAGGAGCATCATTGGAAATGATGTATACGGGTTAAAGCCTGTATCAAGGGTTCGAATCCCTTACTCTCCGTTGTTATGACCCGTTAGTCAAGTGGTTAAGACACCAGCCTTTCACGCTGGTATCGTGGGTTCAAATCCCGCACGGGTCACTTTTGGAGGATTAGCTCAGTTGGGAGAGCATCTGCCTTACAAGCAGGGGGTCACAGGTTCGAGCCCTGTATCCTCCATTACAACTTAATAGTTGTATATACCCATGACACGATGGCTCGGTAGCTCAGTTGGTAGAGCAACGGATTGAAGCTCCGTGTGTCGGCGGTTCGATTCCGTCCCGCGCCATTTATGGGGGAGTAGCGAAGTCTGGCTAAACGCGACGGTCTGTAAAACCGTTCCTTCGGGTTCGGTGGTTCGAATCCACTCTCCCCCATTTTATAGGGATATAGTTAAACGGTATAACTACGGTCTCCAAAACCGTCATTGTGGGTTCGATTCCTACTATCCCTGCTTAACTGAATATTTTGGCGGTATTGGTGAAGTTTGGTTAACACACCGGTTTGTGGGTCCGGCACGCGTGGGTTCGAATCCCACATACCGCCCTTTTGATTAAGCTTATTACTTAATCTTAACTATTTGGTGGTATAGCCAAGTGGTAAGGCAGAGGTCTGCAAAACCTTTATCATCGGTTCAAATCCGATTACCACCTTTTAGTTAGCTGATGCCTCTGTGGCGGAATTGGCAGACGCGCTGGACTCAAAATCCAGTTCCCGTTGAGGGAGTGTGGGTTCGACCCCCACCGGAGGCATATTTAAGTAGGAATGCGAAGTATCAGCTAAGCTAACGTTAACTCCTGTAACTCTTGTGTATCAAGGGTTATAGGAGTTTTTATGTTTTAAATATTTTTTATTTTCAATTGAATTTGTGCATCATTTGTGCATCCGTAAGTACTCAATAACAATCCGTTTAGTTCTAAGTACCCCAAATCTTCTATACTGAGACTATCATCAGTAAGGAGATTTTTAATTTATGGCAGAACAAAATGAAATTATCACCCCAGTTTTCAAAAATAGGCCACGTAATTTTAAGAGGCATGTTTTGCTGTAAAAACATACATGCGAAAGAGCAAGATTTCATTGAAGCTTAATTAAAATTAAAGCTAGTCTCTTTTTTCTTGTCTGGTAAGTTTTTTCTAGGTACTATTACATAGATGGAGGGATTTTTAAATGATTAAAGTTCGTCAAATATCTACAAATTCAAATGATTTCAAAAATATCAAGCGGGTTTATAATACTGTGTTTCCACAAAATGAACTTTTACCATTATCTTTACTTAAAATGCGTGCTAAAGCGGGGAAAGCAGAATTTTGTAGCATCTATAATGAAGAGGGGAAATGGGTTGGCTTTTTCTACACAGTCTACAACAAGCGCATCGCCTATATTTTCTTTCTGGCAATTGATCCTCACTATCATGGACAGGGCTTGGGTAGTGCGACGTTAACCGCGATTAAAGAACGGTATGCTGAAAAGCGGATTACCCTTAGCGCTGAACGTCCAGACCCTCAAGCACCCAATAACGAACAGCGACTCAGACGACATCGTTTTTACGCTAAAAATGGTTTTGTCAAAACGGGTCTTTATACCGTTGAAAAGGATAATGAAAAATTTGATCTCTTAAGTACACAATCAAACGTGAATCCACAGCTTTACCAACAGTTAATGGATAGTTATCTGACTAATCATCGCCGCCATTACTTGCCGTATAAGATTGTTAAAGAGTAAAAAATCCCCACTACCTGCATGAGTAGTGAGGATTTATTTAGTTTTTCTGATCTTTAATTTTGAATGATAAGAGCAGTGCTACCACAATTAAGATAATTGCAAAGTAAATGCCGTAGTGGAAACCATTGGTAAAGCGAATAGCTTCAGATCCACTAATAGAAGAACTACCCCAAGCTAAGCAACTAGTAGCTAGGGCTGTTGCAAGCGCACCGATAACCTGTTGCATCGTATTCATGATTGTACTGCCGTCTCCGGATTCGAATCCCGAAAGCGTACTTAGAGCACTAGTTTGTGCAGGAGACATTGCTAAAGGACAACCAATCATTAAAATAACATGCGCGCATACAACGTAGATAATGGGACTATGTGGTGTCGTAAATGCCAGCATCAAAGCACCGAATAAGGCAAGGACAAAACCAATTAAAACAGGACGTTTAGCCCCGATACTATCGTAAAGGCGACCTGCAATTGCAGAAGTGGCTGCATTAATAATTCCACCAGGGAGCATTACTAGTCCAGTAAGGGCAACGGAAACTAAGAGCCCTCGTTGATAGAATAACGGTAAAAGATACATCGTAGAAAGAATAATTCCAAAGTCAAGCATCACGATTGAAGAACCAATTGTGAAGGCCGGATACTTAAAGATATGAAGATTTAAAATTGGTTCTTCCAGATGAAGTTGGCGATGGGTGTAAAAGATTAAGACAATAATTCCGATTATTAACGCACTGAGAACTGTAGGTGAAGTCCAACCATCTTCACTAGCCAAACTAGCACCAATAACGAGCCCTGAACAACCTACTGCCGATTCAATAATTGAGAGCACATCAACATGCGGCTTAGTAATTTCACCAACATTTTCTAATGAAGTGATAGCAAAAATCAAGGCAATAAATAAAAACGGAATAAATAACCAGAAGATCCATTGCCATGATAACTTAGCAAGAATTAGCCCGGTTAAAGTAGGACCGATTGCAGGGGCAAACATAATTACGAGGGCACACATTCCTAGAACCGCTCCAATTTGTTTCGGTGGGAAGATTTGCATTACCACTGCAAACATTAATGGAAGAATTAAACCTGTTCCGATCCCTTGAATCATTCGTCCAATCAACAAAATTGTAAAATTATGCGCTAAGGCAGAAATACAAGCCCCAACCATGAAGTCAATTAATGCAAAAATAATGACTTGGCGGGTCGTAAACCATTTAGTAATAATACTGGACAGTGGCAAGATAATCCCAATAATTAACATATATCCAGTAACTAACCATTGAATTGTTGACGTACTTACTTGAAAAGCAGCCATCAATTTTGGCAACGCAATATTTAATGAAGTCTCACTAAACATTCCGACAAAAGCTCCCAGCAGCATACTAACCATCATTAATTCTGGGTGCGCTGCTTGCTTACGAGCTTGTAAAGCATTTTCCATAAATATAAAAACTCCTTTTACCCTAAAAATTGCACAAAGATTAGTCTAGCAAATCGTGCTATCTGCTCGTAAGTTATTTTTTTAATAACTAATAATCTTAAGTATATTGATTAAGATTATTAAGTTAGGTTTAGCGCTTTCAAATTTGCGCTTTTCGGGATAGAAAATTCTATTCAGTGATAATAGGAATTTAAAAATAAATGATTTAAAAGGTCTAGCAATAATCTCAAAATAGCGTCGTTGCTTGTATCCTCATTTTATTCCTGGTAGATCAGAATAGAATATAAACAGAATATTTAAATGAGTAATTTGACCACAACATATAGTGTTTCGAATGTCAATACTTCCTATAAGTTGTATTTTGAGCTATGATAGATAACGTTAATTACGAGAGGGGAAATAAAAATGAAAGTGCAAATAATTGATAAGAAGGATCTTCAAAGTTTAACAAGTGTTCAAGTAGTTAAACGTGATGGAACAGTAACACCATTCTATTCCTATAAGATTAATCTTGTTTTAAATGCGCTCAATGCTGATGAGCAGACTAGCCAAAGTGTTTATGTTACCTTATTGGATGCATTGCTTAATCAAACAACTGTGACTACTAAAAAGATTGCGGATCTCTTTGTTCAAGGACTGGTCAATGCTAATCATGAAGAATTGGCAAAAGTTTACCGTGATTATCGCCAGCATGATGAAGAAGCATTTGCTGAAGCCACTAATCCCCAAAATAAGTTAGAGCAGCTTTTCGACCGAAACTCCCGGATTGTTCACGAAAATGCTAATAAAGATAGCCATGTTTTTAATACTCAACGGGACCTTGAAGCAGGGGTCGTGAGTCGTGCATTAGGATTACGGATGCTTCCAGGTATTGTGGCCAAGGCGCATCTTCGTGGTGATATTCACTGGCATGACCTTGATTATTCACCGGTAACGCCTGAAACTAACTGTTGTTTAATTGACTTTGATGAGATGTTTAAGCATGGATTTAAGATTGGTAATGCTTGGGTTTCTTCACCACGTTCGATTCAAACGGCAACCGCACAGATGTCGCAGATTATTGCTAACGTGGCGTCTCTGCAATATGGGGGATGTTCTGCTAATCGGATTGATCAATTATTAGAACCATATGCAAAGCTAAATTACGAAAAGCATATGAAGGATGCTGAAGAGTGGATAGTACCAGAGAAACGAGAAGAATTTGCTCGTGAGAAGACAAAAAAGGATATTTACGATGCAATGCAGGCTTTAGAATACGAGATTAATACCCTTTATTCTAGCCAAGGTCAAACTCCATTTACGACCATTAACTTTGGTTTAGGGACAAGTTGGATTGCCCGGGAGATCCAAAAAGCCATTTTGAAGATCCGGATTAAGGGCCTTGGGAAGGAACATCGTACAGCCATTTTTCCTAAATTAACTTTTACTATTAAACGGGGCTTAAATCTTGACCCTGAAGATCCTAATTATGATATCAAGCAACTAGCGCTTGAATGTTCAACAAAGCGGATGTATCCAGATCTTTTGATGTATGACAAGATTAAGGAACTAACGGGGAGCTTTAAGACACCAATGGGTTGCCGTTCGTTCTTACAGGGATGGACAGATCCAGAAACTGGTAAAGAAGTAAACTCAGGCCGGATGAATTTAGGAGTAGTGACAGTCAACTTGCCACGGATTGCCCTGGAGGCTCATGGCGATAAGCAACTATTCTGGGAAATCTTTCAAGAGAAGATGAATATTTGCAAGATTGCCTTGGATTACCGGATTAAGCGTACTAAAGAAGCTAAACCTGAAAATGCTCCCCTCCTGTATATGTATGGAGCATTTGGCAAACGGCTAAAGAAGACTGATAGTGTCGATGAAGTCTTTAAGAATAGTCGGGCGACCGTTTCACTAGGTTATATTGGTTTATATGAAGTATGTACGACTTTCTATGGGTCAAATTGGGAGCATAATAAAGAAGCGCATGACTTTGCGATTGCAATTACTAAGGCAATGCATGATTTATGTGCTGAATGGGAAAAAGAAGAAGGATACCATTTTAGTCTCTATTCCACTCCTGCTGAATCGTTAACAGATACATTCTGCCAAGATGATTTGAAGAAGTTTGGTCGGGTTGAAGATGTAACGGATAAGGAATACTACACAAATAGTTTCCACTATGATGTTCGTAAACATCCGACACCATTTGAAAAGTTATCATTTGAAGAGGCTTTTCCTAAGTACGCGGCTGGTGGTTTTATTCATTATTGCGAATATCCTAACTTACGCCAAAATCCAAAAGCCTTAGAAGCAGTGTGGGACTGGGCATATGATCATGTTGGCTATCTTGGAACGAATACTTCAATTGATCAGTGTTTTAAGTGCGGATTCAAAGGTGAATTTGAAGCAACTGCTCGCGGTTTTAAGTGTCCGCAGTGTGGAAACCATGACCCAGCAACTTGTGATGTTGTTAAGCGGACATGTGGTTATCTTGGTAATCCTCAGCAGCGGCCAATGGTTCATGGACGGCATGAG
The DNA here is from genome assembly GCF_000016825.1 of Limosilactobacillus reuteri subsp. reuteri. Lineage (NCBI taxonomy): Bacteria > Bacillati > Bacillota > Bacilli > Lactobacillales > Lactobacillaceae > Limosilactobacillus > Limosilactobacillus reuteri. Next base: position 1,364,106 of record NC_009513.1, on the reverse strand, counting down.
GAAATTATTCACCGGGTTAAACATATGAATGCTGGCATGATCAAGAATGCAGCTGAATTTGAGCAGCAGCGGCAAATGGATAATAAAGCCCATGCTCATATTACTGGTGATCAAATTTAATTAATTATCAAAAGGCCAGTCGCCCACAAAGCTACCGGCCTTTTATTATATAGGAGGAAAAAGAAATGGCAGAAACACGATTACCCCGCAATCCTAAGCCGCAAGAGTGGTTAGCAAAAGATCATTCATTACAATATATTGCAGACTATAAGCCCTTCAATTTTGTTGACGGGGAAGGGGTCCGGTGTAGTTTATATGTTAGTGGATGCCTTTTTAACTGCCCCGGATGCTATAACAAGGCGGCGCAGAATTTTCATTATGGACAGCCATATACCCAGGATTTAGAAGACCAGATTATCGAAGACCTTTCGCAGAGTTATGTTCAAGGATTGACTTTATTGGGTGGCGAACCATTCCTTAATACTCAGGTTTGTCTGAAGTTAGTTAAACGGGTTCGTAAAGAATTCGGTCACGAAAAGGATATTTGGTCTTGGTCTGGCTATACTTGGGAAGAATTAATGAAGGAGTCGAGCGATAAACTTGAACTTCTACACTACCTCGATATTCTAGTCGATGGTCGATTCTTGCTGGCTAAAAAGGATCTTACCCTTCAGTTTAGAGGGAGTTCTAACCAACGAATTATTGATGTTCCGCAATCTCTTCAAACGGGGAAAGTGGTTATTTGGGATAAGCTTGTTCATTAGAGGAGAAAATGATGGCAAAAATTTGGAAGAAAGAGCCAGCATGGTTAGAGAAAAAACGTCAACTAGCAGTTCTGCTGCAATCACGGTTCTCGACTTTACCTGGTCAAGAAGAATGGGTAGATCACTGGCAAAAGAGAACAACTGGTGTAAGTAGGGGTTGGCTTTCTTTACAGGAAGACAGCCTAACAGCGATGCCTCTTGAACAAGCGGTTAATGAATACTCAACACTATTACAAGAAAATTTAATGGAGAAGGCCATCTTTTGGCAGGATAGCCAGTTAGCGGCCATGCACCTTGCAAATATTGATTGTGGACAGTTTATATATTTGCGTCCACAAATTACTCAGGAGCGTCCAGTTGTCTTTAGTCCCCACCTTAACTCTGCGAACACTCACAATATTATTGTCATCAGCGCGGGGGCTAACGCAGTAATTGAAGAACGGATGGTTAATGATACGTTATTACCATCATATGAAGGGACGGAGATTTTAGTCGGAGCTAACGCGCATGTTACGTACCGGCAGGCAAACCGCTCAACTAGTAAAAATATCTATCGGGCAATCCATGCATACCAAGCCCATGGTTCAACGCTGCAGTTTGAAGTAGCGAGTCAAGTTCAAACTAAAGCTACTGTTGATCTTTATAGTTTTCTGGATGGTCAAAATACTCAGTGGGCCCCCACAATTGCATTAAGTGGAACGCAGCGGTTAACCGCAATGGTTGATGGTTTTGGTAAGGGAACTTCTGCCACTCTTACCCAATATCGGGATTTAGAAATGGTCACTGGCGCACCTTTTAAAGTAAAAGCCGGCGAACGACTGCCAATTAACGAAGATATCCATCCATTAAAAGAATTAGCTAGTAGTGAGCGTTGGCTAAAACAAATAATGACTGTTGAATAGGGCTAAAGTTAATTACAGCAATGTTACAATAAAACATTAATAACGAAAAATAGGTCGTTGAAATTCTTCTTTATAAGAAAAATTCAGCGACTTATTTATTATTATGTTACAAATTTTGGCTAATTCTGGGAAAAAGTTAACCAAACCTAAGTTACTATCAGGACGTGGCCGAGGTTGATTTGCTTGACAGACTATTAAAATTTTTATTACAAAGTATTACGAAAAACAACTGAATTGATATTTCGGAGTAATCCGCATGTAATTTTGAGGGAGTATAGTAATAGGTGTTGAGAGATATGAGGACTCAACAACTTAAACTAAATTAAACTAATAAATAACTAATTAATAAAAAAGTATTTTATGAAAAGGATGGGATTTTTCTTTATGAAGTTAACTAAAAACATCGCGAAAATCACTGCTGCCGTTGCAGGTGCTGTTGCCTTGGGAACATTCGCTACTGCAACTACTGCTAATGCTGATTCTGTTTACACGGTGCAAAGTGGTGATACCTTATCAAGTATTTCCTATAAGTTAGGCCATGACTTAACTTATGTTGACTCTTTAGCTTCAACTAATCAAATTGCCAATAAGAACTTAATTTATGTTGGTCAAAAGTTAGTAATTAAAGATGACGGTGAGGTAACTCAAGCAACTGCTCAACAAGCTGCTACTTTACCTGAAGCATCTCAAGTTCCAGCATCAGCTAGTGTTGAAAGTCAACAACCTAGCCAAGCTCCGGTGGTTGCTAGTCAGGCTCCTGTAGCAACAAGCCAAGTACAATCTCAAGCACCGGTTCAACAACAAGCACCAGTTCAATCAGTAGCTCCACAACAATCAACTGTTTCAGCTGCTGCACAACAAAGCTACAGTGCACCAGTACAAGCACAAGCTACTAGTTCAAACTACAGCTCAAATGTTAGTGGTAATGATGCTGCTGCTAAGGCTTGGATCGCAGCTCGCGAATCAGGCGGTAGCTACAGTGCTCGTAACGGTCAATACGTTGGTAAGTACCAATTATCAGCATCATACTTAAATGGTGACTACTCAGAAGCTAACCAAGAACGAGTAGCTGATCAATACGTAGCTAACCGTTACGGTTCATGGAGTGCTGCTCAATCATTCTGGCAATCACATGGTTGGTACTAAAATTTAATAATTAATTGTTAAAGTAGGAAATTGTCTCAATAAAGGGATAATTTCCTATTTTTTTGTAAAATGAAAAAAAGTTAATATTATTTTCATCCTAATCTTAAAAAATATATTATAATAGAGTTATTCAAGTGATGAAAGGATGAGATCCATGTCAAAAGAGAGTCAGATTATTGATACAAAATCATTATATGTAAATCCTGACCGCGGTGTTGCAACGTTAAACTATAGTCAAAATTACTTTACTGATATTCCTTCATTAATTAATAGTGATGAAGTAAAGGAAATTGTCCGTTTATATTTAGCTTCACGTAACCCTGATAATGATGATGATGCTTTTGATAATGCCACTGTTAACAAGTTTGTTGATATCTTAAAGAAAGTTCTTTTTGATGATGATAGTGCATTTGATGAATATGACCCTAAAGATATTCTTGAGAGTGTTGAAAAATTATACTCATACTATCGTTCACTATTACGGGTATCGGTAATTAATCTTAGTGATAATAAGATTATCGGTAACGAGTTCCGGACTATTGATACTCAATTCAACGACTTAGTGCGTAAAGCATACCGGATCCTCGAAGAAAAGCTCCAAGGTTTTGAAAACCGGACTTATCGACAAGTTAATGCGGCAACTAACGCAACAATCTTAGTTCAACAACAAGATTGGAAAATTCCAGCTGGTTATGAAGAATTAAAGGATATTGATTTTATTAATACCGTGATGCTTCGTCCACCAATGATGATGCACACTAAGAGTAACAAACGGGAAGGGGTCTTTTCTGAAGTAAAAGATAACCCGATCGAACGTTTCCGTGGTGAACGTGGTAAGTGGTATTGTTACCCAGCAAAGATTGGTGAAAGTTTAGCCTTTATTTACTTCAATGTTGATTACTTGGTAAACGGAATCGCGCTTTCAAACTTATTTGAAATTGCATCCCCTGATGAGATTAAGGGGCAAAAACCTGATATGATCCTTCTTTTCGGTCTAAAAGAAACAGAAGGCATGGTTTCTCATTACTATCGTGACGAAAAGAATGATTTGTGGGTTGGTGAAGTACCTTACGCAGATAAGACTACTTACTTTGGTTACATGAAGAAGATGTGCTTGACGCTCCATAACCTTCATCAAATTTACAATGGTCGCCTGCCAATTCACGGGTCCATGTTGAAGATTAAATTTACTAATGGTAAAGAAAAGAATGTTGTTTTCTTCGGTGATTCAGGTGCCGGAAAGTCAGAATCAATTGAAGCATTGCAAGAATTAGCTGACGATAAGATTGTCAGCATGGAGACAATCTTTGATGACATGGGAAGCTTTACCCTTACTGATGGTGAACCAGGGGTATATGCTCAAGGAACAGAAACTGGTGCCTTTGTTCGTCTTGATGATTTAAGTAGTGCCGTGGCCTTCAATAACATGGACCGTGGTGTTTACCTTAATCCTGAACAAAAGAATGCCCGGGTTATTATTCCTGCTGATACCTACGAAAACGTAATCAAACATCACCATATTGATATGTGGCTATACGCTAACAATTACAGTGATGAAGTTGGTATTCATCGTTTTGATACAAAGGAAGAGGCAGAAAAAGTATTTATTGCTGGACAACGGAAGGCCCTTGGAACAACTGATGAAGTTGGAATGAGCAAGACATTCTTTGCTAACCCATTTGGCCCAGTTCAAGAACCAGAATTAACTAAGCCGATTATTGACAAGGTCTTTACAAAGCTATTTGACCAAGATGTATACGTTGGAGAAATCTTTACTCACCTTGGTAATGACAAGTCAAAGGATGCTTTGAAAGAATCAGCTCAAGAATTGCTTGATGTTTTGATGAATAATTAAGATTACGATTAAGACAATTTTGTCATCGCCCTGTAACAAACAGTCCGTTACAGGGCGATTTTTGTGTCGTCAAGAAAAAATGAGCAGTTTTTTTGAATAATTTTTACATGAGATAATTCTAGTTATAATTTTACAAGTTACTCAAAAGCGATTAAATCAACGTTTAAGCGACTATAAAAAAATCAGCGAACGTTTGTTACAAAAAATTACAGAAATAACGAAATTTGATAAGTCCTAGTAACCCGCTTGTAACCCTAATCCTGTATAGTAGTTATCGTTGAAATGAGTTATTTGATTAATTAAGAGAAAAGGATGGATTGAATTTATAATGAAGTTATCTAAGAAAGTAGCCAAGATTACAGCAGCGATTACTGGTGCAGTTGCATTAGGAACAGTAGCTACTGCAACGACTGCAAACGCCGACAGTATTTACACGGTGCAAGCAGGTGACACCCTTTCTGGGATTTCTTACAAATTAGGTCACGATCTAACTTTTGTAGATACATTAGCAAACAACAATAATATTGCTGATAAGAACTTGATTTACGTTGGTCAACAATTAGTAATCAAGGATGATGGTGAAGTTGCACCAGCTACTCAAGAAGAAGTTGCTACTTTACCAGCCGCAAATGTTGCACCACAAGCAGATACACAAGCTACACCTGCTGAAAATCAAGCACAACAAAACCAACAAGTACAATCAAACCAAGAAGCACCAGTTGCTCAACAACAAGTACAAACTCCACAAACACAAAATGTACAACAACAATCTAGTGCTCAAGCATCAACTGGCTATAACTCAAATGTAGCTGGAAATGATGCTGCTGCCAAGGCTTGGATCGCAGCTCGCGAATCAGGTGGTAGCTACAGTGCACGGAATGGTCAATACATTGGTAAGTACCAATTGTCAGCATCATACTTAAATGGTGACTACTCAGAAGCTAACCAAGAACGAGTAGCTGATCAATACGTAGCTAGTCGTTACGGTTCCTGGAGTGCTGCTCAATCATTCTGGCAATCACACGGTTGGTACTAAAATAAGATTTAATAAAATAGATAATCAACAAATTTCAAACATACGATAAAACGAGGTTGGAAAAATTTTAGTTTTTCCAACCTCGTTTCGTTTAAATATTATAAAATTCAGCTTGGTTTTCCTATAATTCAACATTCGCAACAAGTTCAATTGGACAGTGACTTGAGCCTTTAACATCTGAAAGAATCTTGGCTTCTTCAATTCGTTCTTTCCATACATCAGAAACTAAGAAGTAGTCGAGACGCCAACCTACATTTCGTTCCCGTGCGTCATACCGATAGCTCCACCAGGTATATGCACCATGCAAATTAGGATGGAGATAACGGAAAGTATCCGTCAAGCCAGCATTAAGTAATTTACCAAAATCAGCTCGTTCTTGTTTTGTAAAGCCGGCTTTATGATGATTTTCTGTTGGCTCTGCTAAGTCAATTGGTTGATAGGCAATGCTCATATCACCGCCAATGATTACTGGCTTACTACTTTGTAAATTAATAACATAATCAAGAAAAGCACGATCCCAGTCGAGACGATAATCAAGATGTTGCAGCTTTTCACCTGAAACTGGGACGTATACATCAATCAAATAGAAGTTTGGATATTCGAGCGTGATTAGTCGCCCTTCTTTATCAAAAATTGAATTATTCATTCCGTATATAACGTTTTCTGGCTTATATTTAGTGAAAATGGCGGTACCAGAATAACCCTTCTTTTCTGCATAATTCCAGTATTGGTAATAATTAGGAATTTGAATCGGTTCTTCGCCTTTATCCAATCGTGTACGTTGTAGACAGAAGAAGTCAGCATCTTGGCGCTTAAAATCTTCGACAAATCCATGGTTAATAGCTGACTTCAGGCCATTGACACTCCAAGAAATAAATTTCATGTTAATCCTTCTTTCAATTTAACCAAACCATGTCTCTGTAATAATTGTACAAGGAATTTGATTTTTCATTAAGTAATAAGACTCTTTTTGTGATTTTTGATACAAAAACTATTGTGGATGTTAAATAAAAATATTCATATTGTATATACGAGAATATCAACTTTAAGAATAAAAAGGTCAATATATTAAGGGGATCGCCTACTTATATTGAAAACGTTTATATAATATTATTTATATATAAAGTTACGTTTATCACAAAATTGTCAAAGAGTCACAACTTAGAGGAGGGCGTCTAATGACTTCAAAGTATGAAACAGAGTCGAAAGGTTACACGATGACAACCGTAATGCAGGAAGCTGCACGATGTTTATTATGTCATGATGCACCATGTTCACAAGCCTGTCCAGCACATACTAATCCGGCCAAATTTATTCGAAGCGTTCTTTTTCGTAATGTCAAAGGGGCAGCTGAAACGATTCGGGAAAACAATGCGCTAGGATCAATCTGTGCGCGTGTTTGTCCAACTGAGCGTTACTGTGAAAAGGCATGTACCCGGGCTAAAATCGACGGACCAATTGATATCGGTGGGATTCAACGGTATGTCACTGATATGGAACGAAAGATGAATATGAAGATCCTTAAAGCCGGTAAACCAAACGGGATGAGTATTGCTATCATTGGTAGTGGCCCATCAGGTTTACAGGCAGCTACGACTCTCCGCGAAAAAGGCTATGCAGTTGATATCTATGAAAAAGCTGCTAAGGCTGGCGGTTACTTGACCTACGGCATTCCTGAGTATCGGTTGCCGGAAGAAATTGTGGATTATGAAGTTCAACGAATTGTCGACCTTGGTGCGCACATTATCTATAACACAACTGTTGGAAAAGATATTTCAATGGATGATCTTAAAGCTCGTTACAATGCAGTGATTGTTGCTATTGGGACAAGTGAAGCAAAGATGCTGCCAATGTTTGAACACAATATCTGTACCGAATCAGCAATCTCATTCCTAGCCCGGGCAAAAGAAAGTAAGGGCAATTTAGAAGATCTTCCGCAAAATGTCCTTGTTATTGGTGGTGGGGATGTTGCAATGGATGTTGTAACAACCTTAAAGAAGCTTAACGTCCCTTATGTCACCGATGTTATTTATGAGCAGTTTGATGAATTCAAAGCTTCTAAAAAAGAACTTGCCGGTGCTCAAGAAGCTGGTGTAACAATTGTTGATGGTTACGTTCCAAAAGAAGTTCATCAGAATCGTGCTACCTTTACTCACCGGAAGATTAAGAGTGAATTAACTATTACTGCTGATAAGATCATTTTAGCAGTTGGTCAAAAAGCGAATGCAGAAGGACTAGACATTGACTTACAGCATAATGAAATTCCATTCCGTGAACCACGATTCCGGACAAAGGATCCTAAAGTCTTTGCGACTGGTGATATTGTTGCCGGAGATAAAACCGTTGTGGTAGCAGTACAGAAAGGAAAAGAAGTAGCCGAAGAAATAGACCGGTTGTTAGGAGGACAAGAAAATGATTAAAAAAGATTTATCTGTAGACTTTTTAGGCGTTCATTTTGAAAATCCATTTTGCTTGTCGTCCTCACCTGTTGGGAACTGTTACGAAATGTGTAAGAATGCATATGACGCTGGTTGGGGCGGTATCGTATATAAGACTTTATCACCAACACACTTTAAGATTGATGAAGTTTCTCCCCGGTTCGATGAATTAGCCAAGGAAGACATGCATTTTGTTGCCTTTAAGAATATGGAACAATTATCAGAACACCCCTTGGAACAAGATTTGGCTGATATGCGACGGTTAAAAGAAGAATACCCCAATAAGGTCTTGATCGCATCAATCATGGGTGAAACCTTGGAAGATTGGACCAACCTGGCCAAGTTAGTAACTGAGACTGGAGCTGATATGATTGAACTAAACTTCTCTTGTCCGCAGATGACTTCTCATACCATGGGTTCTGATGTGGGAACTAATCCAGAATTATGTAAGAAGAATTGTGAAGCTGTTAAACGTGGGACTAGCCTTCCAGTCCTTGCGAAGATGACACCAAATATTACGACGATGGTTCCAGTTGTAAAGGCATGTCTAGAAGGAGGGGCAGATGGCTTTTCCGCAATCAATACGGTTAAATCAATTGTTGATGTTGATCTAAAGAAGAAAGTTGGCTTACCAAATATTGATGGTAAATCTTCTGTTTCTGGATTATCTGGGAAAGCTGTTAAGCCAATTGCTTTACGTTTCTTACAACAATTACGGTCAGCAGCCGGCCTTGAACAACTACCGATTTCTGGGATTGGGGGAATTGAGACCTGGGAAGATGCTGCTGAATTTATTCTTTTAGGTGCTACCACTCTTCAAGTTACAACTGCGATCATGGAATATGGTTATCGGATCATTGATGACCTTACTAATGGTTTAATGCATTACATGGAAGAACAACATGTAGATCACCTTCAAGATCTTGTCGGCTTAGCTAATAAGAATATTATTCCTACTAACCAACTTGACCGAAATTACAAGGTTTATCCTAAGATCGATTGGGATAAGTGTATCGGTTGTGGTCGTTGCTTTATCTCATGCCAAGATGGTGCCCACCAAGCTTTAACTTGGGATGATGAAAAACGGCAACCAGTCTTTGATAAGAGTAAGTGTGTCGGTTGTCAACTTTGTGCACTTGTTTGTCCTGTGGGGGCTATTAAGTTAGGCCTTGTTGAAATTAAGCCGGGTCACAAAGGTAATCCAGCAGAAATTGATGTAGGATCTCAACGTCTTCATCGCTATCACCCGGTAAAGGCTAATCAAGAAAATTAATTATTAGTTTTCCTCATATATGAAAAAGCGAACTGCAACTTTGTGAAATGCAAAATTGTAGTTTGCTTTTTAGCTTTATTACATCCCATTACAACTCTTAAATTACTGCGAGGGGCTCTTTTTTAGTTGGTGATGGGAATTCTTTTTGTAAAGCAAGTAACTCATCATCACTTAGTTCAATATTACCAGCTGCAACATTTTCTTCAGCATGTTTTGGACTGCTGCTCTTTGGAATGGCAAGGACATTTCCAATTCTTAAAACCCACGCAAGCATAATCTGGCTGACAGTTGCATGGTGATTTGCGGCAATTTCTTTTAGTAGCGAATTATCGGTTAACTTTCCAGATAGGCTGTCACCCTGTGCAAGCGGGGAATAAGCTATTAATGGGAGCTGATGTTGTTTCATTAAGGGAAGAAGGTCAAATTCAATTCCCCGACTATCGAGATTATAGAGATCCTCATTAGCGACGCAATTAGTGCCATTTTTTAGGCGCCATAATTCTTCAAGATCACTGACATCGAAGTTTGAGACCCCCCATGCCTTAATTTTTCCTGCCTTTTTAACTCGTTCTAATTCATTGACTGTTTCTGCCAACGGGATCCCACCCCGCCAGTGCAAAAGGTAAAGGTCAAAATAGTCTGTTCCTACGGCTTCTAAGCTTTGGCCTAAACTATGCTCAAGTTTTGTTTTGCTGGCATTTGAAGGAAGAACTTTATCAATTAAGAATAGCTTTTCCCGGTTATATGGTTTGATGGCCTCAGCGACAAGCGCTTCAGAACGACCATCGCCATACATTTCCGCAGTATCAATAGCTTGTGCGCCAGCGTCAATTGCAGTTTGAATTGCTTTAATTTCTGTGGACCGGTTGACGAGGGAATTTCCTATATTCCATGTTCCGATTCCAATTGCGGGCATTGAAACATTATTGATTGTGACTTTTTTCATCTTGCACGGCTCCTTTCAATTTTCCTACTTCTATTATATTCTTTTTAGTCAATGGTCCCTAGCATATTAATTGCATTTTAGCTGAAAGCGTTTAACATAGACAATGAATAAGAAAGAAAGGAAGCATTCTTTATGGCTAATGAATTACAAAACCGTAATAATTTATTTGATAGTTTGATGAACATGCGTAACTGGATGAACGATGATTTCTTCTCTAACCTAACTCCGGTGGCTGATCACATGAAGACAGATGTTACAGAAGATGACAAGAATTATACCGTAAAGATTGACATGCCTGGATTTGATAAGAAGGATATTCACATTAATTATGCTAATGATATTTTGACAGTTACTGGTCATCGGGACACTTTTGATGATGATGGTGACAAGGATGGCAATGTTTTGCATTCTGAGCGTCGGTATGGCCAAATGAGTCGGCAATATCGTTTGCCGGATGTAAATAAGAAGGATATCAAGGCTCAATATAAGAATGGTGTTTTGACAATTACTCTTCCTAAGATGGATGAGACGGATGACGACGAAAACCATATTGATATTGAATAATTAAATTAAGCTGAGTAAAGAGTTGTGGAAAATTACTTTCTGCAACCCTTTATTTTTCATTCGTTTCTTGAACATATGTTTGATTGAAGATATAATAGTATTTATTGAAGCGATGGAGGTATTCTTATGATGGGGCGAACATATATGGCAATCGATTTAAAATCATTCTATGCTTCGGTCGAATGTACTGAGTGTGGGCTCGATCCTTTAAACGCTAACCTCGTAGTTGCCGATGAATCGCGAACTAGTAAGACTATTTGTCTCGCCGTCTCACCAGCTTTAAAAAAGTTTGGCGTTTCTGGTCGTCCGCGATTGTATGAGGTGGAACAACGGGTAGCGTACTTGAATAATCGTCGTGCCAAAGAAATGTCTCACCAGCGATTATCACCAGTTGTTTCAATTTACCGGGATGAACTATTAAAATCACCAGAACTTAAAATTGGTTATAAGATCGCGCGCCCACGAATGAATTTTTATCTTGAAAAAAGTGTCGCCATCTATGAAATTTATTTACGCTATTTACCACCAGAAAAGATCCACGTTTATTCTATTGATGAGGTAATGATGGATATTACTGATTATCTTAATGAATATCATGTTAGTGCCCGTTCTTTAGCTAAGGAAATCATCCAAACGATCAAAGCAGAGACCCAGATTACTGCAACTGCAGGAATTGGGACCAATCTTTTCTTAGCGAAAGTAGCGATGGATATAGTAGCTAAACGGATTCCAGGGGATGAAGACGGGGTCCGGATTGCACAGATGAATGAACATACTTTCCGCCGTTACCTTTGGGCGCATCAGCCACTAACAGACTTTTGGCGAATTGGCCCTGGATATGCACGACGACTAAAAAAGCTAGGTCTTCATACAATGGGAGATATTGCTCGTTGTTCTTTGGGAAAGTTATCTGATCCAATGAATGAAGAAGTATTATACCGCGAATTTGGAAAAAATGCGGAAATCATTATTGACCATGCGTGGGGATATGAGTCAGCCACCATTAAAGATATCAAAAATTATCATTCATCAGATCATGGGGTGTATTCTGGGCAGGTGTTGCCTCGACCTTATAACTTTACAGAAACCCGGTTAGTGATTCAAGAGATGGTTAATTCATTAGCTCTCCAGTTAACCAAGCAAAACTTAGTAACTGATCAAGTAGCTTTAAGGGTCGCCTATGATGTTTCTAATATATCGGAGGATTACCAAGGACCATTAGTGACAGACTTCTATGGACGCCAGGCGCCAAAGCCAATGCACGGAAAAGCTAATCTTTCCTTACCGACTTCATCTGGGACAGAATTGATGGAGGCATTTATGAAGTTATGTGATTCTGACCTTGATCGGCGATTGACAGCTCGTAAAATTACGGTAATAGCGAACAACCTTCTTTCACCACGACTTGCCCGATTGGCGAATTATAATGAGCAGTTAGATTTATTTACGGACTCAACGAAAAAACATAAGAGTCGTTCCAAGGTTCAAGAAAAAGATCAAAAACTACAAAGGCTTGTCCTTGATTTGCAAAATGAGTACGGTAAAAACGCCATTATTCGAGCGGCGGATTTGAAAAAAGGTGCTACTCTTTTGGAAAGAAATAATCAGATTGGAGGGCACCAAGCATAATGGAAAATGAAGATTTGTTGAAAATAGAAAAAAGCTTGTTTAGTGATACCTCAAAGTATCGTGATATCATCAATACCCCTCGGCATGTTTCTCAAGCTCATACGCCAATGACCACCGAAGATCGCGCTGCGCAGTTTTCTCCTTTTGCGGCCTTGACCGGCTACCATCAATTATTAGCAAAGGTAGGGGAAAAGTATGGTCATAAAACTTATCCCACAGCTGAGATGAGGCATCGAATTAGAGTCCAACTTGCCATGATTGAACGGGGCCGATCACATCCGCTAATAAAAGTTGAATTCTTTAATGGTAAGACTGGTTTTTATGAAGAATACACGGGGCAATTAAAACGAATTGATCACCATGCTCACCACTTAATATTTGATGATGGAACAAGGCTTATAATTCAAAATATTCGTAAAATTAAAAGAGATCAGCAAAACTGATCTCTTTTAATATAAGGTATATGTTAAAATGCTTGAATAAGTTTCATGATTCCGAAAACAATCAAGAATGTTGAAACTAACCATACCACTGTAATAGCGGAAAGTAATGGGCTAAATAAAAGAATAACTCCTAAGACCAAGCTCAAAATTGCCAGAATTATAATGAACCAGTAGTATCCGCGATGGAATTCCTTGAAAAACTTAGCACTGATCAACTCAGTGATAGAGTCAAGGATAAACCAGATAGCGAAGATGATAGCAATGAAGAGTACCCCAAAGCTTGGTTGGAAAAGAAAAATAATTCCTAAAATGATATCTAAAATTGCAGAAAAAATTAACCAACCTGAGGATTCTCCTAAGATTCGACCGATTCGTTGACGGAACCATAATTCATAAATTCCGCGGAAAATAAAAGCAATTCCGGCAACAATGGCTAAGAAGTGAAGGGTTTTATCTGGCCGCGTGAATGATGCAATTCCGGCAATGATAAATAAGACTCCAACAATTAGGCTAAACCAGTCAAAGCCCTTTTTAGTTTCTTCAAACATTGAAAAACCTCCCTAAAAATAAAATCATTAATATCATAGTTCAAATAGGTTGATAAAACAAGAAGAAAGGAAATCTCAACAAAGTAGTTATGACAATATATAAGTTGAAATAGTAAAAGCCGGAAAAAAGTTTTTTCTTCCGGCTTTTGTCGTAATTTCCCGGGAAATTAAAGGTGCTCTTTAATACCGTTGGGAAAGTCCTTATCAATCTCCTTTAAGATTGGTAATAATGAATTAACATATTCATGATACGCTTCGATTGGCTTTAGATCTTTTGCTCGTGATTGTAGTAAGGTAAGAGCAATATCGTGCGCTCTTTGTTCATTTGTAATCATCTTTTACCACCTCAGTTATTCAGTTTATCAGATTTTCCACCCACTAGCATAAATTGTTTAATAACTTGATGAAAAATCGTTTGATCAAGTATGATCATTACTGCAAAACCAATTGTAGTTCCGATGGTATTGCTAATCAAATCATCCACATCGGCAACCCTTCCAATATGGAAAAGAAGGTCGCAAACAAATTGGTTACACTCGATAAATAAGCTGAAGAAAAAGCCGTAGAGAATAGCACGACTGAAGGGCATTTGGTGATTAATTAAATAAAGATAAACTCCTAGCGGCAAAGTCATCACAATGTTTAAGAAGAATTCTTGGCTGAGTCCTTGGAGGGGGATGATATTAAATGGTACGCTATGAAAGTAAAATAAAAGTTTATTAGCAGAACTAAAATTAAACATTGAAGGAGTTAAGCAGAGCCAGTCGATTGCAGTTAAGTAGATAAAAAAGGTTGCAATTGTAATGTGCTGGCCGAAGTTAGGGAATTTTTCCCAAAGGTGATTATGAGTGACGAGAACAGATCCTGCAAAGAAATAAATAAAAAATGGGATCCAGTGAACTAATGCATGCAATGTGATTTCTCCTTCTACGAAAAATGGTATACAATAAGTTTTCAATGTTATATATCATAGTTGATTTTTTTAGTAATGACTAGTAAACCTAACTAGGATTAATAAAACTTCAATTATTGAGGAAGAGAGAGGATCATGGCAGAAAAACAAGAATTTACACGTAAACTTAAAAGTCGTCATATTCAATTAATGGCACTTGGTGGAACAATTGGGACGGGATTATTTCTCGGATCGGGAAAGGCAATTCACGCTGCTGGTCCAGCAATCCTTTTAGCATATTTAATTACTGGGATTATTTGTTTTGGAATTATGCGGGCCCTGGGAGAGTTGCTTCTTTCCGACTTACATTATCATTCGTTTATGGATGCGATTCGTGATTATCTTGGTAATCGCGTGAGTTTTGTAATGGGCTGGGCTTATTGGGTGTGTTGGCTAGCATTGGCAATGGCCGAAGTTACCGCCATTGGCTTATATTTTCAACTATGGTTTCCTCAAGTTCCGCAATGGTTACCTGGATTAGTAACTCTGCTAATTTTACTGGGATTAAATCTAATGACTGTTAGTACGTTTGGTGAGCTCGAATTTTGGTTTGCCCTTATTAAAATTTTGGCAATTGTTATTTTAATTGCTGTTGGTGTCATTTTAGTTTTACTTCATTTTCATTCGGCAAGCGGCTATCTCGCTACTCCTGCTAATTT
This sequence comes from Limosilactobacillus reuteri subsp. reuteri, assembly GCF_000016825.1. Taxonomy (NCBI): domain Bacteria; kingdom Bacillati; phylum Bacillota; class Bacilli; order Lactobacillales; family Lactobacillaceae; genus Limosilactobacillus; species Limosilactobacillus reuteri. Next base: position 1,348,951 of record NC_009513.1, on the reverse strand, counting down.
AGTTAATGATGGGGGCTTTTTTGCTACCGGGACAAAGGGCTTCATGCTTTCTTTTCAAATGGTAGTATTTGCCTTTGTTGGAATTGAAATGGTAGGGGTGACAGCCGCTGAGGCAGAAAAACCTAAAGTTGTTATTCCTAAGGCGATTAATGGCATTCCCGTTCGAATTATGCTTTTTTATATCGGTGCTTTGGCTGTCATTATGTGCATTTATCCGTGGAGTAAACTTTCACCAAGCAATAGTCCATTTGTCCTTGTTTTTCGCGACATCGGTCTTCCGGGGGCTGCTAGTATCGTTAATTTTGTAGTAATTACTGCTGCGGCTTCTGCTTGTAACAGTTCTCTATATACAACTGGTCGGATGCTGGCTGAGTTAACCTCTACTGCTCACCGGCCTGTTATCCGTAAGATTAGTCGCTTATCTAAACGGTCGGTGCCTGCAACAGCGGTTATTATTTCTGCAGTTGTTATTGGAATTGCCGCTATCTTAAACTTAGTAATACCAGAAGGAGTTTTTACTTTTGTTTCCAGTATTGCTACCACGAGTTTTCTCTTTGTGTGGGCTGCTATCATCTTGGCGCATTTAAAATATATTCGTCAGCATCCGCAATCAAGGACTTTTAAGATGCCAGGCGCACCTTTTACTGACTATGTTATTTTAGTTTTTCTTTTTATTGTGCTAATTGTTTTATGTATGGAGAAACAAACTTTAATTGCGCTTATACTAACTTTAGCTTGGTTTGCAATTCTTGCCGTTGCTTCATTAACACAAAAGAAAGCATAAAAAATTCCCCGAAAACTCGGGGAATTTTTTACTAACGATTCAAATGTAATTTACGTTGACACTCGGGACAAATGCCATGGACTTCGATGTTATTTCCTGTAACTAGGTAGCCAGTCTTTTCATGAGTCATAACCGTTAATTCTTTCGTGATTTCAGTAAAATGCTCATCAAAAACATCAGAAATCTTACCACAATTATCGCAGACGACATGATAATGCGGATGGCCGAAATAGTCAAAGTGGGTACTACCATCACCATTTTTTAACTCAATTACGAGATTGTAATCAACGAAGAGCTTTAGGGTATTGTATACAGTTGCCATGCTGATATTGGCAACTGAGTCTTTAAGATCATCATAAATCATTTCAACGCTTGGATGAGTATGATGATTGATTAAGTAATTTAAGATGGTTTTCCGTTGGGGAGTAAGACGGACCTTGTTTTCACGGAGATGATCAAGAGCTCGATCAAATTCTGCTTCTGCCATAATGTCGTCCCCTTTCTTAAAATAATTATAATCTAATGATATTATAACATTTACATTCACTAATTCAAAACATATAATAATTAACAGTCAGATAATAATTATTCTAAAGAGGGAGAGAGTGATATGGATCAAAGTATCGCACGTAATGGAAAAAGATATAGTCGCTTTTGGTTTATTTTTACTTTATTAGTTGGTACCTTTACGATGTCAATTAGTCAATCATCGTTGTCAACCGCCTATCCAACCTTAATGAATGCTTTTGGGATTTCAGCATCAACCGTTCAATGGCTGACAACTGGTTTTATGCTCGTAATGTGTGTCAGCATGCCAATTAGCCCGTGGATGCTCAATAATATGAGTTTTAAGACAATGTTCATTGGAGCACTGGGACTATTTGATATTGGATCCTTGATGATTGTTTTAACCCCCGCATCTTGGGGAATTAATGGCTTCTGGTTTATGATGATTGGACGGGCCATGGAAGCATTTGCTGTTGGAGTTTTATTTCCATCATATCAAACCGTTTTGCTTGAGATTACGCCTAAAGAAGAGCGGGGATCAACAATGGGAATTGCTGGTTTGGTAATGGGATCCGCCCTTGCCTGTGGACCGATTGTTTCAGGAATTGTACTAAAGTTCTTTAGCTGGAAGAGCCTTTTTATCCTCTTCATGCTTGTTATTTCCATAATTATTTTAATGGCTGCTAGCGGATTGATCCAAGACGTAATGGAACGGCATGAAACAAACCTTGATTGGCTATCAGTAATCTTACTAGTTGGATTAATTGGGATTATGTACGTTGTTGACCAAACCGGAAAAAAGAATCCTGCATGGGGAATAAATGCAGGGATCTTTATCGTTAGTATTATTGCGGTTATCTGGTTCTGTATTCGACAGCTTCGTCTCAAACACCCGCTATTGGAATTACGGGTATTGAAGACTTTTAATTATGATTTAGCAATTCTTTTAACGTCGATTTCATATATTGCCTTAATTGTAACGACAATTATTTTCCCCCTTTATTATCAGGGAGTATTAAAAGTTAGTCCATTTGTTTCTGGGATGGCCCTAGTGCCTGGCGCTGCTTTTCTTAGTATCCTGAATCCTTTGTCAGGAAAATTAGCTGATAAAATTGGGTTTAAACCGACAATGCTGGTAGGAATGTTTATGATTATCATTGGCTGGGTTGCTGGATTAATCGTCCTTAATCACCTCAGCTTATTGGGAATGATCCTTTGCGCAATGGTAATTGAGGGTGGCAATGCCTTTGTAATGATGCCAGCTGTTACACTGGGAGCAAATGCCTTACCTGATGAATTAGTCCCCCACGGAACAGCCGTAATAACAACTGTCCGGCAAGTTCTCGGTTCCGCGGGCGTTACTATTTCAACACTGATTTTAACGGTTGCTACTACAAATGCACTTCAACGGGAAAGTTCGGCGCAAGTTGCTTCCCTTCACGGCTATCATTTGGTATTTATCGGCATGATCATCACTGAATTGATTGGGCTCATACTAGCATTTATGCTAAAAAATACTAATAAAGAAAAAAGTACAAAATAACCAAAAATTCGTATATAAAATAGGGAGGAGAAAAAACTCCTAGTCCAAAATAAAAACCGAGGCTGGGAAAAAACTCCTAGTCCAAAATAAAAACCGGATGATGAATTGTTCAAACAATTCATTATCCGGTTTTTATGTACACAGGAAATCGTTCCTGATATGATGTAATTACCCCTAAAAACAACCAAAGGGAGCGATTTCCATGTATCAAAATTATACCATAGGGCAAACCGAATTCGTACTAAACTATAACTATGATTTACCACAGAATCATGTTGCGCGACTAATTAGTGATTTTGTCGACTCGATTCCACAAGATGTGCTATTAGAAGATTCAGGAGCGGCTACCGGCCGCCCTTCATCGCATCCGGCAATTATGCTTAAGATTCTATTATTTTAAAATCAAAAAAGAGGTATTAATAATGACACTTAAACGACCACAATGGGCAAATTCGACACTGGAAATGCAAAACTATTATGATCACTACTGGGGATTTCCAGTTCATGATGACCAGCAGTTATTTGCAATGCTTTCTTTAGAATTATTTCAGGCCGGTTTAACTTGGCAAACAATCTGGCGGCGACGAGAAGCATTTAATCGGGCATTTGCGAACTTTAATATTGAAAAAGTGGCATCCTTTACCGATGAAGATATTAATCGATTATGTGAGGATGAAACTATTATTCGTAATCGTCGTAAAATAGTAGCAGTAATTAATAATGCACAAGTGATTTTAAGATTACTGAAAACGGGAAAGACGTTTGATAATTATGTGTGGCACTTTGTTGATGATCAGCCACAAGACTTGGGGTTAACTACCGATGTTGAATTAGCTCCTAAAACACCTGCTTCGGAAGAAATAGCTAAGCAAATGCGGAGGGATGGATTTAAATTTGTTGGTCCGACAATTATTTACTCTTTCATGACAGCGGTAGGGATGGTCAATGCCCGTTTGAAGTAAGAATGTCTGGATTAACATTGATTGTTGGTTAACAATTATGCTAAGATTATTCTCGTTATAAAGCAATTCCCGATAGGATTCACGTCTGAACGTGAAGATGCCTTGTAACCGCAACTACAAACTATTTGAAAGTTTCAATAGAATATGGGGGAATTAGAAAATGGCAGAACGACATTTATTTACATCCGAATCAGTATCAGAAGGACATCCAGATAAGATTGCTGACCAAATCAGTGACGCGATCTTAGATGAATTGCTTAAGAAGGATCCTGATTCACGGGTTGCAGTTGAAACCTCAGTTACTACTGGACTAGTATTAGTCTTTGGTGAAGTTTCTACTAAGGCCTACGTTAATATCCAACAGATTGTGCGGGACACAATTCGTAAGATCGGTTATACAGATGGCAAGTACGGTTTCGATGCTGATAACTGTGCTGTTATCACTGCGATTGATGAACAATCACCAGACATTGCGCAAGGGGTTGATGACTCCTTAGAAACGCGTGAAGGTGAAGCTGATCCGCTTGATAAGATTGGTGCCGGTGACCAAGGATTGATGTTTGGTTACGCTACTGACGAAACACCTGAATATATGCCATTAACATTGGTTTTAAGCCATAAGTTAATGCGTAAGATTGCTCAACTACGTAAGGATGGCGTTATCTCTTACCTTCGTCCAGATGCAAAGGCCGAAGTAACCGTAGAATACGATGAGAATGACAAGCCATTACGTGTTGACACCGTTGTTTTAAGTACCCAGCATGATCCAGAGGTTTCACTTGATCAAATTAAAAAGGATATTAAAGAACAAGTGATTGAAGCTGTCATTCCAGCTGAGTACCTTGATGACCAAACTAAGTACTTCATTAATCCAACAGGTCGGTTTGTAATCGGTGGACCGCAAGGGGATGCCGGTTTAACGGGACGGAAGATTATTGTTGATACTTATGGTGGGGCTGCTCATCACGGTGGTGGAGCCTTTTCTGGAAAGGATGCTACTAAGGTTGACCGTTCTGCTAGTTATGCTGCGCGTTATATTGCTAAAAACATTGTCGCAGCTGGTTATGCTAAGAAGGCCGAGATTCAAGTTGCTTATGCCATCGGTGTCGCAGAACCAGTATCAATCATGATTAATACTTATGGTACTGGTACCCGTTCAGAAGAAGAATTAATTGCCGCTGTTCGAAAAGCATTTGATTTACGTCCAGCTGGAATTATTGAAATGCTCGACTTGAAGCGGCCAATTTACAAGCAAACTGCTGCTTATGGTCACTTTGGCCGGACTGATGTGGACTTACCATGGGAACACCTTGATAAAGTTGACGAATTAAAAGAAATTTTAGGCTAATAATTTAGTTACACACTTGCAATCATTAACAGTGGTTGTTAAAATAAGCGTTAAATATTTGATCGTAATAGAAATAGTAGTATTTGACGAGGTCAGCAGAGATCCTGTGGTGGTGTGAACAGGAGACTGGTCATTTACGAACTCATCTAAATGTGATTATTACTGAATTTTAGTAGGTAATGACGTTTACCGCGTTAAGGTCTTAAGCGCCATGGATTCCATGGAAAACGGGTGGTACCGCGGAGTTATTTCGTCTCGTAGATTGATTTCTACGGGACTTTTTTATTACGATCATCAAAATCAGAATAAGGAGTAGAAAATATGGCTTACGATCATAAGACGATTGAAAAAAAGTGGCAAAAGTTTTGGAAGAAGAATGAGACTTTCAAGGCCGACCTTAATAAGGACCAAAAGAAATACTATGCACTAGACATGTTCCCATATCCATCTGGTCAAGGACTCCACGTTGGTCACCCAGAAGGTTATACCGCTACGGATGTAATGTCACGGATGAAACGGATGCAAGGATTTAATGTATTACATCCAATGGGGTGGGATGCATTCGGTTTACCAGCCGAACAATATGCATTAAAGACCGGCCACAACCCTAAGGACTTTACGAACAAAAATATTGACCATTTCCGTGACCAAATCCAATCACTTGGGTTCTCATATGACTGGGACCGCGAAGTAAATACGACTGATCCTAAGTTCTACAAGTGGACTCAATGGATTTTTGAACAGCTCTACAAGAAGGGGCTTGCTTACGAAAGTGAAATTATGGTTAACTGGGCCCCTGATTTTATGGGTGGAACAGTTGTTGCCAACGAAGAGGTTGAAGACGGCAAGACTAAACGTGGTGGTTACCCCGTCTACCGTAAGCCAATGCGTCAATGGGTTTTAAAGATTACTGCTTATGCGGACCGTTTGATTGATGACCTTGACCTTGTTGACTGGCCAGAAAGCGTTAAGGAAATGCAACGTAACTGGATCGGTCGTTCAGAAGGTGCTTCAGTATTTTTCCCAGTTGTGGGGGATGAAGATACTAAGATTGAAGTATTTACGACGCGGGCAGATACGCTCTTTGGTGCTTCTTATGTTGTTCTTGCTCCCGAACAAGAATTAGTAGATCAATTGACGACGCCAGAACACAAGGCGGAAGTTGAAAAGTACAAGGAAGAAGCATCACGGCGGTCTGACCTTGAACGGACTGATTTAAATAAGGATAAGACCGGGGTATTTACTGGTTCTTACGTCATTAATCCAGTTAACGGTGAAAAACTGCCAATTTGGATCAGTGATTACGTGCTTGCCTCTTACGGAACCGGAGCAGTAATGGCTGTTCCTTCCGGTGATCAACGGGATTATGACTTTGCTACTAAGTTTAACTTGCCAATCAAGCCTATTATTGAAGGTGCAGATATTTCAGAAGGTGCTTTTGATGGCGATGGTAAACACATTAATTCTGGCTTCCTTGATGGTTTAAACATTGCTGATGCAAAGCAAAAGATGATCGATTGGCTTGAAGAACACGATGCTGGGCACAAGAAGGTTAACTACCGTCTTCGTGACTGGATCTTCAGTCGGCAACGTTACTGGGGTGAACCAATTCCAGTTATCCACTGGGATGATGGGACAACCTCATTAGTTCCAGAAGATGAACTTCCACTTGAATTGCCAAAGACTGATAACATTGAACCATCAGGAACTGGTGAAAGTCCATTAGCAAATGTTGAAGATTGGGTTAACGTTTATGACGAAAATGGTCGTCATGGTCTTCGTGAGACTAACACCATGCCACAATGGGCTGGTTCATCATGGTACTGGCTTCGGTACACTGATCCTCATAATGACGAGGAATTTGCCTCAAAAGAAGCCCTGGATTACTGGTCACCAGTTGATCTCTATGTTGGTGGAGCTGAACACGCTGTTCTTCACTTGCTCTATGCTCGATTCTGGCATAAGGTTCTTTATGACCTCGGTCTCGTACCAACTAAAGAACCATTCATGAAGCTTGTTAACCAGGGGATGATTCTTGGTTCAAACCATGAAAAGATGTCGAAGTCCAAAGGTAATGTTGTTAACCCTGATGACATTGTTGACCAATATGGGGCTGATACTTTACGTCTTTACGAAATGTTCATGGGACCACTTGAAGAATCGGTACCTTGGGATGAAAAAGGACTTCATGGTGCTAATAAGTGGGTTCAACGTGTATGGCGGTTGTTGATGGATGATAATAACCACCTCCGTGACCGGGTATCCACTTTCAATGATGGTAAGCTTACCAAGGTTTACAATCAAACTGTTAAGAAGGTTACCGAAGACTACGAACGGATGCACTTCAATACGGCTATTTCTCAATTGATGGTCTTTGTAAACGAAGCCTACAAGGTTGATGATTTACCAGTTGAATACATGAAAGGCTTTGTAAAGATGATTGCACCAATCATGCCGCACATGGCTGAAGAACTCTGGAGTCAATTTGGTGAGAGTGATACAATCACTTACCAACCATGGCCAACTTACGATCCAAAAGCTTTAGTTGAAGATGAAGTTGAAATGATCGTTCAGGTTAACGGTAAGGTACGGGCTAAGATTAAGATGGCCAAGGATACTGACCGCGATGAAGCACAACAACTTGCTTTAGCAAACGAACATGTTAAGAAGTTTACTGATGGCAAGGATATTAAAAAAGTCATTGTTGTCCCTAACAAGATCGTTAACATCGTTGCAAAATAGTAAATTAATAAAGGGCAGGGAATCTATGTTTTCCTGCTTCTTTTTATTTGAGGAGATATAAATTATGGAAATAGTGAGTTATCCAGCAATTTTTACCCCGAAAGATAATGAAATTCAAGTTGATTTTCCAGATTTGCCGGAAGCATTTACTCAGGGGAAAACAATGGATGAGGCGATGGATTTTGCTAAATTGGGCTTAGCGATTACCCTTAATGATAAACTCGGCCACTTTGAAGATGCCCCAGCCGTAAGCTCATTAGAGACGTTAAAGCAACAACATCCAGATCAAATCATTAAAATGGTAACTGTTGATTTGGAACAATACTAGGTTAAAGAAATATTAAAAACGGTAAATCGAATTGCACCAGCTTTTTATTCACGATAAAATGATTAAGATTGTGTAAACTCGATTAAAATAAAAAAGGTAGGATTGCAACAAATCATGGAAGAAAATAAAGTAAATGATTTGAGCAGCACCGCAGTTAAAAAAGATTCGCGAACAAAAATGATTACAGGATCAGCTTGGATGACAGCTGGTAGTATTACTTCGCGGATCTTAGGGGCGCTGTACATTATTCCATGGGTTACATGGTTAGGAGCTTACAGTAATGAAGCGAATGCCTTATATGCTCAAGGGTACAATATTTATAATATGTTTTTAGTGATTGCAACGGCGGGAATTCCTTCTGCAATTTCTAAAATGGTCGCGCATTATAACGGAATAAACCAGTATGGCGTTAGTCGCCGACTGTATCATTCTGGAATGTACGTTGCAATGGCAATGGGTGTAATTTGTACGACAGTGATGATGTTTGGGGCTCGTTTAATGGATAACGGAGATCCAAATATGATTCCGGTTATCCGCTCGTTAGCTTGGGCTATTTTGATTATCCCAGGGATGTCGATTACCCGAGGATTTTTACAAGGATATAACTGGATGGCACCATCAGCAATTTCGCAATTTGTTGAACAGCTTTTCCGAGTTATTTATATGCTGGCGGCTACTTATTTCATCATGAAGATTCAAAATGGTAATTGGGTTAGCGCCGTTTCCCAATCAACCTTTGCGGCCTTTATCGGGGCAATTGGTGCAGTAATTGTCTTGGGAATTGCCTGGATGCGTCATCAACGTGAAATGAATGACTTGGTGGCACATGGTGAAATAAATACTGAAGTTTCAACCCAAACATTAATTTTTAAGATTATTTATCAGTCAATTCCGTTCATCATTATTGAATCAGGGGTAACGATTTTCCAATTAATTGACCAATACACTTTTAAGCGGATGATGCCATTAGTTGGTCACTTTACTAAGTACCAGATGGATGTTACTTATGCCTTATTCGCGTTTAATGCCAATAAGCTTTACATGATTGTTATTTCATTAGCTTCTGCATTAGCTGCAACAGTTATTCCGTTGCTTGCGACAGCCCGGGCTCAGAACGATCAAGAGGATATGCGAAAACAGATTCAAAACGTTCTCTTGTTATTCTATTTTGTGATGATTCCGGCAGCTCTTGGATTATCCGCGGTTGCTCAGCAAATCTACACCGTCTTTTACCGTTATGATGCGGCAGGGGTCGTAGTACTGCAATTTGCAGCTTACATTTCGATCATGTTAGGCTTGTATACTGTAGCCGCAGCAATGATGCAGGGAATTTCTGAGAATAAGAAGATGATGATGTTCTTAGCCATCGGAATCGTAATTAAATTTATCCTCCAGTTCCCATGTATTTGGATCTTTGAAGGATTAGGACCACTGGTTTCAACTGGGATTTCAATGTTTGTGATTAACTATTTGATCTTGCATTCCTTTAATATGGAATTCCACCTACGTTTTGATAAGATGGCCCTGCCAACTAACCAGATTTTAGCTTACTCCTTAGTGATGTTTGCTGGGACAAAGATTGTAATGTTAATCATTGGCCATTTTGTTAGTCCATATGGGCGCTACACTGCTTTCTTCTCCTTGATTCCGGGAGTAATAGTCGGAGCAGGAATTTATCTCTATCTCTGCTTAAAGTCACGATTAGCCGACCAGCTATTGGGACCACGAGTAGCAAGATTACGAACGATTTTACACATTAAATAACAATGCACACAAAAAGGTTCAGAGTGAGGATTTGCTCTGAACCTTTTTAATATCCTTAAATTCTTAATTCAAAAATCCAATATGGTGGTCTTCATCCATCCCTTCCATCTTTTTCATGAAGGCTGGGAGAGCACGACTAATTTGGTGAGGGAGAACGATATACTGGCTTTCGGCGATCTTTTCCGCAATCGCACTGTGCGCATAAACTGCAGCGAGGACGGCCTTATCTGCCTTTTCATTAAATTCAGCAGTGAAGCCTCCCACCATCCCGGCAAGAGTATCACCCATTCCACCAACTGCTTGGGCGGGGGTACCGATTGGCAACTGATATACTTGGTCATCAGTATAAATTTCTGTGTGGTGCTTCTTTAAGACAACGGTAGCACCGAGTTTTTCTTGAGCTGCCTTGTTCTTATCTTCAGTTTGATCGCCAATCTTGATTCCAGAGAGTCGTTGCCATTCCATTTCATGTGGAGTATAAATGATATTTCCTTGTGGCTGTTCAAGCTTTTCCATCGCCATAAGAGTAATTGCAGATCCATCAATGATCACATTTTGTTTCTCGGTCGTATGAGCAAAAACATTTTTCAAAATTCGTAAACTTGTTCCATCATTTCCGAGGCCTGGCCCAACGACCACACTGGTAGCAGCTTGGGTAAGGTCAGCGACTAGGGCATCATCAGTAAAATCAGCGAACATTGCTTCTGGCAACTGCGCATGGAGGGCACTAGCGTTGATTTCATCAGTAGCAGTTGTTACAAGCCCAGCACCAGCACAGACGGCCGCGGTTGATGCCATGATGATTGCGCCACCAAAATTACGATTGCCGCCGATAAGAGTAACTTTCCCAAAAGTACCTTTAAAACTGTTTTCAGGACGGGGAGTAATAACATCCTTTAAGATTTGGTCAGTAAGTTTTTTCACAGTTAAGACTCCTTATTATTTTATTTAATAGACAATTTAATGGTATCATTAAAATTAGTCAAAGTAGAATATTTTGGAGGGATTAATCTTGACTGATTGGATGAAAGCCGCAGAGGCGCAAAAAGAAAATTATTTAAATGATCTCGTAGCATTAATGAAGATCCCCAGTGTCCGTGATGATTCGGCGGCAACAGATGAATACCCGCTTGGCCCTCGTCCTGCGCAAGCGCTAAAAGCATTTTTAGAGATGGCAGAACAAGACGGTTTTAAAGTAAAGAACATCGATAACCTTGTTGGGTATGCTGAATGGGGTGAAGGCGATGAAACACTTGCTATTTTAGCCCATCTTGACGTAATGCCTGCTGGTAAGGGTTGGGATACGGATCCATTTGACCCAGTTATCAAGGATGGCAACTTATATGGTCGTGGTGCTTCTGATGATAAGGGACCTGGAATGGCCGCTTACTATGCCTTGAAGTATTTGAAAGATCAAGGCGTAAAGTTTAACAAGAAAGTTCGTTTTATCGTTGGAACTGATGAAGAAAGTAACTGGACTGGAATGCACCGTTACTTTGAAGTTGAGCCAGCCCCAACATTTGGTTTTTCACCAGATGCGGAATTCCCAGTAATTAACGGTGAAAAGGGTCAAGTATCGCTCTTGCTTGATGTCCCTGCTGGCAATGGGGATGCCTCAACACAACTAGTTAGTTTTGAATCTGGCTTACGTTTCAACATGGTACCGCGGGAAGCAGTTGCCCTCATGCGGACGGATAACCCTCAAGAAGTTACTAATGATTTTGGCCACTTTATTGAAGAAAACCCGGTTGAAGGTAATATTGAATCAACAGATAAGGGGCTTAAGATTACTGTCATCGGAAAAGCTGCGCATGGAATGGAACCAGAAAAGGGAATCAATGCAGCAACCTACCTTGCAAAGTTCTTAAATCGATATGACTTTGGTGGAGGCGCAAAGAGCTTCATTGAATTCTTAGCTGATTATCTTCATTTAGATACGCGGATGGATGGCTTTAATGGTGCTTACACTGATCCGGTAATGGGTGAATTAACTATGAACGCCGGAATTTTAAACTTTGATGCGGACAAGGGTGGCCACATTGACATGAACTTCCGCTTCCCTAAAGGTGTGACACCAGATAAGCTAGAGGATACTGTAAAGGCGATTGCCGACAAATTACAAATTAAAGTTACACAAGGTCCATCTCAAGCTCCACATTATGTTGATCCAGATGATCCAATCGTTAAGACATTGATGCAAGCTTATATTGACCAAACTGGAGATACAGACGCAAAACCAGAAGTCGTTGGTGGTGGAACTTATGGTCGTTTGATGAAGCGGGGCGTTGCCTTTGGTGCTTTAATGCCACATACGCCAAATACAATGCATCAGGCTAATGAATATCAACCTGTTAAAGATTTAATTACATCGATGGCGATTTACATGGAGGCAATTAATAATCTCGTTACTGATTAATTTTGTGCTAAAATAAGGATACAAAATGGAGGTGTCAAGAATGAGTTATCAAAATATTCTTGTTGGTGTTGATGGTTCAAAGCAAGCTGATATGGCTTTTGAAAAAGCGGTTGACACTGCTAAGACCAATGATGCTAAATTGTACTTATTAAGTATTATCAATGGTGAACGTTATCCAAGTACTGGTCCTGGTGGATACGGCTTTGTTAGTCATAGCATTTATGATTCAGCAATTGAAACAATGCAAAAGAAATTAGCTGACTACAAGAAAAAAGCAGAAGCTGCTGGAATAAAAGATGTTGAAACTGATGTAAAAGTTGGTAACGCTAAGGTTGAACTTGCAGAACGTTATCCAAAAGAAAATGATATTGATTTAATCATTATTGGCGCAACCGGATTAAATGTTGTCGGTCGTCTGCTTGTTGGTTCAACGGCTGCTTATACTATTCGTGAAGCACCATGTGACGTTACCGTTGTTAAGACAAATTTGAAGAATCAAAAGTTGGATATTAAGGAAACGACATATCCTGAAATGTAAAGCATAAAGACTAGGGGAATTTTCTTCTAGTCTTTTCTAGTTTAAAAATGCAAATTCATAATTTTCACGTATATATACTATAGGACATTATGAAGGAGTGTTTTATTGTGTTAAACCGCCGTGCTATTACGAGTGCATTAATTGTTTTAACAAGTCTTAATGGGCAACCGATTAAAGCGGACGCTATCCAACAAGCACAATTTGATGCAAATGAAGATGTGAAACGTGCAAAGCCGATTGATGAAGAGGCCTTAGTTAATCATGATGAAGAATATATTGATGCTTATTTAACAGAATATGAAAATGCTGCTCAAGCAAAGGAAAATGAGCAAAATAATGCTTTGACAGGTACAGAGGAAGCGCCAGAGCATGAAACTATTCAATCTTCAACTGAAAACTCTGCTGAACAAAGGCAGCTGCTAGAAGGTAAAGAAGATGAGCAGGTTTATCAACCTCAACAACCATCCGCAGTCCAAGCACGATTTATTAATCGAATAGCCCCAGCTGCTCAACAAATTGGTCGGGAATATGATTTGTATCCATCACTTATTATTGCGCAAGCAGCCTTAGAGAGCGACTGGGGATGCAGTACGTTGGGAAAGGCGCCTAATAATAATCTTTTTGGGGTTAAGGGTTATTTTGCCCGGCAAACAGTTGCTCAACCCACGACTGAATATGACGAACAAGGACATAAGTTTCAGGTCGTTAGTAATTTTCGCCAGTATGCAAGTGAATATGAAGCATTGAGAGATTATGCGCAAACATTAGAAGCCCCACTTTATCAAGGAGTTCATCGTCAAAATACCAAAAATTATCGTGAAGCTACGCGGGCACTTTGCGGAAGATATGCAACAGATCCCGAGTATGATCGGAAGCTAAATCAGCTGATTGATACTTACCAACTTACTAAATACGATGATCAAGTTAACACCAGCAATGAACGGGCTAATCCTATTCCAATGACAGATAGGAAAGAGGAGAGTGAGGCGATGCCAATTGTTGTCAAACATCCCGTTCAAGCGCGAAAGAACGATGTTAATATCCCTCAATATGTTCCTTTGCTTGGTGGAGTAGGGACGGCAGGAACGATTGAAATGTTTCGTCGTTTGTTGAAGAAAAGGAAAGAGCATGATTAAAAGGCAAACCTCTAATCATGCTCTTATCAATTATTTAGCGTAATGACTTCAACCGTTCATCAATCATTGCTAAGACCGCATCAACGTTCTTAGGATCTTCAAGATCATAACGCTCTAAATCAATTTTCATTTTTGGACTAGCATCGTAATCCTTGTACCATTGCTTGTAGGCACTCCACATCTTGTAATAGTAATCCTTTAACTCTGGATTAGTATCAATTTGCTCGTAATCCCGTCCGCGCTTTTTAATTCGGTATAAGATGGTTTCAAAATCAGTTTCAGAATAAACCATTAAATCTGGTGCGCGCTTAGGTAACTGTTGGAGGTCACTCATCATGTTGTCGAGAAGCTTTAAGTATACTTCTAATTCAGTATCAGTGATGTTTCCCTCGGCGTTATTTTCTCGTGTAAACAAGGCATCTTCGTAAATAGAACGGTCGAGCACATTGTTATCATCAGTAAGGGCTTGTTTAATCATTGAGAAACGCTTGTTTAAAAAATAAATTTGGAGTAAAAAGCCGTACTGTTTTGGATTTTTATAATACAGTGGTAAAACTGGATTTTCTCCGACTGGTTCAAAAAATGCTTTTGTATGTAAGTGTTCGGCAATCTTCCCAGTTAAAGTTGTTTTACCGACACCAATCATCCCTGCTGTAATAATCACCATAATGGCCCCTCTTTACTTTTTTGTCACAAAAAATATCTTACTACAAAATATTGTGGAATGACACACCTAATTTTACAATATTTGGTGGTTCCTAGATTTAACTTATCGTGGTAAAAGTTATCACATCCACATTGTTAGCGATTATAATAAGAATAGAGATGTGATTAAATTTTAAAAATCTAATCATGTGAAAAATTAATAGTAAGGAAGTAAAGATGAGAAAAGAAAGTGAAAGTGAGAATCGCGTTCAATTAACAATGGCTAAGCAACAGGGAACGTTGATTGAGGTTCATAACTTGCCAAATGACGATTATTTTAATGTCGGATTTGTGGTTGCCCTCGACCCGGTATTTTGCTTAATGATCAGTATTGACTGGGACGGTAAAATCAACGGACTAATTGCTATTCGGATTAAGAGCATCCTTTATACGGAACGTCACAGTGATTATCTAATGACGGTTTCTGAAAAGACTAAAGTTGCCCATGATTACAATTATTTTGATATTTGGCAAGTGCAAAAGTTTATCGATAACCATCCAGAAATTACTCAAGGGAACCTATTGTCAAACCTTCTCAATGATTCTTATGAAAACCGCCTTCCAGTTGTGATTGGCACTGAAAAGTATAAGGGGAGTGATGATTTTACAGGGATAATTACTGATCTTACGCCCATTAAGGTAACAATTCATTACTATAATGACCATGACCTATCTTCATTGTGGGAATATGATATTTTGCGAGCTAAGATTGATTACCTCCGCGTTCGTGGGACTCAAATGGCAACCGGGAAACAGATTTTTAATGATATTTTTAATGAAATGTGATTGCAATATGAGTTGAGATAGTTTAAATTAGTTAAATATTATTAACTAGATAAAACTGTTTACTAAAGAGGTTGAACAGCCATGAAAAAGAAAATAACAATTCGTGATTTAGCAAAAGAAGCTGGTGTTTCTGTAACCACTGTTTCGCAAATTTTAAATAATAAAGGTGATCGATTCAGTACAGCAACTCAAGAACGAGTTTTGGCATTACGGGATAAGTATAAATACGTTCCTGATTTTAATGCTCGTAACTTAATTTTAAAGAGCGCCAAGACAATTGGGGTACTAGTTCCTAATATTGCCAACCCGTTTTTTGGTACTTTTGTTGAAGGGGTACAGAGTATTGCTCGTGAAGCAGAATTTATTCCGCTTGTCTTTAGTGCCAACCGTGACCCAAAGCTGGAAAAATATTACCTTTCCCAGATGATTGAACGATCAATTAGTGGATTAGTAATTGCTAGTGCAACGATGACTACTGAGACAATTAAAGAGGTTATCTCCTTTAATGAAATTCCTTATATTTTATTTGACCAGAATCATACGCAGGAGGGTGACCGGGTACAAACCAATGATTACCTTGGTGGTCAAATTGCGGCTAAGCACCTCATTGAACTTGGTCACAAACATATTGCCGTTCTTACTTCTGATAATCCTACTGAAAACTTAAATCA
Organism: Limosilactobacillus reuteri subsp. reuteri; assembly: GCF_000016825.1. Taxonomy (NCBI): domain Bacteria; kingdom Bacillati; phylum Bacillota; class Bacilli; order Lactobacillales; family Lactobacillaceae; genus Limosilactobacillus; species Limosilactobacillus reuteri. The sequence goes on along the minus strand of NC_009513.1, from coordinate 1,332,721 downwards.
CCGAATGAATGGATTTAAAAATATTATTAAAGAAAATAATCTAAGCCTAGATCCGATTCACGATGTTATTCGGGCACCCTTGACAAAGGATGGCGGATATAAAGCGGTAAAAGATGTTTTAGCAACTGGTGCCTCTGCTGTTTTCGCGGCAAATGATGAAATGGCAATTGGATTGTTGCGGGGGCTACATGAATTAGACGTTAAGGTTCCTGAAGATATTTCTGTGATTGGTTATGATAACATCTACTGGGATGATTATGTTTATCCCCGATTAACTACGGTGCAACAGCCTATTTTTAACCTCGGTGCGGGAGCTACTAAAATGCTCATTGAACAGATTAGTCATAGTAGTGCTGAAGCCCGTGTGCAAAACTTTCCGGTAAAATTAATTAAACGAGATAGTACAAGTTCCTATCGTCCAAAATAATATGGTATGATGATATTATCAATTAGATGCCAATTGTTTAAGGAGGAAATAAACAAATGACAAATCATGTAACAATTGTAGGTAGTTTAAATGTTGATACAACAATGAAGGTTAAGCGGATGCCATTACCTGGGGAAACAATTGCCGCTTTAAGTAAAACTAATGCTGCCGGGGGAAAAGGTGCAAACCAAGCTGTTGCTGCTGCACGTTCAGGCGCTGAAACAGCATTTGTTGGTCAAGTTGGTGATGACGCTGGTGGTAAGATGATGATCAATGACCTCAAGAATAACAACGTCGACACAACTGGGATCCATGTTGACGATCAAGCAGGTACTGGATCTGCAGCCATCTTACTTGATGAAAGCGGCCAAAACAGTATCTTAGTATACGGAGGAGCAAACCAACAATTAAGCGTTAAGGAAGTTGAAGATGCTCGCGATCAAATTGCTGCTGCCGATTTTGTCATTGCTCAATTTGAAACACCACAAGAAGCTACTTTACGGGCATTCCAAATTGCAAAGGAAAATGGTGTAAAGACAATCTTGAATCCTGCTCCTGCTCATGAAATTAACCCTGACCTATTGAAGTTAACTGACTTAATCATTCCAAATGAAACAGAAAGTGCTGCTTTAACAGGGATTATTATTACAGACGAAACTTCAATGCTTATGTCAGCTGCTAAGTTTGCTCAAATGGGTGTCCGTAATTTAATTATTACTGTTGGAGCAAAAGGTGCCTTCTACTGTACTCAAGATGGTTACAACTTCATTCCTGCCTTTAAGGTTAATGCTGTTGATACTACTGCCGCTGGTGATACATTCATTGGTGCTCTTTCATCCCAATTAAAGCCTGATATGAGCAACATCGAAAAGGCAATTGTTTACGCTCAACGGGCAAGTTCATTAGCTGTTCAAAAGCTTGGTGCATTACCATCAATTCCTACTTATGACGAAGTAGTTGCTGCATCAAAGAATAACTAGGTTTAGTTAAATATAAATTAAAAATGGTGAGGCTGAGGAAAGCGAAAACTTTTCTCAGCCTTCTTAGTACCCTTGCACTTTACATGTTGATTTAGTAAACTGTTGGACAAATAATAATGGAGGTTTTCTTTGTGAAAGCAGAATTTATTCTTAAGGTGGTCATTCCGCCGTTTATCATCTTTGCGCTTTTAGTATGGTTGACTGCTGAAAATTATATTTCTGGTTGGGTGATGTACCTTCTCTGGGTAATTGGTTTCGTAGTTGCAAATATCATTGTGACAAAAATTTCTACCCGGTGGAGTATCCAACGAATGCGTGAGAAACGGGCAAAGGAAGAGAAAAATAATGATAAAAGTAATTAAACAGTGGACATCTAAGGTGATTTTAATTGCACTGATGCTAATTGCAATTGAAGTTCCCCCGATGGCAGTTAATTTTGCTTTACGTTATTCAAAAACCAATCAGCTTATTGTGGACGGATTTATGGCCTTATTCATCGGTTTAATGTTAGCGATTATTTGGTGGGCACACCGGACATATGAAGCTTATAACCAATTAGGGCAGCCAGCGGGAATAAAGGTTGGTTGGATTATCGGTGGGTACCTAGCAATTATTTTGGGAATGGATGTCCTTAGCTACCTCAACCAACTTATCTATCATCAAACTGAGACAGCTAATAACGCGGCATTGGGAAGTATGCTTGGCCATAATCAAGTGATCACGATCGTATTTTGTTTCTCGGCAGTTGTTTTAAGTCCAATTGCTGAAGAATTTATTTTTCGTGGTACATTGACAAATATGTTCTTTAAGCGTGGCAACATTTGGCCGAAAGTTATCCTCTCGGGGGTAATCTTTTCTACTGGACATATGAGTACTAACCCCATTAGCTTTTTGATGTATGCTTATATGGGGATGGTCTTGGCATATGTTTATTTGCGAACGGACGACATTCGAAATTCAATTGCGATTCATATGATTAATAATGCGATTGCGATGTATGTTCTCTTAGCTCAAATTGTCTAAAGTTAATCGTTGAAATCGCTTACAGATAGTGGTACATTATAAGTGTGGAAAGATTAGAGTGGTAAGATCCCTTATATCAATCTAGCACCGAAGAAATTAATAGTAGGCTAGAAGCAACATAAGTGTGACATGAAATCTTAGACTGAATATTTATGTAATAAGGTCACCAGGGTGCACTAGGTTGATGATATAAATGCGACTTTGCGGAAGTTAGAATCAAAATGAATTAATAATTAGTTCTCTAGCAAAGTAGCAGATTCTTTCCGCAATAAACTAAAGAGGCTGGAAATGTTCCGGCCTCTTTGTTATTTTAAAGTGGTAGTGATTTTAGGAGGATAGCAAGATGTTTTTATCAACCGAGGGATTTCCACAAGCTCACCGAATTTTAGGGATTGTTAATGCCACCAGTCATTTGGCGATGCCTACCGAAGCAATTGATTCATTTGAGTCCATGGATCAATTATTTAGTGATGTTCAAGAAAAATTAAAGCGGCGGGCCAGTGAAAAAGGTGCAGATGGTGTTGTTGGGGTTCGTTTTACTACGGATGTTGCTAATATGCAGGTTGCACCAAAATTCTTGGTCTTAACCGCATATGGAACAATGATTCAATTTGTTAAATAAGAGTAAATTGAGGATTGCCAATAAAAATACTTGTAATTTTTGATGAGTTCGGTATACTTAATAATGTTACAAAATAGTTAGTGCTTCAGTGGCGGAATTGGCAGACGCGCAACGTTCAGGTCGTTGTATGGTTATCCATGTACAGGTTCGAATCCTGCCTGAAGCATCATAACAGCTCGGTAAACATTAATTTGCCGGGCTTTTTTCTTTATATTGAAATAAAACTGCAAAGGAAGAGCAAGATGAAAGCTTTATCAATTCATCCCGAATATGGAATGGAAATCTTAAGTGGCACAAAAACAGAGGAATATCGGACATGGACAACTAAGTATCGTGGTGACCTCTTAATTTGCAATAGTGCGAAGAAGACACGTGGGTCGGTAGTTGGTCACGCGTTATGTGTTGCTAAGATCACTGGAATTGAGGAACGATATGACGGTGAACAAAAATATTATGCATGGATGATTGCACCCTTTGAGGAAGGTGGTTCTTATTGGATTGAACCATTAAAAGTTAAGGGACAGTTAAAATTGTTTAACGTCGATGACCGCTTGATTAAACCTGCGCCGTTTACTAATCCTTTCTCAAAAGCTGGGGAACAATGGTACCAGGAAAAGATTGCGCCCTTAATCTATTAAGATATTTTCACCAACTAACTTATGCGTTATGATAGAAAATAAAAAATGAAGGGGCAATAGCTTATCGGAAAGATTAGAATTAACAACATGGCATTTAATACTTACAATGGTGTGTTTGCGGAAGAGAAAAAGCTTGGTCAAAAAATTGAAATTGACTGTGAAATGGACTACCCAATTGAAACGATGGTTAAAACCGATGAATTAGAGGAAACTGTCAGTTATGCTGATGTTTATGAAACGATCGCGGAATTTGTTGCTCATCATAACTACAATTTGATTGAAAGTCTTGCTAATAACTTATTACATGAGCTTTTCAAGACCTACCCGATGCTTGATGGAATTCGTCTTCGCATCCGAAAGTATAGTGTGCCGATCGCCGGAATTTTCGATAATGTCGAAATTGAAGTAGCAGGGGGCAAGTAATTATGACTGAAGCCTACCTAAGTATTGGCAGTAATATGGGCGACCGGTTAGCGAACCTTCAAAAAGCGATTCAGCTGTTGAATGTGCCACCTAAAATTGATATTATGGCGATTTCCTCAGTTTATGAAACAGAACCGGTGGGGGATGTCAAACAAGATTCTTTTTACAATATTGCAGTTAAGGTTGCGACTAAGTTAACAGCTCAGCAACTCCTCGACCACCTTCACAATATCGAACAAGAGTTACATCGACGCCGGCTTATTCATTGGGGACCACGGACAATTGACCTTGATATTATTGATTTTGGTCATCAACATATCAAAACACCAACGCTAACGATCCCTCATCCAGAAATGGCTAACCGGCAGTTTGTTTTATTACCAATGCGCGAAATTACTAATCAAAATGATCCTTATTATCAACAATTGGATCATTTGTTAAATAAGACTCCAGACCATAATTGGCTTAAAAAGATATATGGACGAGAGGTGTTTTCATGGACCAACAAAAAATAGCAAAGGCTGTTAAAGATTTACTAATTGCAATCGGTGAAGATCCGGAACGAGAAGGATTGGCAGAGACACCCCAACGCGTTGCCAAAATGTACCAAGAAGTTTTTTCTTCTCTTAATCATCAACCAGAAGAAATGGCCAACTATAAGGTTTTCCATGTTGATGATGTGCCGGAGATGGTATTAGTGCAACACATTCCTTTTTATTCAATGTGTGAACACCATTTGCTGCCTTTTTTCGGATACGCGAATGTGGCTTATGTTCCCAAAGATAAAAAAGTTATTGGCCTTAGTAAAATTCCCCGGTTGTTAGATTTTGTAACGAAAAAACCGGGGATGCAAGAACGCGTTACAACTGATTTAGTAGCCGAGTTGCAACGAATTCTTGATCCAGCCGGAATTGCAGTAACCATTGCGGCCCGCCACCTTTGTATGGAAATGCGGGGTGTGAATAAGGCTGGTCAATTTACTTATACTGATAAGTTTACAGGTCAATTTAAGACTGACCGTGATTTGAAACAAGAATTTCTAAATCAAACGAGGAATTATCGTGCGGACCTATGAACAAATTAACGCGGGCTTTAATCGCCAAATGCTGGGAGGACAACGGGATCGGGTAAAATTTTTGCGACGAATTCTTACTCGTTTAGGAAACCCTGACCAGCGATTTAAAATTATCCATATTGCAGGGACAAACGGAAAAGGCTCGACTGGGACAATGTTAGAACAGGGGTTACAAAATGCTGGCTACCGGGTCGGCTATTTTAGCAGTCCTGCTTTGGTAGATGATCGGGAGCAAATTAAGGTTAATGACCATTTGATTAGTAAAAAAGATTTTGCGATGACTTACCAAAAGATCACCGAACATTTACCCGCTGATCTTTTACCTGATGATATTACCATTTTTGAGTGGTGGACCCTGATAATGCTGCAATATTTTGCAGACCAAAAAGTGGATTGGGCAGTCATTGAATGCGGTTTAGGCGGTCAAGATGATGCAACCAATATTATCAGCGCGCCTTTTATTAGTGTGATAACGCATATTGCCCTTGACCATACACGGATTTTGGGTCCAACGATTGCCAAAATTGCCCAGGCTAAAGCAGGAATTATCAAGACCGGTACTAAACAAGTGTTTTTAGCGCCGCACCAAGAAAAAGACGCTCTCACAATTATTAGAGAAAAGGCTCAACAGCAAAAAGTAGGATTAACGCAAGCAGATGCCCAGTCAATTGTTGATGGAAAGGCGATCCTGAAAGTTAATCATAAAATTTATAAAGTTCCTTTTAATTTATTAGGGACATTTCAAAGTGAAAATTTGGGCACCGTTGTCAGTGTATTTAATTTTCTTTATCAACGAAGACTTGTTACTTCTTGGCAGCCTTTATTATCGACGCTTGCGACAGTGAAGATTGCTGGTCGAATGCAGAAAATCGCTGATCATCCCCCTATTATTTTGGACGGGGCCCATAACCCAGATGCAGCCAAGCAACTTACCAAAACTATTTCTAAGCTTCCTCATAATAAAGTAATTATGGTTCTTGGCTTTCTCGCTGATAAAAATATTAGTCAAATGGTTAAAATTTATCAGCAAATGGCAGATGAGATAATAATTACTACTCCTGACCATCCAACTCGCGCCCTTGATGCAAGTGCGTTAAAATCAGTTCTGCCTCAAGCGATTATTGCCAACAATCCCCGACAAGGGTTAGTGGTGGCAAAAAAGATTGCGGAGCCGAATGATTTAATTATTGTAACGGGTTCTTTTTATACGATTAAAGATATCGAGGCCAATTTAGATGAAAAATAATTTTATTATTGCAACCCATAATATTCATAAAATTAAAGAAATCGAAACCATTCTAAATTTTTACCGCCAACATGGTGAGGGGTATCGAAAAAAGTTGCCGCAACAAGCTTTTCCTCCTGAATCAACAGTGAGCTATGAAGAAAATGCAAAGGAGAAGGCCCTCTTTATCAGTCAACAACTACCGGCAGCAAAAATAATTGCCGATGATTCTGGCTTAGAACTCCCGGCTTTTCCTGGAAGGTACGGGGTGCAGACAGCGCGGGAATTGGCCCAAGAAGTTCCCGATGGTGATTTAAATGATTACTTGATCCATTTAGTCGATGGTAAGTCACGACAATTTATAATGAAAACAACAATTGCCCTGGCGATAAATAATCAAGTGGTTAAAATTGGTCATGGTCAATTAAAGGGGACAATTGCTCATGCCGAACGCGGAGTCAATGCGACGGGGTTTGATCGGATTTTTATTCCAGCTGGCGAATCACAAACGCTTGCCGAAATGGACCAGCCGACCCGCATTTCTTATTTACATCGTGCACGAGCTGTTAAAAATTTATTAGATCAATTAGGAGAATGAAATGAAAGTTACTGAAAATTTAGTTACTAAAGACCATTCGAAGTTAGTGTCCGCGATCTTAGCCGACCAAGTTAATCGTCATCAGCAGCTTTTATTGACGTGGGAGTGTTCAGATGTGGAGACGGCTGGAATGGTAGAGCAATTTATCCGTCATTTTGATAGCCCCGTCGCTTGTGTTGAAAAGCGTGTAGAATTTTCTTTCCCGCTCCTTTCCCTAAAAGAACTAATAGCGCAGGTGAAAGAGCAGTGGGAGAACGACCAAGAATTAATTGCTTCTCTTGAGCAGGTTTACCATCGTCACCAGATTATTTGGCGTGCAGGCCGGTTTACTTTTGATCTGACAGAGCAACCGGTGATTTATGGAATTTTAAATGTAACTCCTGACTCATTTTATGATGGGGGTAAATTTCAATCCCACTCCGCTATTGCTAGTCAAATTGCTAAGATGGTGGCAGCTGGGGCAAACGTAATTGAAGTCGGTGGGCAAACTACGAAACCGGGTGGCTTTAAAGAGGTTGATCCGGAAGAAGAAATTGCGCGAATTATGCCGGCTATTCAGCTTCTTCGTGAAAACTATCCCCAGATTGCGATCGCAGTTGATACGTATAAACTCCCAGTAATGGCAGCGGCAATTAAGGCCGGAGTAGATATTATCAATGATGTGCAGGCATTTAATTCAAAACAAAAACTAATTTTGATGGCTAAGGCAAATGTTGGAATGGTAACGATGCATAGCAGCCGAACCCATGACTATGATAACCTTACCGTCGCGATGCAGAAATTCTTTGAACACAATCTTGGGACAATAGCAGCTGCTGGTATTGATCTTGAACGAGTGATTTTAGACCAAGGAATTGGGTATGCAAAGGTTGCGGATGGTTACCAAGATTATGCGATGATGCGCAACATTGACCAGCTTAATTACCTCCAGCGCCCGATTATGGTTGCGATATCCCGAAAAGGTTTTGGTCAAAAATTATTTAATCTAGCAAAAGAAGACCGTCTCGGCGTAACATTGATTGCTGAGACAGCAATGTATTTGCGAGGCGGTCGTGTTTTACGAGTTCATGATGTCGAGGAAACTAGTCAGTTAGTGAAAATGATTGACACTATTGAAAACAGTTATTGGTTTAGATCCACCAGCAGCCAATCCCAAAGGCAATAATAAGGGCAATAAAAAGTAAGGCTGTTAGATAGGGATTGCCAAATGTTTCCCGTTTAAGGCGGAAAGCAGTTTCCATTAAGATATAGATTAGAATTAAAAAGATGATCCATACTAGGTTGCTCAGAAGCTGAGTTTTAAAATGAAGAAAGGTGTGGACAATCGAAGCGGTCAATAAAAGGAAAAAGAATAAACGGCTTAATTCAAGCCAGTTAGTCACTTTCCGTTCAATTTTTGCATGCAGACCAGTGGTAGTGGTGAGAATCAAAATAATGATTAAGACCGCCACTATTATTTTTAACATATGGATAAACTCCTTTCGGCTTTGATTTTAGCATTAATGAGAGAAACTGACTATATGCTTTTGACTTGAAAATATAATAAAAAAAGTGTATGGTACGTATATTGCTTGCGTAAAAATAAATAATATTTGAGGTGAAATCAAGTGGCAGATTTTGAAATTGGCGATATTGTAAAAGGAAAGAAATTCGGTCCCCTCGAACATGAATTTTCTGGTGTTGTTGAAAAGGTTTATACTAATTCAATTATGGTATCTATCCAAGATTTTGATCCGTCTGATAAAAGCGGGGTTAACGAATTAAATGGCCGCGCTGTTATTCGCCAAAAAGAAGCTAAGATGGTAAAAGCTGTTCCTCGTGAAGAAAAAAAGGATGACGAAGAAACAGCAGAAGATGCTAAATCTTCAAAAAAATCTTAAAAACAGATGACAAATAATTAGAAGAGGTATATACTAACTAAGTGTTGAACTTAGTTAGTTAATGCGGGTATAGTTTAGTGGTAAAACTCAACCTTCCCAAGGTTGCGTCGCGAGTTCGATTCTCGTTACCCGCTCTTATAAAAAAGCTGAGGCTGAGAGAAAATTTTCTCCTAGCCTCAGCTTTTTTAGATCTCAATCTTAGCTAAAACTTGATGCATCGCTTCAGCAGACTGTTGCATCTTTTTAACTTCATCTGATGTTAATGGATATTCAACGACCTGGCCGATTCCTTGACTATTAATGATGGCAGGCGTGCCTAAGTACAGGCCCTTAATTCCGTACTGTCCATCAAGCGGAGCCGAAATCGGTAGGACAAGACTACGGTTTTCGATGATTGCCCGTGTAATATACGAGAGGCATTTAGCAATTCCGTAGAAAGTAGCCCCTTTATTGGCAATTATTTGACTGCCAGCTTCGTGAACTGCTTTTTCAATTTCACTTTTATCAGTATTTGAAAGGGCAGTAATTGTATTGAGGGCCTTTCCACCGATTGTGATTTCATTAAAGGCCGCAAAAGAAGTATCACCATGTTCGCCAAGCATTAAGGCATCGATGACATTGACGGATAGGTGTAATTTCTTGCTTAAGAGGACCCGTAGCCGCATTGAATCAAGAGAAGTTCCGGTCCCAATAACACGTTCTTTAGGAAACCCGCTGATTCGCTGCGCAATTGTTGTAAGGATATCAACAGGATTGCTCGAGATAACGAAAACACCAGTGAATCCGCTTTTGACAATTGGTTCAATAATTGACTTAAGAATCGTAGTGTTTTTATTAACAAGGTCTAAACGAGTTTCACCAGGTTTACGGGGAATCCCAGCCGTAATAACAACTACGTCAGCATCAGCAGCATCTTCATAGGTTCCCGCATAAATCTTTACTGGGTTTGTCAGGGGTGTAATATCAGCAAGATCAGCCGCATCCCCAACTGCTTTTGACCTTGTACGATCCACCAGTACCAATTCATCGACCTCATTTGTTGACTGCAATAATGAAAATGCAAATGATGAGCCGACAGCCCCGTCACCTATTAATACAACTTTGTGCCTATACGTATCAAGCATCAAAAATTCCTCCTAATGCAGCTCCTTTTGCGCATCCCAATGATTGATTGGGCCAAATTTATGACCAACCGTTAATGGATTTGCGATTGCTGCGTAAACGGCATCTTTAGCCTTTGTTACTGATATTTTAACATTATTTCCCTTCGCAAGCTCGGCAGCAATGATTGCGGAGAAACTATCCCCGGTTCCATTCAATCGATCTGTCTTAACAAAAGGTTTTTTGAGCCAGAAGCTATCACCGTCTTCAAGAAGAACAAAGTCATCAACAGTTGTTTGGCTATCATCATTATGCGCGCCCTTAATCACCACATTTTTTGCCCCTAAGTCTTGAAGATAATGAGCTGCTTTAACCCGTTCTTCATCTGTGGTCATTTCAATTCCTGTTAATTTTTGTGCTTCATAGAAATTAGGGGTAATAACAGTTGCAAGGGGAATAATTCGTTCACGAAATAGTTCATAGGCGGATTGTTCAAGCAACATTGCACCGTGCTTAGTAATAATCACAGGGTCAACAACTAACGGGCCAAAATGTTCAGGCGAATAGTTATCAGCAACGACATTAATTACATCGTCATTAGCAAGCATTCCAGTTTTGGCTGCTTTGATGTCAAAATCTTCACTTAATACCTTAAACTGTTCGGCAATAAATTCTTGCGGCATTACTTGGGAAGAGGTGATCCCGTAAGAATTTCCGGAAACAGCGGCAGTTAAAATACCGTGACCATATACGCCATCCGCAAAAAAGGCATGAAGGTCAGCGGGCATTCCAGCACTCCCGTCCGAATCATGACCTGCAATTGTGACAGCTTGAATTGTAGGGTTTGTCATAAATAACTCATCAACCTTTCATTATTATTTAATGATAATAATTGTAACATATAATAAGTAAGAAAAAAGCAATAACTCACCCTTGTAGATTAGTCCTTGTTTTTAAATCTAAATTTGTTATAATAATTGAGTATGAAAATAGGATTTGAGGAGTAGTAGCATTTTGAAATCTACAGCGACCCTTTGTTGATGAGAGTTAGGGGCTTTTCGATTTGTGAAGGCGTGCCTCAGATATTTCAATTAAATCAATGAATGAGTGGAATTCTAATTCAATTAGAGTGGTACCGCGGGTAAATCTCGTCTCTAGTAAGCATTATGCTTATTAGGGGCGTTTTTTTATAAGTATAAGGAGGAATATATATGAGCGATAAGCAACAAGTTGCAGCTGCATTGGCACAAGCATTGCCAGAGATGGATGTTAAAGAAATTGAAGCTAAGATTGAACGGCCAAAAGATTCTAGTAATGGGGATTATGCTTTCCCGACATTCTTCTTAGCTAAGACCTTACATAAGGCACCGCAAATGATTGCAAGTGAGTTGGTTGAAAAGGTTGACCAAAACGGTTTTGAAAAGGTAGTTGTTGCAGGCCCATATATCAACTTCTTCCTTGATAAAGCCCAAGTTGGTGCTAAGATTTTGCAAACTATCTTAGCAGATCCTGAACATTATGGTGAGATTGATCTTGGTCACCAATCAAATGTTACGATTGATTATTCATCACCAAACATTGCTAAGCCGATGGGAATGGGGCACCTTCGTTCAACCATGATTGGTGAAGCTGTTGCCCGGATTCTTGAAAAAGTTAACTACAACTTGATTCGGATTGACTACCTTGGTGATTGGGGTACTCAATTTGGTAAGTTAATGGCTGCTTATGAGATGTGGGGAGACGAAGCGGAAGTTAAGAAGGATCCAATTAATACTTTGCTTAAGTACTATGTGCGGATCAATAATGAAGCTGACGAACATCCAGAATACACTGAAGCAGGTCGTAACTGGTTTGCTAAGCTTGAACATGGTGACGAAGAAGCATGGCGGCTTTGGCACTGGTTCCGTGAAGTTTCTCTTGAACGGTTCCAACGTGTTTATAAGATGCTAGATGTTAACTTCGACTCATTCAATGGGGAAGCTTTCTCTGCTCAAAAGATGGAAGAACCTATCCAATTGTTACGGGATAAGGACTTATTAAAGCCTAGTCGTGGTGCAGAAATTGTTGACCTTGATGAATATAACTTACCACCATTGCTAATCATCAAGAGTAATGGAACGACAACGTACATCACTCGTGACTTGGCAACTGCACTTTTCCGGAAGCGGATGTATGGTCATGCTAAGTCCCTCTACGTTGTTGGTGCCGAACAAGAAACTTACTTTAAGCAATTACGTGCGGCCTTAAAGGAAATGGGCTTCAACTGGTGGGATCAAATTGAACACATCTCCTTTGGTTTAATGAACTTAAACGGTAAGAAGATGTCTACGCGGAAGGGTAATGTTGTTTCCCTTGAAGATGTATTGAATGATTCTATTGATTTAGCACGGAAGCAAATTGCCGAAAAGAACCCTGACCTTGAAAACGCTGATGAAGTTGCTAAAGAAGTCGGTGTTGGTGCCGTTATCTTCCACGATTTAAAGAACTACCGTCGGAATGCCGTTAACTTCAAGCTTGAAGATGTTGTTAAGTTTGAAGGTGAAACTGGTCCTTATGTTCAATATGCTCGTGCTCGTGCTGAGAGTATCTTACGTAAGGGCGGTATTCGGGACTTTAGTGATGTTGACTTGACAAAGGCCGGTGCTGAAGCTTGGGAATTAATCAGCTTCCTTGGCCAATACAGCGAAGCAATCAAGCGGGCTGCATTAAACTACGATCCATCAGTAATCGCTAAGTATGCCCTTGAATTGGCTAAGAAGTTTAACCAATACTACGCTCACACTCGGATTCTTGATAAGGACGAAGCTCAACCAGCACGGTTAGCTCTTACTCAAGCAGTTAGTGATGTGCTCAAATCTGCCCTTGACTTACTTGATATCAAGGCGCCAGATGAGATGTAATTGTTATAACTACTAAATTGTATTGTGAAGAGACTTGAGAGAATAAGTTTTTCTCTAGTCTCTTCATTTTTAATTTCTAGTAAAGCTAGCGGAGAAAATAGCTTACCATTTGCCAAAATGTGATAAAATAATTGTCAGCTTTTTGAAATGAAAATGGAGATTTATTAATGAATCGTGAACCACAATCTAATTCAGGTTTGAAAGAGCGAATCATAGAGTGGTTAAAAAAGGCTTGGGCGTCATTCCGAGTTTGGTTTAAGCACTATTGGCAGCTCTTTGTTGCGATGCTGAAAAAGTTCTGGCATCGTTATCAATTAACGCGATGGATCATTGTTATTTTTCTAGGAATTTTCTTAATTACTAGTATCCATTTGACGTTTGTTGCTAAAACTGCAGATGTTAAAAATCTTAAGAACCGGTTGCAACGGCCAACAATGATTTATGATCGTAGCAATCAATCGGCCGGGAGCCTCTACGCTCAAAAGGGAACTTATGTGGAATTAAAAGATATTTCATCAAACGTTCCTAACGCGGTCCTCTCGACTGAAGACCGGAACTTCTATCATGAACACGGCTTTTCAGTCAAAGGGTTAGGCCGGGCTGGCTTCTTACTAGTGAAAAACAAACTTCTTCACCGTGACTATATCTCTGGTGGGGGTAGTACTTTAACACAGCAACTGGTTAAGAATGCCTTTTTGACTCAACAACAGACCTTCTCCCGAAAGGCCCGGGAAATTTTTATTGCGGTTGAGGTAGAAAACCAATACAGCAAAAATGAGATTTTAACAATGTACCTCAATAATGCCTACTTTGGTCATGGGGTATGGGGAGTTCAAGATGCGGCTAAGCGTTACTTCAATGAAAACGCCAGTCAGCTAACGGTACCCCAAGCAGCTACCCTGGCCGGAATGCTGACGTCGCCAGGGATGTACGACCCAGTAGAACATCCAACAGCGACGAAGCAACGACGGAATATGGTTCTTCAGCTGATGGTTGAAAATCATAAGCTGAGTCAAAGTGCGGCGGATCAATATAAGCAAACACCGTTGAATATTACCAACGGCTACGTGCCAAATGACAGCTATAAGTACCCGTACTTCTTTGATGCGGTCATTGCCGAAGCAGAAAGCCGTTATCATATTTCGGAAAAAGATATCATGAATAATGGTTATCGGATTTATACGACGCTGGATCAGGATCAGCAGCGGTCAATGCAGCAAACTTATGACGATGACGATAATTTCCCACAGAACTCAGCCGATGGCACAATGGTTCAATCAGCCTCGATTGCGATGAATCCGAAAAATGGGGGAATTACCGCGGTCGTTGGTGGACGTGGAAAACATGTCTTCCGTGGATTTAACCGTTCTACGCAGATGCGGCGGCAGCCCGGGTCAACGATTAAGCCGATTGTTGTATATACACCAGCCTTAGAGCATGGATATTTCTATGATTCAACGCTTCAAGATAAGAAACAATCGTATGGAACTAATAATTACACGCCAAAGAACTACGATGATACCTATAGCGGGACGGTGCCGATGTATAAGGCCCTTTATGAGAGTCTTAACGCTCCGGCAGTCTGGTTATTAAATAAGATCGGGGTCAATCGTGGTTATGACATGGCAAAGAAGTTTGGCTTGCCAGTCGAAAAGGGTGATAAGAACCTTGCCTTGGCCCTCGGTGGTATGACTCGCGGAGTATCACCGCAACAAATGGCTCGTGCCTATGCAGTCTTTGCCAATGATGGGTTGATGCCATCCCCGCACTACATTACCAAGATTGAGGATGCCTCTGGAAAAGTGATTGCCAAAAATGATGGTAGTAAAAACAAACGGATCATTTCTGGTAAGACGGCTAAAGAGATGACTAGTATGCTAATTGGCGTATTTGATCACGGAACTGGTGAAACGGCCAAACCAAGTGGCTATACGCTTGCCGGTAAAACGGGGACTACAAACTCAGGGGTAAAAGGCGATGATTCCAATGATCGTGATAAGTGGATCGTAGGTTATACGCCCGATGTAGTGGTTGCAACGTGGGAAGGCTATGATGATACAAACCAAAGCCACACCCTAAACGATATTTCTGAACGGAGCATTAACTACCTTTACAAGAATGAAATGAGTGCGATTTTGCCAAATACTGCTGGAACCAAATTCACGGTTGAAGATGCTCAAACACGGGCAAAAGAAAAGACAAAGGGTTCCTCTAAAGGATGGGGATCATTCCTCAAAGATGGGGACGACTTTGTAAATAATTTCAACCAATCAGTAAATAATTTTGGTAATAAGGCGAGTCAATGGTGGAGCAATGTTCGATCGCTTTTCTAGGATAATATGATACAATTAATCTAAGAACGAGATAAAGGAGACTTTTACATGGTTGTAAATATTTATGATACTGCAAATGAACTTAGTCGCCAATTGCGCGAAACTCAAGAATATCAAGGATTACAAAAGGCTTTTGAAGCATTAAAGGCTGACGGTGACACCTTTGACACTTTCAAGAAGTTCCAACAAGCTCAAGCAGATGCTCAACACAAGCAAATGACTGGTCAACAACCAACTGATGATGAAATTAAAAACATCCAAAACCTTGCCAAGGAAGTAAGTGGCAAGAAGGTTGTTCAAGACTTGATGAACCAAGAACGGCAAGTTGATAGCATGCTTCAACAATTGAATAAGACAATTACAAGTCCAATTCAAGATCTTTACAGTGAAGTAATGCCAAAGATGCCAGGACAAGAATAATTAATTTATTACGATCCAAGTAAGGGGCTGGGAGAAAGCAAATTTTTTCTCAGCTCCTTTATTGTTAAGAGGAAAAATTATGAGATTTATTCATACAGCCGATTTACACCTTGATAGTCCCTTTTTAGGGTTGACTTCGATGCCCAAGCCGTTATGGGAACGCGTCCACTCATCGACGTTTACTGCTTTTCAAAAGATTGTTGACGATGCGATTGCATTAAAAGTCGATTTTATTTTAATTAGCGGGGATATTTATGACCGTGATCAGCAAAGCATTGCCGCTACTGATTTTTTCATCAAGCAATGTGAACGACTTAATCAAGCCCACATCCCCGTTTATCTACTTTATGGTAACCACGATTATCAAATTGTCCAAGACACGGGAGAGTTGCCAGCAAATGTTCATATTTTTGGCAATCGCGTAACGACCACCACTCTTACTTTGGCAAATCATGACAGTGTTGCTATCTCAGGCTTTAGTTATGATCAACGCTGGATTCAAGAAGATCAAGTACAAAAATATCCATCAAAAAGAAACGAAACCTGGCACATCGGGATGCTTCATGGAGCAGTCCGGCAAAGGCAAGATAACCACTATGCTCCGTTTACGACCGATGAATTAATCGCTAAAAATTATGATTATTGGGCACTTGGTCATATTCACAAGCACCAATTCTTGAATGAGAAGCCGCCAATTGTTTACAGCGGTAATCCGCAGGGACGGCATAAAAATGAAGCCGGACAGCACGGTTATTATTTAGTGGAAAGTCAGGGCAATAAACTTGTGCCGCAATTTAAACCAATTGCGGAAATTGAATGGATAAGTCTAACCGTTAATGCTTTATCAACTAGTAATCTTGCTGAAGTGGAGCGATCCCTGTCGCAAGCAATTGATGGCAAACTTAAAAACTCACCTTTCCAACTGGTAGAGCTGACGATTGCTAACATTGAACAACTTTCCCCAACGATTCGGCACCTGCTTGCAAATGGGGATGTCCTTGAACACCTGCAGGACCAAAATGCAGATAATGGTAAATGGTGGATCTATGACCTCTTGCTCCACCAGCAAAATTTGTTGCCATCAATGACTGACCTAGATGAACAGTATTGGCAACAAGCCGCCCAAGAAGTATTTACCCCTGCTAATATTGCAGAATTAACAAAAAGTTTAGCACGGGATGCTGATTTAGCAGCTAAGTTGACAAACCTTGATCTTCAGCAATTGAAGCAAGCAACGACCCAATTATTGCGGCGGGAGGATTAGAAGATGAAAATAAAAAAAGCCCATATTGATGGCTTTGGCAAATGGCATGATCAAGATTTCGATTTTACAGCTAACCCCCAAATAATTTATGGCCCTAATGAGGCCGGAAAGACAACTCTGATGGCCTTTCTTGTTAGTATTTTATTTGGCTTTGCGGATGGGCGGGGAAAGAATCGGTTTGCCCAGTATATTCCGAAAACTACTTCTAGTTATGGTGGAAGTTTATTAGTTGAGATCAACGGCCATGATTACGTGATTAAACGGCAACGCGGGCGGAATGGCGGTAAGGTTAGTGTGACTGATTCACAAGGACGTCAAGGTGGTGAGCAAGAACTAGAGCAATTGCTTGGCCCGATGGATCGGTCGCTCTATCAAGCTCTTTTTAGTTTTGGTCAACGAGACCTAACAGCTGTGGACGAGCTTAATCGGGATGAATGGCAACAACATCTGCAGCAATTAGGGGCAGTTGGTAGTGCACAGTGGGACCAGTTGATCAATCAGTACCAGAAACAAGCTGACCATCTCTATAAACCGCGCGGACGGAAATGGCCGCTCAATCAAGATCTTCATCAATATGCAAATTTGACAGATAAAATTAACCAAGCGCGTGGTAAATTTCACCGTTATCAGGACCTACAAGCAGATTTGAAGACAAACAAAGCAAAATTACGGCAAGCACAGGCAGAATTGCAAAAACAACAGCCGCTTTTGCAAAAATTAGAACATTTACAACAGTTGTGGCCGGTTTACCATGAATGGCAAAGTAGCCACCAAACTCGGCCGCTTGCTAATTATTTAACTGATCAGCAGGTTACGATGGCTCAAGAACTACAAGTTAGGGAAAAGGAACTTCGTCGCCAACAACAGGTTTATCAACAGCGCTTGGCAAGGATCGATCATCAGCCTCCACAAGCAACTAAACATTCACCACAAAGCATCCCGGAACTTCAACGGCTTAAGGAGCAGGTAGTTGAATTACAAGCGGAAGAGGCTTTGCAGCACCGTCAACAAACACAAGCTAATCAGTGGCAACAGGAATTAACTGCAATTAAAACTCGCTACCATCATCCCTTGCCAGCGCCATTAACCTCACAGGAAAAAGCAGAACTTGCCCGCCTTCTTAATGTTCAACCGCTTTCTCGGGCAAATACGAACCAGTCAAATGGCGATCTTTCTCGGACCGCAATGATCGGAATTGTCGGCGGCTTTGTCCTTTTTATCATCGGGCTGTTAGCGAATGCTACTTTTATTACCGCTATCGGAGCAATTGCGGCCTTTGCGACAGTTATGTATCTTTATTATCAACGCCAAGGAAATCATCCTACTTCAGTAACGACAGATTCTCAAGCGATCATGGCGTTCGGTCAAAAACATGGCTTACAGGATTTTCCACCTGATCAATGGCTATTAATCCAGGGAGATTTACAACAAAATGCCGAATTAGCTGCCCAGCTCCAAACTGCCAAACAAGATCAGCAAAGATATGACCACCAGCTTGCTATCTTTAACCAACAATTGCCACCTGCTTTGCAAAATCTAACGTTGGCGGCTGTTAGGACTAAATTGGATGATTTGCTGGAACAAGGGCAACAAGCGCGCCAGGATATCCAAGTGAATACTCGGGAAAAAGCAACGATTGCTAACAATTTAGCCCAGCTCAATCAAGACTACAATAAAATTCATCAGCAAAAACTGGCGATTTATCAGCAAGCAGGGGTGCACGATGATAACCAGTTTACCCAGTACTTAGCAAATCGTTCTGTAGCACAATCACAAGCCTTGGCATCAGATGCCTATGGACAACAATTGACCGCAGAAGACCGCCAAGCCCTTGCTGCATACGCAAATAGCGATGAGCTAATGACGGCTTTAGCGAAGGCTCGGCACCAGCTTGATCAGCTCAACCTAACAATCTCTCATACCCACGAGGAGATTCAAAAAGGTAAAGTCGAAATTGATAGCTTAGTTAAAGATGGAACCCTCAGCAATCTGGAACAAGAGCGGGCCAATCTGGCTGCTAAGATTTGGCGTGAGGTACAGGAATGGTTGAGGTACCAATTGGCGATTCAGTGGGTAAATAAGGCTCTTGCAGGCGCTTCAGCTGACCGTTACCCCGCAATCATTCGGCAGGCAGAGCAATATTTTGCCTTGCTAACTGATCATCGGTATTCCCAGATCGACTTAACGGCGGATGAGATTAAGGTTGTGCGGAGAGATCAAGAAGTCTTTTTAGTGGAAGAATTGTCGCAGGGAACGGCTGAACAATTGTATATTGCGCTCCGGCTTGGCTTTGTCACCGTGATGAGTGATCAAGCTAACTTCCCAGTAATTATTGATGATGGGTTTGTTAATTTTGATAACGTTCGGCGACAACGAATGCTGGCCTTGCTAGAAAAAATTGCTGAGAAGAATCAGGTTATCTATTTTACTGCTGATGATCGGATTAAGGACCTTGACGTTAAGATTCTTGACCTGCAAGCATTAAAACGTGAATAAATTATGAAGATGGTATAAACATTTATTTAGGAGACTGGCACGAAAAAATAAGTGTGGTATATTGGATGAGTGAAGTTATCGAAAAAATATTTTGTTTAAGGATGTGTTTCTTACATGAAATCCAAAAAGTTAATTGCTATCATTGCAGGAGTCGCATTGATGATGCCGCTTGCTGCTTGTGGAAATAAGGCTGTCGCTACTACTAGCGGCGGTAAAATCACTGAGAGCGAATACTACAGCAGCATGAAGCAAACCAGTGCTGGTAAGCAAGTGCTTCAACAAATGATCTTAGATAAGGTTTTGGAGAAGCAATACGGTAAAGAAGTCAGTGATAAGCAAGTTAACGCGCAATATAATACCTACAAGAACGAGTACGGTTCAGACTTTAATGCTTATCTTCAAAGTCAAAACTTAACTGAAAAGTCATTGAAGCAACAAATTCGGTCAAACTTACTCTTGACTGCCGCTGCTCGTCATTACTCCCACATCACTACTAAGCAGATCAATAAGCAATGGACTAAGTACCAACCTAAAGTTCAAACTGCGACGATCCTTGTTGGTAGTAAGTCTGATGCTGAAGATATCATTAACCAATTAAATGACTCCAGCAACAAGTACAAGACTTTCAAGAAGCTTGCTAAGTCCAAGTCAACTGATAGTCAAACCAAGAACAACGGTGGTAAGCTTCCAGCCTTTGATAATACTGACAACCAACTTGACTCAGCTTACAAGAAGGCTGCCTTTAAGTTGAAGACTGGTGAATACACTACGACCCCAGTTAAGACTGATGACGGCTACCAAGTAATTTACATGATCGAACACCCAGCTAAGGGTAAGAAGAGTCAACACATCAATGACTTAAAGAACCAAATCGTTCAAGAAAACATGAACAACCAAAACTTCATGCGGAAGGTTGTTTCAAACGTCTTGAAGAAGGGTAACGTTTCAATCAAGGAAAACGATGTTAAGAATATCCTTGATGATTACCTTAACTCAAGCGCCACTACAAGCAGCTCCAGCAATAACAGCAGTAGTGCTAGCTCAAACAAGTAAAATAGGGTATAAAAAATGGGAGCGAGACAGAATTCACTTGTGACTTCGTTTTCGAGCCCCCGCAAGCAACAATAGGCCTCCAACGTTCGGTTTTACCGGGCGTTGGAGGCCATTGTTGTACTGCGTTATTTGTCTTTTATGAAAGTAACTTGGCTTAAGTTACAGACCCTTTTTTATTACTTCTGCTGTTCCTTTTGATCAATCTTGAGCACATCCAGAATAATCTGAATGCGGTTCAGCCGGGGTTCAGTCTTGAATTTCCACTTCTTAACATCACGTTCAACATCGTTAATAAATTTTTGCACACCAGGGATGGCAGCTTGTAGTTCATCGATGCTGTTCTTCAACTGTGAAACTTCGCTGCTGAGCCGTTTGAATTCCTCTTGAATTTCTTTTAGCCGTTGCATAACTAGTCTTCTTTCATTTGATCGATGATTGATTGTTGGATTTCTTTGTACTTTTCATCGTTGTAGTTACCAGAATTGTCCTTAAAAATCATCTTAAAATCATCATCGCTAGTGTACCGTGGAATCAAGTGGAAGTGGGAGTGGAAGACAGATTGATAAGCGACTTCACCGTTGTTGTTAACCACGTTCATCCCCTTGATGGCCGGGTTAGAAGCCTTAACTGCCCGGGCAATCTTTGGAATACGGGAAAATACTTGGGCAGCGAGATCAGCATCGTAGGCAAATAAATCGGGAACGTGCTTCTTCGGAATGACGAGGGTATGACCAGGAGTTCCTTGTGAAATATCAAGGAAGGCCTTTACAACGTCATCTTCATAAACTGTGTAGCTAGGAATCTCACCGTTAATGATTTTGCAGAAAATACAATTATCGTCCATATTAATCGCTCCTTTTGAAGATTAAACTTATCATAAGTATACCGAAAAAATCGTGTTCGTGCATGATTTAGTAGAAGAAATAACCTATGATATAATAAAAAGATATGACTAAGCAATAATTAAGAAGGGATGAATAATGGCTTTAGAGATAAATAAACTTGTTGGTGGATATTCCCAGATTCCCGTGTTGAAGGATGTCAGCTTTGATGTCCAACCAGGTGAATTAGTTGGTTTGATTGGACTAAATGGTGCCGGAAAGTCAACAACGCTAAACCACGTTATCGGCTTGCTGCGACCATTTTCGGGCTCAATCAAAATTAATGGTCTTACTATCCAGGCCAACCCGGAAGAGTATAAAAAGCAGATCGCCTATGTTCCCGAAACGCCAATTCTTTATGATGAATTGACTCTCCGTGAGCATATTGATTTAACGATTATGGCGTACGAGTTGGACCACGGTGAAGCATGGCAACGGGCAACAAAACTATTAAAACTTTTTCGGCTGGATAATAAGCTTGACTGGTTCCCCGCTAACTTTTCTAAGGGGATGAAGCAAAAGGTAATGATCTGCTGTGCCTTTATGACGAAGGCCAAGCTGTTGATTATCGATGAACCATTCTATGGGCTGGACCCCTTGGCAGTGCATGATTTGCTAGACCTGATTGAGCAAAAGAAAAAGGAGGGCGTCGCGGTTTTGATGTCGACCCACGTTCTTGATACGGCGCAACGGTATTGTGACCGCTTTGTCCTATTGGCAGATGGAAAAGTCCAGGCGCACGGAACCCTTGATGAATTGCGAGCTGCTGGGGATCATGCTGGCGAATCCTTAGATGAGATTTACTTGCATCTTGCAAAGGGTGATCGTGATGAATAAGTTATTTAGCAAGCGTCGCAGTCAACACTTTATGCTCCTACTGCGTTACTGGCGGCTAGTCTTCAATGACCACTTTGTTATCGCCTTATTTTTCCTGTTCGGAGCCTTGGCGTATGGCTACTCCCAATGGCTGCCAACCTTGGGATCGCATGAATGGTGGACCCGGCTGATCTTGATCGGCTGGTTTACGGTCATCGCCCAAATTGGTCGGCTTGCAACGCTGATCAAAAAGCCGGACCCAGTCTTTCTCTTGCCGCAAGTTGAAGGAATCCATCGTTACCTTAACCAGGCGACCTGGTATAGTTTGATCTTAGCGGAAATAATGACGGTAGTGGGGGCCTTTATCGCCTTACCGTTCGCATTGACAACGGAAAAACTCAGCAGTGCCGAGATTGTGACCATCTTTTTAGTCGCCATTGTCAATAAGGCTGATTGGATGCACGTAGCTCGTAAATCACTGAGTTTGCGCTGGGGTGATCAACAGTGGCGGACCCGGCTAGAATACTGGGTAAATCCGCTCCTTGCTTCAATCGCAATGTGGCTGGTAAATCCCTATGTCGGTCTTGTCGTGGCAGTGATCTTGTACTTGGCGGTAATTGTTTATTATCGTGATCTTGCCGTTAATTGGCGGATTGCCGTTAAGGCGGAACAAGATCGGATGTACAGTGTCTACCGTTTCTTTAATCTCTTTACCGATGTGCCAAGTGTTCAAGGAAATACCAAACGGCGGAAGTGGGCAGATGGCTTGATTCGCTGGCTAAGCAAGGGTGACCAACCATGGTCTTACTTATACGCTCGCACATTTGTCCGGAGTACCGAAGTGAGCGGGATTGTCAGTCGGTTGACCCTACTAGGAATGGTGATTGTCTTCTTACTGCCAGCAGGTTGGCTAAGTACTCTGGTGGTCGTGCTCTTTATTTACTTGATCGCGACTCAGCTAATGCCACTTTATGACCAGTATGAATCGAATGTCTTTACCCATATCTATCCGATTCCTGCTAGCCAGCAACAGGCAGACTTTAAGCAGCTATTAGCCAAGGTGACGGCGCTTGAAGCATTATTGATCGCTCTTGCTAGTATCGGTTGGCAGTTGAACGTCGGCCAGATGGTAATTAATCTTATTATTGCGGCAGTGGAAGTGGTTTTATTAAGTCGTTTCTACTTCAATGTCAGAGTCAAAAAACTAATGAAATGAGGATTTTAATTTATGCGTGTGAAACATAAAAAGTGGGCTGATCCATTAATTGCTGCCCATCCAGAACTAATGATTGATGATGCTACTCAATTTAAGGGCAAGTGGCAATCACGGTTTGCAAAAGAACAACCCCTCCACTTAGAAGTGGGGATGGGAAAAGGTCAATTTATCATTGGCATGGCGAAGGATCACCCAGAAATCAACTTTATCGGTCTGGAGATTCAGCGGACTGTTGCGGCAATCGCCCTCAAAAAAGCACTTGAGGAAGACTTGCCAAACTTGCAATTGATTTGTGGGGATGGGGAAGACTTGCAAGAATACTTTGAAGATGGGGAAGTTGCGAAGATGTACCTTAACTTCTCTGATCCATGGCCGAAGAAACGGCATGCTAAGCGGCGCCTGACCTACAAGACCTTCTTAGCAACCTATCAGCAGATCCTCCAAGATCAAGGGGCAATTGAACTGAAGACGGATAACATGGGTCTCTTTGAATTCTCATTGGAAAGTATGAATAACTATGGGATGATCTTTGATGGCGTCTGGTTAGACCTGCACCACAGCGAAGAAAATGAACATAATGTTGAGACGGAATACGAGCAAAAATTTGCGGCAAAAGGCCAACCAATCTATAAGCTAATTGCTAATTTTAAGTAAAATACTAGTCAGTAAGTAGACGAATACTTGCTGACTAGTATTTTTTCGCTTTTTTGCTGGGGTGAGAAATCGATTTCTTTATCGCGATATCAAGTGAAAAAGTATATTTAAAAGTAATTCCACCATTAATGAAATAATAATTTTGTGTTTATGGTTCGATAAATATGTGCTAGAATGTTTTCGAAATATAAATAACAAGTTATTACGTACAGATATATGGGGGGATATTGAATGTCGAAGAACAATGCACAAGAATATGTACGCAAAATGGAGCCGCAACGGCAACGATTTGGATTAAGAAAACTCAGTGTTGGTGTTGCGTCTGTGTTACTAGGAACTACTTTTATGGTCGGAGGTACAGTAGCACACGCTAATACTGATAGTACACCGGCGCCAACCGCAGCAGAATCAGTAAGCACTAATGTCGTTAGTCAAAATGATGCTCAATCACAGGCAGCTATTAGTTCACAAACAAGTGGAAGTCAAGTCGAAATGGTTACTAACAGAAATAAAAATGTAATTAAAACTAATGACGTCCAATTACAAAATTTAAATACACCAATTGTAACTTCACTTTCAGCTACTATTAATTTAAACTGGACTAATGAAAACGGAGAGCCAGAAAATCTTCCAAGCATTACTTATGAAGGTAAAACTGGTGATACTCTTCAAGATGTAGGTAAATACATTCAAGGTTTAATAACTACAGATAATTCAAAGTATGAAGTTTCCCCATTAGTATCAACGCCTAAAGATACAGAAGATTATTTAAGTGGAAATACTGCAGACAGTATCACTGATCCTAGTATGAAATTAGCCTATGACGATTGGCGTAAAAATAAAGAAAAGAATTATCCTTTTGCGGGTTACACTGTAGAGATTGATTCATTATCGAATGCTCCATTAACAAATGGAGGTACCTACACTATCAATTTGGGAACCGAAACTCGCCTTTATAATGAACCATATTGGGTAATAACTTCACGCACTATTCATTATGTAAAATATGGTCTAACGGGTTCTGATAGTGTTGCTTCTCCAGATGTGATCCAGGAAGGTTATTCAAATGTAACCAATTCTAAAAATAATCCAGTGGTAAAGAACTTTAATTTAGAAAAAGATGGTCATCACTATGTGAGTTATGAAACGGTTCAAAGATCGTATAATGTAGCTTCTGGTATTCCTGATGGGATGACAGATAAACCCAACTATTACTGATTGGGTTACTCCAGATCCTGATGTAACTCAAACCAAATCACCGGGCGAGAATCTTTCTAATACGATTCCAACAAATGGTGAATCTTACAATTACCTCTATAAAAAGTTCTACCACCATAACTATTATGATAAAGATGGTAACTTCCATGAGAAGACATATCTTCCTAATAATGAAGGGGAGCCAATCACTATTACTTACTATCACAATCAACCTGTAGATCTTTCATTTGAAGATATTTCAAAGATTGATCCTCAAGATTTAAGTGGGAACAACTATTCTGCTACTAACGAATTAACGACAAAGAACGATGGTAGTAATCAATACAATGTTTATAATGCATCAAATGGTACTAAAAGTTTAAGTCAAGTAATTAGTGATATTGAAGCAAGAGGTTACAAGCTTGTTTCAATTACTAACGATGACGATGGTTCTCAAACCGACTTGAAGGGCAACAGTTCAATTGATTTAACCTATAACAAAGATGGTGTTTGGAAGAGTGCAACTGGCGGAGATAATGCTGATAACTTAATTCATAAACGCTACACTATCAAGTTTGTTCATGACGTAAAATCAACAACTGAGAATACTTCTGTAAGCCGTAACATCCACTACGTGGCTGATGAAGGCAATAGCAAGTATGAAGTATTGAAGGATCCTGACACTCAAACTGTTAACTTTGAACGTACTGCTTATGTTGATCAAGTTACTAAGCAAGAAGTTGCCAAGAATGCAGATGGTACTTACAGTGAATTGCCATCTAACTTCATGCCAACTTGGAAAGCTGTTGGAACTGATAACTTTGCTCAAATCCAAAAGGATAGATTTAACAAGGATGAAGGCAAGGTTTCTGGCGTTTGGGAAATTGAACGTGCTAACTATGATGATCCAGAAGGAACTCAATTAACGGATAATTTTGCTCCTGAAGTTGCAAATGTTGATGCTGCTAAGACTTACAAGGATATTTATCTTGTTTACAGAGAAAAAGCTCAATATAACATTCACTACATCGATGTTAACGGCGTTGAAGGCAAGACTACTTATGCTCCAACTGACGGTCATGAACTTACCGATCACTTAGTTTCTAACGTTGGTGAAGGCAAAGGTATCTTTGTTGGCGACACTCCAGATGCTACTCAAAAGTTATGGAGCCCTGCAGGCTACGAAAAGGCTGGCTATGTTTTAGTTGGATTATCTGATAATGCCAAGGATGATTTGCTTGGTAAGCAAACTTTAGCTCACGGCGTTCAAGATCAATACGTATACTTGAAGCACGCAGTTAAGACTATTACGCCAAACACTCCGGTTGAGGACGTGCCAAAAGATCCAGATGGGAAACGTGCTATTGATCCTAGCGATTTACATAAGGAATTTACTCGAAACATTACCTTTGTTGCAAATAATGATGCCAAGAGTCCTTTGAAGGATGCAGTTTCTCAAAAGGTTGAGTTTGATGGTCATATTTATGTAGATATGGTAACTGGTCAAACCACCACTCCAGAAACTGTTAAGGATGCAAATGGTAAGAGGACGCAAGTTGCAACTACTAAAGCTGGTAATATTGAATGGAACCATGACACTCAAACTATGGATGAAGTAGTTCAGAAGTACATTACCTTGAACACAGGTGATAAGTACGCAACTTCTGATGATATGGTTGGTACTTGGCACTGGATTAGCGGTACAGCTGACGAAATCAATTTGAAGCCAACTTCAAATAATCCTGAGGATCTTGTATTAGTTTACGAAAAGAACAAGGGTGAAAGTGGTCCATCAACTGACTATGACTTGCCTAAGCTTAACTACGGTCAATCAGGTCCATCGACTGACTATGACTTGCCTAAGCTTAACTACGGTCAATCAGGTCCATCGACTGACTATGACTTGCCTAAGCTTGACTACGGCCAATCAGGTCCATCGACTGACTATGACTTGCCTAAGCTTGACTACGGTCAATCAGGTCCATCAACTGACTATGACTTGCCTAAGCTTGACTACGGTCAATCAGGTCCATCAACTGACTATGACTTGCCTAAGCTTGACTACGGTCAATCAGGTCCATCAACTGACTATGACTTGCCTAAGCTTGACTACGGTCAATCAGGTCCATCGACTGACTATGACTTGCCTAAGCTTGACTACGGTCAATCAGGTCCATCAACTGACTATGACTTGCCTAAGCTTGACTATGGTCAATCAGGTCCATCAACTGACTATGACTTGCCTAAGCTTGACTACGGTCAATCAGGTCCATCGACTGACTATGACTTGCCTAAGCTTGACTATGGTCAGTCTGGTCCTGAGTTGAACTACGACTTGCCGAAAGCAGAAATACCAAGTCAGCCAACAAGTCAACCGACTGTTCAACCAACAGAGCAGCCAACGAGTCAACCGACTGCTCAACCAACGGAACAACCGGCAATTGAATCAAATACTCAATTACCTGGTGAACAAAAGAATGAAGAACCACAACCAATGACTACCCAAGTCAATACTAAGAAAGGCGAAACTTCTATCGTCGAACCTACTAATTCTTCATCAACACAACCAACTACTAAGCAAGGTGCTCAACAATTGCCACAAACTGGTAATCAAAAGTCATCAAGCTTAATTGGTCTCGGTTTTGCTGGTCTTCTCTCAGCGCTTGGTTTAACAAAAGTAAATAAGAAACGGAAAGATTAATTCCGAATAAAAAGGAGTAACCCTTAGCCATCTTGGCTGTGAGGATTACTCCTTTTTTCTTTATGTGCGCCCGGCATGGGTATTAGCTAGGCGGTGAGAGTCCGCTATGGGCCGTAGTAGTCGGAACCATGAGCTGAGGACAAGGGTGTCCACTGTGAGGTGGAATCTGAAGGAAGTCTAAGGCAAAGTACTGCACCGATGAACAAGAAGTAGCTATAAGGCTGGAACTAACTGGATAAGACTGCATGACAAGTTAAAGTCCAACACTACTCGAAGTTACTTTCAGTAAAGCTACCGGTGACATGGTACGAAAGTTAATATCCTTACCCGGGGAGATCTGGCCTACACGTTTCCGACAAGAGGAATAAGTTTAATTTCCACAGAAACAAGCGGTGCAGTGATGTAGCGTTGAGTAAGCCAGAAGTCAGCCGAGGTCATAGTAGTCTGAGTAATCAGATGAAGGACTGAACGACAATAACTTGTAACTTATATCGGAGGTGTAATCAGGTGCGACAATCGCAGAAAACAGAACAACAAGCTGACCGCTTGTCGAGGATAGGTTTGGAAAACCGAAAGTACACAAGGGCGCGTAGTACCGATTATGGTGAAGGTAAAGGTATGAGTGTCACTATCCAAGACTTAGTCTTGGACCGCAATAACCTTAATCAGGCTTATTTGCGAGTTAAGAGAAATAAAGGGGCAGCAGGCATTGACGATATGACAGTCAATGACCTTCTGCCATATCTCAGAGAAAATAAGACGGAATTGATTGCTAGTTTGCGTGAGGGCAAGTATAAACCAGCACCAGTCAAACGGGTAGAAATTCCGAAGCCTAATGGTGGAGTAAGAAAACTCGGAATACCAACAGTGGTGGACCGAATGGTTCAACAAGCTGTGGCCCAAATTCTTACACCTATCTTTGAGCGTGTTTTCTCTGATAATAGTTTTGGCTTCCGCCCTCACCGTGGGGCTCACGACGCTATTGCAAAAGTAGTAGATCTTTATAATCAAGGTTATCGAAGAGTTGTCGACTTAGACCTAAAAGCCTATTTTGATAATGTTAATCATGACTTGATGATTAAGTATCTTCAACAATATATTGATGACCCATGGACACTAAGGCTCATTCGTAAGTTTCTAACTAGCGGAGTCTTAGACCATGGGCTTTTCGCTAAGAGTGAAAAAGGAACCCCACAAGGAGGGCCATTGTCACCAATACTGGCGAATATCTATCTAAATGAGTTGGATAAAGAGTTGACTAGACGTGGTCACCACTTTGTGCGCTATGCGGATGATTGTAACATTTATGTTAAAAGTCAACGAGCCGGAGAACGAGTAATGCGAAGCATTACCCAGTTTCTTGAAAAGCGATTGAAAGTTAAAGTGAACCCAGATAAAACCAAAGTCGGTAGCCCGCTACGGTTAAAGTTTCTTGGCTTTTCGTTGGGTGTAGAGCACAATGGAGCCTACGCCCGTCCAGCAAAACAATCGCAACAACGAGTAAAGAAAGCATTGAGGTTATTAACTAAACGTAATCGTGGAATATCTCTGACAAGAATGTTTGAAGAAATTCAGCGAAAAATGCGTGGATGGCTTCAGTACTACTCAATTGGGAAACTAACTGACTTTATTCAACGCCTTGACAAGTGGTTGAGGGCCCGAATAAGACAGTATATCTGGAAGCAATGGAAGAAGCTTAAAACTAAGGTAACTAACTTACAGAAGCTGGGGCTGTCCCAGCGTGATGCATACGTCTTCGCTAGTACCCGCAAGGGCTACTGGCGAACTGCACACAGTAAGACCTTGAGCTATTCTCTAACAAATAGAAAACTGGAACAACTCGGACTTATGAATATGTCCAAGACGCTCCAGTCAATTCAAAGTGATTAAGTTGTCGAACCGCCGTATACGGAACCGTACGTACGGTGGTGTGAGAGGTCGATAATTGAACTAATCAATTATCTCCTACTCGATTAATTAACTTTTGCCACTTTTCGGCGACATGATCAAAGTTGTATTTTTGGGCCGCTTTTTGTGCATGGTGGGCGTACTTTTTTGCGAGGGCGGGATCTGCTAATAGTTTTCGCAGTTGTTGATACAGGGCCTCTTGATCATTCGGCGGAATCAGTTTACCACTCTGCTGGTCATCAATTATATCTGCTGGTCCATAATTGATGTCATAGCTAACAACTGGGCAACCATGACCCTGTGCTTCTAGGACTGCCATTGCAAAGCCTTCGTAATAGCTCGTTAGAATTTCTGCTTGAGCATGTTCATAGGCAGCACTAAGGTCATCACAATAACCAACGAAATTAATATAGCTCTCGGCTTTATTTTCCTTTACCAATGACTTCAGAGCATTAGCGGTTTGGTTTTTATTCCAACTATCGCTATAACCATAAATATCAAGGGTTACTTGCGGAAAGTCTTGGTGGAGACGAATTATCGCATTGATAATATGATCAAGTTGTTTGATTTTGGAAAGCCGGGCAACCGCAATGAATTTTCCTGTCTGGCGTTGGCTAACGGGGATTTCTTTTGTGAGCTCTGCACCCGTCAAATAAGTCACGGGGATGCCATAGCTCTGGTTAGTTTGGAACCGTTTCGCAGCGTCTTGAGCTTCCCGTTGCGTGGCAGAGATCAGCCCGCTTAGCTGTCCTTTTGCGAGCATTGTTGCGATTGGCTGGTAGATTGCCGAAATGGGGCCGTTGCTTTGACCATCGTCGGTAAAGGCCGAGTGGAATACCTGATACCGTCTGGCCGGCTTTTTCATTAGCGTAAACGCCTTTAGCGCGATATTAGAACGATCGCTGATAAGGATTGATTGGGGATCATCTCCAACAAGCTCATCTAAAAAGTGCGCCCGAAATTCGATTTTATTATCAAATTGCCATTCATGCCCTTGATCAACTAGCTGGATGAGGGTAAGAATGGGGACATTACCTTCGCCACCACGATAATGATAGATTATCTTTACTTGTCCATCATGATTGTAATACTGGCGGGCAATTAACCGTCCCTTATCTTCAAAATAGTCAGTATATGTCCGCCATCCTTGATCGTAAAAGTCCCGTCGATTGGTAAAGCCGTACTGATCAAGGTAGTCGATATAGTATAACCGTCCGTTGCGGAAGTTCACGCGGACCCGCACTTTGCCATTGCGTAGGGCACAATTGTCCTTAACTTGGCAGCCAGGGACAGTCAATACCTGCTTAATAATGGCTTGATCAACTGTGGGATCATCACGATAAGGAAGCTGTTGATAATACTGGTAGATGTTAAGGATGCGACCTTTAACTTTAAGCTTTTCTTCAACAGCTTGATGGTCGAAGTTATACAGCATCGTGACAATGATCGCGGGGACATTTAGATGATCGAAAATTCGTAGCCGTTTGACTTGGGCAAGTTCGATGGCCGAGGTGTGTAAATCTTGCCGGCTAGTGATGAAATAATTCATGATAAATTCCTTTTGAAACGATTTGGTGGTTTTTCCCCTTAGTCTGGATCTTTTAATGATTTACCACTCTTAATTTGTTTAAATTGATTGAATGCTTGTTCAATTGTTTGATATTCGTCAGTCGAAAGTTCAATTTTCATTGCTTTTGCATTAGAGAGTACTTGACGGGCATTTTTAGCTCCTGGAATCACCGCAGTAATGAGTGGATTTTGCAGGTACCATGCGAGGATTATTTGAGCAATCGTAGCATGATGGTTATCAGCAATTGGACGGACGAGATCAACAGCATGTAAGATTGTGCTGTAACGTGGCTCTTTAAGGTCTGTAATTTGGCTACGGATATCATCAGCAGGGAATGTTGCATCAGTGGTATACTTTCCAGTCAATAGCCCAGAAGCAAGCGGGAAGTAAGGGACAAAGCTGATGTTGTTCTCATGGAGGTAATCTAGCATTCCTTCCGTTAAATGATCTTGATGAAGAAGGCTGAATTCGTCTTCTACAATGTCAACGTAACCATCCGCATTTGCCTCTTTAATTTGAGCAAGACTGAAATTGGAAATTCCGATTGCCCGAATCTTTCCTTCTTCCCGTAATTTCTGCAGAGCACCGACTGCCTCTGCTTTCGGCGTATCATGATCAGGGAAGTGCAGATAGTAAATGTCAATGTAGTCAGTTTGCAACCGTTTTAAACTGTCATTGACCTGCTTAGTAATAAAATCCGGATCATTATTAATAACTTCTTTACCCGTTGAAAAATCATGAGCGCCCTTTGTTGCAATGATGATTTTATGACGATCGTAATCTTGAATGGCTTGCCCGATCAATTCCTCTGAATGACCCAAGCCATAGACATAGGCAGTATCTAATAAATTAATTCCATTATCTAAAGCAGTCTTAACAAGATCAATGCCGGCTTGATCATCTAAACCTGGGAAGAGATTATAACCGCCAACAGCGTTTGTTCCAAGACCGAGGGGATTTACTTTAACTTCTGAATGACCGATTGTTACTGGATACATCATGAGAAACCTCCTTGTTAGTGAAAACGTATACATCAATTACCTTAATTATACTAAAAGTATCCCTGGGATGTGCCTAAATATCTAATTAGAATAGTAAATTAACGAAACTGAATTGAACGTTGAATATAATTAAGCAGATCCCGATAAGGAGGCGGATATTTGCAACTAGTACCTAAAAACATCAAGCTTTAATTTTTTGCTGATGAGTTCAAGGAGTGCTAGCCCGGCAACACTATTACCAGCATGGTCGAGTGCCGGACTGAAAATTCCGATCCCGTAATGATTGGGGGAAGCAGAAACTAAACCGCCACCGACACCGCTCTTAGTCGGTACGCCGATTCGAACGGAATAGGTTCCTGATTCATTGTAGAGGCCAGTCGTCATCATGACCGATTTTGTATATGTAGCAGCCTCGCTTGAAATGATTCGTTCATTATTCCAAGGAGCGATCCCGTCATTGGCAAGGACAGCACCGAGATTAGCTAGACTTTGGCAAGTGACCATCATTGAACACTGCTTAAAATAGGTATCAAGGCTAAGGGTTACATCATTAGTGAGGACTTCTTTGGCCTTGAGATAGTAGGCTAACGACCGATTCATATCCCCGGTTCGCAACTCCGATTGGTAAATTTCTTCATTGAGGGTGATAGCGGGATCATTGCAGATTTTACGACTAAATTCAAGGATTTGGTCAAAGGGAGAAAGCCCATCTTGTTCTTCGATTAATGAACTAATGAGGATGGCGCCACTGTTAATAAAAGCGTTGAGAGGATGGGTCTCTTTGGTAATTTCCATGTTAAGGATTGTATCGAAGGGGAAGCCAGTTTGGCGTGTTCCGACTTGTTCTTCAACTGCTGACAAGCCTAAACGTTCAATTGCGTAGAGGAGGGTGATTACTTTCGAGACGCTTTCGATGGCAAATCGAACTTGCGATGCGCCTGCTTCTGCTTTTTTATCATTTGTGACGTCAAAAAGGTAAACGCCAAGTTGATAAGGGTCAACTTTTGCTAAAGCGGGAATGTAGGTTGCTACCTGTCCTTCATCAATTTTGCTCCAACATTCTTGAATTGCGTCATTAAGATTCATGATATCCTCCTTTAATTAAAAAAGCCGGGAAATTTGTCCCCAGCCTTTACTCTAGTTATTCTCAATCCGTTTTAATTCTAATAGACTACCAGTATATGCATCAGCAATAAACTCGTAATCTACTTCTTCGCCATCTTCTAGACGAGAAACGCCGCCTTCATAAGCATGGGTTTTAACCGCGAATCGTTGAAAAGGTACTGCTTTATCATTGATCCAGCTGCCGGTTAAAGAACCTTCACTTGCAAAATCGTTTTTGACTAATTTTAAGATCCGATCAGCAGATATTTGGCGGTTACCAAAAAGTTTACCAGCGATAAAACCGGCGATTCCAGATGCACCTAATGTGACTGGAATCAGCCAGGGGTTGAGGGAGTTATTGTTTGCATTCATATGATTGCTTCCTTCACTATTTAAATTTAATCCGTTCTTAACTTCTCATTTATTCTATCATTTTTAATTATTAGAATCCAAATATCTAGTCCTTGCAAGCAGATTACTTACAATAGATAAGAAGCATGGTATAATATTGCTAAAATGATATAGGGATGAGGATTATGAAAAGATTACCACAATTAAAAGAAGATCAATTAATTGAAACTATTGGCAATGGCAAGGTCGTCCTTTTCTTTACAGCTGATTGGTGCCCAGATTGCCGTTTCATTAAGCCGGCAATGCCTGAGATCGAACAAGACTTCAGTGATTATACTTTCTATGAAGTTGATCGCGATGAAAACATCGACCTCGCTGCTGAATTAAATGTATTTGGAATTCCAAGCTTCATTGTATATGATAATGGTAAAGAAATTGGTCGATTTGTCAATAAAGATCGTAAAACTAAGCAACAAGTTGAAGATTTTTTAAACAATTTGAAGTAAAATAAGAAGGCTGTGAAAATAAAGGGACTGAATCATTCAGCCTTCTTTAGTTTTAAATTAGATTTTCATAGTCTTCTTTTTATGTAATAATATAAAATGGTAGATTATATTAGAGAGAGGAATATTTGATGTTAATTTCAAGTTACAATCCCAATGAATTAGGCGACATTTTAGTCGTTATTACCGCTCCAGATGCGGATGACCAAATTACTAAGATTGCTGATGATGTAGCTCAGATCACCGCTGAAAAAGATGGTGCATTACTTGGCTATAACTTTATGAACGCCAGCAAGATCTTACCAGAATTAACAAGTGAAAACGGGCAAGTATTTTTAGATGCAGCCCAAGTTGAAAAATTAAATGCAAAGTTACAAGAAGCAGGCTTTGATAAGCTCTTAACAGCTGACGAAGATCCTAAATTTGTGGTCGGTTATGTTGAAAAGATCACTGACCATCCTAAGTCTGACCACTTAAAAGTAACACAAACGCGGATTGCTGATGATAAGACTGTCCAAATCGTATGTGGATCTCCTAATGTTGCAGAAGGTATTAAAGTCGTAGTTGCTCGACCTGGTGCGATGATGCCAGACGGTAAGATCATTTGGCCTGGTCAATTGATGGGTGTTGATAGTGACGGAATGCTCTGTGGTTTCCGTGAACTACGGATTAAGAATGCGCCCGATGAAAAAGGCCTATTCATTATCCCTGATGATTGGCAAGAAGTCGGTGAACCGGTTGATTTTGCTAAGGCCGATACGTTCTACCCAGAAAACTAACAAAAAACAGCTGATTACTATTGCCAAAATTTTATAATGCTTTATTATTTAGTGAGGGATGGATCATAGTTACTGATCTACCCCTCGCATTTATTTTAAATTGAATTGTTGAAAGGAATTGGATTGATGGAACAAAATACATATTACTTTGTTGGTATTAAAGGGACCGGGATGGCCTCTTTAGCACGTATCCTTCATGACAAAGGACACCAAGTACTAGGTTCAGATATTGAAAAGGAAACATTTACACAAGCGCCATTATTAGCGGCGGGAATTAAAATTTTGCCATTTGATCCAGCCAATTTGAAACCAGGGATGATTGTTATCCAAGGAAACGCTTTTGATGATGATCACCCAGAGATTAAACGAGCACATGAATTAGGCCTTAAAATTTTAAGCTACCCTGAGGCTGTTGAAAATGAGGTTAAGAATCATACTAGTATTGGGATTGCTGGAGCACACGGTAAGACCAGTACGACTGCATTGTTATCACACGTATTAGCAGCGGTTGAACCAACCAGCTACTTGATCGGTGATGGGGTAGGTAAAGGAAATGCGGATGCACGCTTCTTTGTTTTTGAAGCCGATGAATACCGTGATCACTTCCTTGCCTACCATCCAGACTATGCAATTATGACGAACGTTGACTTTGATCACCCCGATTACTTCAATGATTTGGCAGATGTCCGTGATTCATTTGAAACGTACGGTAAGCAGGTTCAACGGGCAATTTTTGCTTGGGGAGATGATCCTAGTCTTCGTGACTTAAACGTTGATGTTCCGGTTTACTACTATGGAACTAATCCAGATGATGATTTCCGGGCAGAAAATATTCAACGAACACCAGAAGGCTCAACATATGATGCTTACTTCCGCGACCAAAAACTCGGCACATTCACCATCCACTTATATGGTGAACACAGTGTTCTTAATAGCTTAGCAGTACTAGCAGTTGCATACATGGAACACATGAACATGGATGAGATTCAACAGGAATTAGCTAACTTTAGTGGGGTAAAGCGTCGTTTCAGCGAGACTGACATTGCGGATACAACCATTATTGACGACTATGCTCACCATCCAAGCGAAATTAAGGCAACAATTGATGCGGCACGGCAAAAGTACCCAGATCGTGAAGTTATTGCTGTTTTCCAACCACACACATACTCACGGTTGGCTGCTTACATCGATGGCTTTGCAGAATCGCTTAGCCGGGCAGATAAGACTTTTGTTACCCCGATCTTTGGTTCAATTCGTGAAAATGCTGGGAATGTTTCTAGTGCTGATTTGGAGCAACGGATTGACGGTAGTGAAGGCATCGACATGGATACCATGGATAAACTTTTGCAATATCATAATGCAGTAGTTGTTTTCATGGGTGCCGGTGACGTTGAAAAGTACGAAGAAAAGTACAA
The DNA here is from genome assembly GCF_000016825.1 of Limosilactobacillus reuteri subsp. reuteri. Taxonomy (NCBI): domain Bacteria; kingdom Bacillati; phylum Bacillota; class Bacilli; order Lactobacillales; family Lactobacillaceae; genus Limosilactobacillus; species Limosilactobacillus reuteri. The sequence continues at coordinate 1,296,167 of NC_009513.1, read as the reverse complement.
AGAATTGTTAAAATAATTAAAGATTTACTTGAACGAAATGGTGGCCTCTGCTACCATTTTTATAATTAGTCAAATAAAGTCAAATTAAATAGAAAGAGGGAGTTTTGATGAATAACTTTTCTCAAGAACCAGGGCGTCGGGTTGTCACTGACGCAGCTGGCTTGAATAGTTTCTTGACCCGAATGTATGGAAACATGACGTTGGCAGTTCTTGTTTCTGCATTCAGTGCTTACTTGACCATGGGGGTATTCCGGAGTGCCGTTTTCGGTTTCTTTAGTGCTCACCCTGGAATGGTTTGGGTTATCTTATTGCTACCGATTGCTTTGTCAATGGGGGTAAGCTTTAGTGCTACCCGGAACCCAGTTGGGGCATTTGTTATGCTGATGCTGACGGCAATAATCTATGGTGTCGAGTTTGCAATTATTGCTGGTGTTTATTCGGGAGCAAGCATTGCCTCAGCTTTCGTATCATCCGCGGCTGTTTTTGTCACGATGGCTTTGTATGGGACCATTACTAAGCGCGACTTAAGCAAGTTTGGTGCTCACGCGATGGCTGCCTTGATTGCTTTAATGATTGCTTACCTTATCAACATGTTCTTACAAAGTCCTGCCATTGCTTACATCTTCTCCTTTATCGCTGTTATTATCTTTACTGTTTTAACAGCTTGGGATGCACAAAAGATGAAGCAAATCTACATCAACTATGGCGGCGAAGTATCAACAAATGGTTTAGCTGTTCTAGGTGCCCTTCAATTGTACTTAGACTTTGTAAACCTCTTTATCTCACTTCTTCAAATTTTTGGAATGAGTGACCGAAATTAATTGAAAAGGCTAAGAAAAAGCAAAAACTTTTTCTTAGCCTTTTTCCTACTTTAAATGATTAATTTTTAGCATTCTTTTTTGTTAAATAATAAGAACTATCAGTTACGAGAATCAAGAACGTTGCGATCCAGATAGTTTTCATTCGGAAAAAGGGAAGCAACTGAGCGGAAATGATCGCGCCAAGCGTAAAACAGATCACGATCATTAAATAACTAAAGGCGGCTGATCGTTGCGAGCGATCGTGATGAAAATAATATTCGCTCCAGGCAACCGCAGCTTTTTTGACACTGCCGCTTGTAAAGACGCTGTTATAACCGAGCCCTTCGATTTTACTGAAAGCGGCACTTTGCATTGCAAGACCAAATGAAACGGCTGGTACCATCAGATAGTCAGGAAAGCTATCCGGGAGAAAACCGATAATTGCTCCTACTAATAAAATCGGCAACAGACAAACTACTCGCCAATAATCAGTTCTTAAATGAGCGTGCAGGATGCTGACCATTGCTAATCCAAGAATAAATGCAATCAATGAGCCGAGCCGATCAACGACGCCGAGAAAATTGTGATTGGCAAGCGCGGCACTAAGAAAAATAATGTTGCCAGTTTGGGCTGCTGCCATTGTGCGCCCACATTTGATATATGTAAAAGCATCGATGAAGCCACCGCTAAAAGTAAGGAGCAGGGCAAAGAGACGTGCTTCTGCAGGCTTTTGATAGTTAATGAGTTTATCCATGAATTTCATCTCACATCTAATGTTTTTCATTTTAATTATAACTTAAATCTTTGGTCAAGAAACTAAACCATTGCTATATTCTCTGGTACAATTACTATTAGCGATAGAAGGGCGGGAATTAAATGACAAAACAATTATTGTTAATTGACGGAAATAGTATTGTTTTCCGGGCATTTTTTGCCATGCATAATCAAATGGACAAGTTTACAAATAAGGACGGCTTGCATACAGCTGCAATTTATGGCTTTAAGTTAATGCTTGACCATGTGTTGCAAAATTTTAAACCGGATGCGGCTTTAGTAGCCTTTGATGCAGGGAAGGTAACTTTCCGGACGAAAATGTATGATGACTATAAGGGTGGTCGAAACAAGACGCCTAATGAATTGACCGAGCAGATCCCTTATGTTCGCGAATTGATCAAAGACTCTGGGTTACATAGTTATGAATTAGCTAACTATGAAGCTGACGATATTATCGGTACTTTGGCTAAGCAGGCGGATGATGCTGGTTACAAGACGTTGATCGTAACTGGAGATCGGGACCTTACCCAGCTAGCAAGTGAGAATACGACCGTTGCCGTTACCCACAAGGGAGTTACTGATACGGAACACTACACTCCGGCACATGTCGAAGAAAAATTAGGGATTACACCACGCCAAATAATTGATATGAAGGCACTGATGGGTGATTCTTCCGATAATTATCCTGGTGTAACTAAAATTGGGGAAAAGACGGCGATCAAGCTTGTAAAACAGTTTGGTTCAGTTGAAGAGCTTTATGACCATATTGATGATCTCAAAAAGAGTAAGATGAAAGAACATTTGATTGAGGATGAAGAGGTTGCTCGCCAATGTAAGACATTAGCGACAATTCTTCAGGATGCCCCGATTAAGATCGGCTTAGATGATCTGCAATATCAAGGCCCACAAACGGATGACTTGATTAAGTTTTACAAAGAGATGGGCTTTAAATCTTTCTTGAAAAAGATGGATGTCGATGGGACTGGAGAGGAAGACGAAGCTGAGATTGCTCCAATTGACTACACGGTTTTAACTAAGGATAACTTAGATGAACTAGGACAATTAACGGGTGAAGTCAGTTTTTACCTTGAAATGCCAGAAGAAAATTACCATACGTCACCATTCGCTGGTTTTGTGATCGGTAATGAAGGACACTGGTTTACAAGTCGAGATGTGGACCTGCTTAAAGAGGAGCCCCTTAAAGATTTGCTCCAGAGTGATAGTGTTAAAAAGAATGTCTTCAATGCCAAGGCACAAATCGTTGGTCTGCATCGTCTCGGTATTCCACTTGAAAATATTAATTTTGATCTGCTTTTGGCATCTTACCTTCTAAATACTAATGACAATAGTAACGACCTGGGACAAGTAGCTCAGGAACACGGTTACGATGATGTCCGAACAGATGAGGAAGTTTATGGTAAAGGAGCTAAGCGTGCTGTGCCTGATGATGACGAGACCTTCTTTAGTCACCTGGCTACGAAAGCGCGGGCAATTGAACAGCTGCGCAAGGATCTTTTTGCCAAATTAGACGAGAATAAGCAAACGCCACTATATACTGATATTGAATTACCCCTAACCCGGGTTCTTGCAAAAATGGAAATTGCGGGTGTCCACGTAGATGCACAAACTTTGAAAGATATGGGTAGTAAGCTAACTGAACGGCTATCAGAAATTGAAAGTCAGATCTATCAAGAAGCTGGCGAAGAATTTAACATTAACTCCACTAAGCAACTAGGCCATATTCTGTTTGAAAAATTGAAATTGCCAGTGATCAAAAAGACCAAGACCGGTTATTCCACTGCAGTTGATGTGCTGGAAAAGTTAGCTGATAAGTCACCAATTGTTGAGCAAATTTTGGAATATCGTCAAATTGCTAAGCTTCAATCTACCTATATCACTGGTTTGCTGAAAGTTATTCATTCAAATGACCAGAAGATCCATACGCGCTACTTACAAACATTAACGCAAACTGGTCGCTTGTCCTCTGTTGATCCTAACCTGCAAAATATTCCAGTACGGTTGCCGGAAGGACGCTTGATTAGGAAGGCATTTGTTCCTAGTCATGAAGGCTGGCAAATCTTCTCTTCAGATTATTCGCAAGTTGAATTACGGGTTCTTGCCCATATCACTGGTGATAAAAACCTTCAGGAAGACTTTAAGAATGGTGAAGATATTCACGCCAGTACAGCTCGTCGGATTTTCCATTTAGCCCCAGATGCCGAGATTGACCGTAATATGCGGCGCCGGGCAAAAGCGGTTAATTTCGGAATTGTTTATGGGATTAGTGATTATGGACTGGCGCAACGGATTCATGTTAGCCGTGCGGAAGCTCATGAATTTATTCAAAATTACTTCCATGAATTCCCCGGTGTAAAGAAATACATCAATGATACGATTGCGTTTGCTAAAGAGAATGGTTATGTTGAGACGATTACTCATCGCCGTCGTTACTTACCAGACATTCATGCCAAAAGTTTCAACAAGCGATCATTTGCAGAGCGAACTGCAATGAATACTCCAATTCAGGGAAGCGCTGCTGATATCATTAAGATTGCGATGATCCGGATGCAAGATGAGCTTGAGAAACGCCATCTAAAGGCAAAAATGATCTTGCAGATTCATGATGAATTAGTCTTTGAGGCTCCAAAGGAAGAAATCCCGGTTCTATCGGAATTAGTGCCAAAAGTAATGGATTCGGCCGTTAAGTTAGATGTGCCGCTTAAAGTAGATAGTAAGTATGGGGATACCTGGTATGACCTTAAAAAATAGATCGGAGGAATTAAATGCCTGAATTACCAGAAGTTGAAACTGTTCGCCGCGGTTTGCTGAAGATTGCCGCTAAGCGTAAAATTAACGCGATCGATGTTTATTATGGTAAAACGATTACCAATGACGTTGAAGATTTTCGGCAGGCGTTGATTGGCCAGACGATTGAAAATATTGATCGGCGAGGAAAATATCTTCTTTTTCGTTTCACTAATGATTTGACGATGATTTCACATCTTCGTATGGAAGGAAGATATTACAACCAACCGATTGGCGGACCAATTGATAAACATACCCATGTTGTCTTTGAATTTACAGATGGTACGGAATTATGTTACCAAGACACCCGTAAATTTGGTCGGATGACATTGGTAAAAACCGGTGATGAGATGAATGTCGGTGGATTGAAGACGATTGGCCCTGAACCGACAGAAGACGCCTTTACCTTGCCATACTTTACAACTGAATTAAAAAAGAGTCGGGGAAAGATTAAGCCATTCTTGCTCAATCAGCGTCATGTCGCCGGTCTGGGTAACATTTACGTTGATGAGGTACTATGGATGACGGGGATAAATCCGGAGCAACCAGCCAATACTTTAACAGCTAACCAGATTGCTGAATTACGGGAAAATATCATCAAAGAATTGGCGACAGCGATTAAGTACAAGGGAACCACTGTGCATAGTTTTACGAATGCATTTGGTGATGCTGGTGCTTTTCAAGATCGCTTAAAAGCTTATGGTCATGCGGGGGATGAATGTCCGCGTTGTGGCACAAAAATGGTTAAAATTAAGGTTGCTGAACGCGGAACGACCTTTTGTCCCCACTGTCAAGTATTGAAGGAATAGGAAATGACAAAAATAGTTGGATTAACAGGTGGGATCGCAACGGGGAAGACAACGGTAAGCAACATTTTGCGCCAGGCTGGGATTCCGGTGATTGATGCTGACCAAGTAGCGCGGCAAGTCCAGACACCAGACTCGGTTGGGTTAACGAGGATTGTCAAAGTATTCGGCCCGAAAGTGCTTTTGCCAACAGGTGAGCTCAATCGGCCGGCCTTAGCAAAAATTGTCTTTAATGATAAAGAAGCGTTGAAAAAACTCAATGAGATTCTTCAGCCATTGATTTACGATGCAATTTTTGTGCAGGCTGATACTTTGAAGAAACAGGGAATTCCGCTCGTGGTGTTAGATGTACCATTATTATTTGAGCAACACTATGATGAAGATTGTGATTATGTTGTAGTTGTTTATACTGATCCGCAAACGCAGCTTAAACGGTTAATGGCTCGTGATCACTGTTCTAAAAAGGAAGCGCAAGCGCGAATTGCTGCCCAAATGCCATTATCAGAGAAAGAAGCGCGGGCGGATTTTAAAATAAATAATAATGGTGACCAGGTTGCCTTGCAAAAACAAGTCGCATCCTTAATAAATCAGCTAAAAGCAAAGTAAAATGTGGTAAAATAAAGTACTTATACTATAAAGGAGGGGGACACATTGCGCTGTCCACATTGTCACAAAAATGGATCACGGGTTGTCGATAGTCGGCCAAGCGAAGACGGAAGCTTTATTCGTCGTCGTCGTGAGTGCATTCATTGTGGCTTTCGTTTTACAACCTTTGAACGGTACGAGGAAACGCCGCTACTAGTAATTAAAAAAGATGGCACGCGCCAAGAATTCAGTCGCCAAAAGATCCTCAATGGGATTGTGCGCTCGGCGGAAAAACGACCGGTTAGTATGGAGCGGTTGACCAAGATTGCAGATAAAGTGGAAAAACAAATCCGGAGTATTGGTGAAAGCGAAGTCTCCAGTCAAATTATTGGTAAATTTGTGATGAACGAATTAAAAGGCGTCGATGAGATTGCCTATATTCGGTTTGCAAGTGTTTACCGCCAATTTAAGGACGTTGATGCCTTTATGAGCGAACTTGAAACCATGATGAAGGCAGAACATAAAAAATAACTTAGGAGGGCTGTAAAATGACTGCAGCAGCTTTTGACCCGCAAGCCGGTTATGTTGTTACGGCCAGCACTGCATTTATTAGTTTTAATGACCAGACTTTTGCAACATTTTATCAGCCAATCTTAGGACCAGTTGCGTTTAGTTTTTTTTATGCGTTAAAAGCGCGCCTGCTGCCTAATCCTACGATTGCCAACCGGACCTTGCAAAGCGACCTGTTAGCCCAGGTAAATGCTGGGGGCCAACAAGTGCTGGAGGCTCTTCATCGTTTAGAGGCAGTTGGCTTAGTGCAAACTTATTTTCAGCACGATGAGATCGGGGACGTATATGTTTATGAATTGCAGCCGACCCTTACTCCAGAAAAATTTTTAGCTGATAATTTGCTGAGTATTTTACTGTTAGAGGAAGTAGGAGAAGATGCGTTTGAACGTTTGACTAAGCAAAGTCGGCAATACAAGCTTGCTTCTTCTAATACTTCATTAACTAATGTGAGTCATAACTTTTTTGAAGAATTTCACATTAACTCACAGTCAATTACTGAAACACCACAAGCGATTTTAACGGCGCGAAAACAATCACCGGTAGAAAAGCAACCCCAGTTAACCGTGGGGATGAGCGATGACTTTGATTGGTCAACCCTCATTCACTTACTGGCTAATCAGCCAATTGTCAGTGCGGACCTTGAAAATAATCGAGACCTAATATTATTAGAACATCAATTATACGGGATTGATGCGCCAACGATGAAGACATTGATTTTGCGGTCGATTGATCTACAAACTAATCATTTCAATCCGAAAAAATTTAAGCAAATTGTCGCGTCTGCTTATAATATAGTCTATTCTTCAACGACAAAGGTAGCGGAAAAAGAAGCGCCGGTGACAAATAAAAATAGTGAACTGACCAGTAAAGATCAAGAATTATTGGCAACAGCTAAGGATTATTCTCCAGTTGAATTTCTCCAGGTCCTTAAAGGGCAGACGGGTGGCTATGTAACTTCAGGTGAACGTCATATTCTGACAGGCTTAGTAGCGCAAGAAAAACTTACCCAAGATGCCATTAATATCTTAACCTGGTATGTGATTATTGACCGGGGAAATTCTACTTTGACAGCTAATTTTGTCGATGCAATTGCCAATAACTGGCTCCAACATGGCGTAATTAATGGAGAGCAAGCCATCGTCCAATTAAAGACTTTCAACAAGCAGGCACAAGAAAAGAAAACAAAGACGCCAAAGAAAAATAAGTGGCGCAAAACGATTAAGGAACCGATGCCAGAATGGAGTAAAAAAGATACGAGTGAGCTAATGAAAAAAGCTTCCTCACAAGAAATTGCCAAACTGCGTGAACGGATCGCTAATCGTAAGAAGAAGTAGTAGCTAAAGGAGGTGGCAGCATGCAGTCACTAAACAAAACTTTACAAGAGTTAATGCGCGGTCAAAATATTGCAGATAATATCCAACAAACGATGAAGCAAGTTTATGCGGATAAAGATGTTCAAGCATTCTTAAACGAAAATCGTGATCGTCTTAGTAAAGAAGCAATTAAACGGGGCCAATCAAAGCTTTATGAGTTTTTTCATGAAAAGCAATTAATTGAAAAAGGCGTGCCAACTGTTGCCCCAGGATATTCTCCACAATTGGTTATCAGTGCCGGGCAGATTGACGTAACCTACGTTCCAACTAAACAGTTATTAGAACGCCAACGACAACGTTATATTCAACGGCTAGTTAACTCGATTAATATGCCTAAGTTCATTAAAAATGCGTCATATGATGATTATTATTTAAATGAAGATACCCAAACTGATACACGCACAAAGGCAATTCAAGCAGCTATGGACTTTACGGATAATTACCAAAAAGATAATTTTCAACCAGGGCTTTACCTATATGGGAAATTCGGAGTCGGAAAAACATACCTCCTTGGAGCAATCGCTAATGAACTCGCTAAGAGCAAGGGGATTGCAACAACGATGGTTCATTTCCCTAGTTTTGCTGTTGAAATGCGGAATTCAATTAAGCAAAATAATACTGGCGAAAAATTGGATGCTATTAAACGGGCGCCAATTTTAATGCTTGATGATATTGGTGCCGGTGCAATGACAACATGGATAAGAGATGATGTTTTAGGAGTGATCTTAGAATATCGGATGCAAGAAGAATTACCGACCTTCTTTAGTTCTAATTTTTCAATGGATGAGTTGCAAAATAACCACCTTGCTATCAATGCGCAAGGCGATAATGAGCCCCTCAAAGCGGCTCGCATTATGGAAAGAATCAAGTACTTATCACGTGAGATTGAAATGGAAGGAAAGAATTTGCGTGATAAGGGATAAAGTTCTTGACATTAAACTTTGAATTTAGTAAGCTAATAAATGTTGAAAGAAAAAGCAGAAGCACCCGCTTCTCGCCTAGGTGGTATTGATCGCCGGGCTGACGAGATGAATGATAATCGACCACTAGGATAAGGTCGTTGTTATGAAGCGGGGTACTTTTGTGCCTCGCTTTTTTGCTTGATCTTTCGCTAAAAAAATTGGAGGTGCGTTGCCATAGCACAAGATATGATTGTCAATAACGGTATTCGTGCACGGGAAGTGCGGTTAATCGGTCAAAATGGTGAACAATTGGGCATTAAGTCTAAACGTGAAGCGCTACAGTTAGCTGAAGAAGCTAACTTAGACCTAGTATTAGTTGCACCAAAGGCACGCCCAGCTGTTGCCCGCATTATGGATTACGGGAAGTACCGTTTCGAGATGCAAAAGAAAGAGCGTGAAGCTCGTAAGAAGCAAAAGACGATAACGGTTAAGGAAATTCGCCTTAGTCCATCAATTGATACTAATGACTTTAATGTTAAGTTAAAGCGCGTTCGTAAGTTCATTGAAAAGGGCGATAAGGTGCGGATTTCATTACGTTTCCGTGGTCGTGCTATTACCCATAAGGATATCGGTCGTGACATGATTGAACGTATGGCTGAAGAAACTTCAGACATCGCTACTGTTGTTCAACGTCCGAAGATGGAAGGGCGGAGTATTTTCTTAACTCTTGCTCCGGCTGCTGATAAAGCAAAGAATTAATTTAAGAAGGTAGGAATTAGTTATGCCAAAGATGAAGAGTAACCGTGCTGCTGCCAAGCGTTTCAAGCGTACAGCTAATGGTGGATTCAAGAGTGGAAACTCATTCACTAGTCACCGTTTCCACGGTAAGACTAAGAAGCAACGTCGTCAATTACGTGGTTTGAGCATGATGGACAAGACCAACGTAAAGCGTTACAAGAAGTTATTACCATTTAAGTAAACTTCACAAAAATAACTATTTAATATACGTAGGAGGATTTCAACATGCGAGTTAAAGGTGGAACTGTTACGCGTGCACGTCGCAAGCGCATTATGAAGTTAGCAAAGGGTTACCGTGGTTCAAAGCACCGTCTTTTCAAGACTGCTAAAGACCAAGTAATGAAGAGTTACGCTTACGCTTTCCGTGATCGTAAGGTCAACAAGCGTAAGTTCCGTGAACTTTGGATTGCTCGGATTAACGCTGCTGCACGTATGAACGACATTAGTTACAGCAAGTTAATGCACGGCTTAAAAGTTGCTAACATTGACATTAACCGTAAGATGTTAGCTGATTTAGCTGTTAACGATGCAGATGCATTCAAGGCACTCGTTGACGAAGCTAAGAAAGCTCTTAACTAAGCCTAAATAATCTTCGGTCGCTTATGATGCGTATGCATGATAAGCGGCTTTTTTTAATTAGTTGCTTTCCGAGTAAAGCACACGATATAATTAAATACTAGAACATTTAATCGGGTTAACCGATTGGAATATTAAATTTGATGAGGTGCGACTTTGTTAGAGATATTTAAACCAACATGGATGGTTAATACAATATATTCTGTTTCTCCTGCCCAATTAAAAGAGCAGAGAGTGCGAGCTGTTTTTAGTGACCTAGATAATACCTTGATTGCTTGGAACAATCCAGATGGAACTCCAGAATTAAAGGAATGGATGGATGCTTTACAGGAAGCCCATATTCCACTAATTGTTATTTCTAATAATAGTAAAGAACGAGTTGGGAAAGCTGTTAATAGCCTTGACCTTCCATTTGTTTCGCGATCATTAAAGCCCTTAAGTTTTGGGATTGATCGTGCACGAAAAAAACTTAATTTAGCAAAAGATGAAGTGGTTATGGTTGGTGACCAGTTATTGACTGATGTTGCTGCGGCTAACCAAGCGGGCATTCGCAGCATTTTAGTACGTCCGCTATTAAATACAGATAAGTGGGATACCCGTATTAACCGCTTCTTTGAACGTCGTGTTTGGAAGAGCTTAAACAAAAAATATCCAGATTTAAAATGGCAGGAGGATTTGAATGACTGAACAAGAACAACAAACTGAAGAATTACGTTGTATAGGTTGTGGGAGCATTATCCAAACGGAAGATCCTAATGGCTTGGGTTACACGCCTAAGTCAGCCCTGGAGAAGGGAAAGGAGACAGGAGAATTATACTGTCAGCGTTGTTTCCGTTTGCGGCACTACAATGAAATTGCTCCAGTGTCATTAACGGATGATGATTTTCTGCGCCTATTAAATCAGATTCGGGATGCCAATGCTTTAATTGTGTATGTTGTTGATGTTTTTGACTTTAATGGAAGCCTAATTCCGGGCTTACACCGTTTTGTTGGCGATAATCCAGTATTATTAGTTGGAAATAAGGAAGACTTGTTGCCACGTTCTCTACGGCGGCCAAAGTTAACTGACTGGATTCGTCAACAGGCAAATATTGCCGGATTGCGTCCAATTGATACGGTTCTTGTTTCAGCTAAAAAGAACCATCAGATTGACCACTTGCTTGATGTGATTGAAAAATATCGACACAATCGAGACGTTTATGTTGTTGGTGTTACCAATGTTGGAAAATCAACGTTAATAAACCAAATTATCAAGCAACGAACGGGAGTAAAAGAATTGATCACTACTTCACGCTTCCCAGGAACTACTCTTGATAAGATTGAAATTCCGCTTGATGATGGGCATGTTTTAGTTGATACGCCTGGAATTATCCATCAAGAACAAATGGCCCATGTCTTATCGCCAAAAGACTTGAAGATTGTGGCACCCCAAAAAGAGATTAAACCAAAGACTTACCAATTAAATGATGGTCAAACATTATTCTTAGGTGGCGTTGCGCGATTTGATTATCTTCATGGTGAACGTGCGGGAATGGTTGCTTACTTTGATAATAATTTACCAATTCACCGTACAAAGCTAAACAATGCTGATAATTTCTATGCTAAACACTTAGGAGATTTGCTTACCCCACCGACTAGCGATGAAAAGAATGAGTTCCCACCATTAGAACGTTATGAATTCCACATTACCGAAAAGAGCGATATTGTCTTTGAGGGTCTAGGATGGATTACTGTTCCTGCAAAAACGACTGTTGCTGCATGGGTTCCGAAAGGTGTCGGGGCTCTGGTACGGCGCGCAATGATTTAATTAATATTTGAAAGGAAAGACTTATGCAATTAAGAGGAAAACAAAAACGATTTTTACGAGCACAAGCAAACCACCTTCAACCACTATTTTCTGTAGGTAAAGATGGTCTGACTGACAATTGGCTTGCTCAACTAGATGGTGCACTCGACCGTCGAGAATTAATTAAGGTTAGCATTTTGCAAAACTCAGATGTTACAACTGATGAAGTTCGCGAATTAATTGAAGAAAAAACTTCTATTCAGGTAGTTCAAGTTATTGGTCGGGTATTAGTTTTATTTAAAGTTTCAGCAAATAAGGATGCCCGTGAATTGTCATCACGAGTAGCTGAAATCTAAGTAAAAGTAGGAGTGACGGTTTTGCAAAGCTGTAGTGTAGTAGACAAGGTGCAAACCCAGGTGCAACCGGAGACTAAGGTTAGTGGACACCGTAAACGAATCGGCCTCTATGGGGGAACATTTAATCCTATTCACAATGCTCACCTATTTATGGCGGATCAGGTTGGTCATGCCCTCTGTTTTGATCGGGTTGATTTTTTACCAGATGCTAAACCTCCCCATATTGATCATAAAGATTCACTTGATCCTCAATTGCGGTTGCAGATGCTCGAATTGGCAGTTGCTGATAACCCCTTTTTAGGGATTGAGCATGCCGAATTAGAGCGAGGAGGAGTTAGCTATACTTACGATACTATTAAGTATTTGTTAGATAAGCACCCTGATGTCGATTATTACTTTATTATCGGCGGTGATATGGTCGATTATCTTGACAAGTGGTACCGGATCAATGATTTAATTCGCTTGCCCCATTTTCATTTTGTCGGCGTTCATCGTCAAAGAGCGAAGAATGAGACACGATATCCAGTAATTTGGGTAGATGTCCCAACGGTTGATTTTAGTTCAACCGATATTCGACAACGGGTGCAACATGGTCAATCAATCAAGTATATGGTCCCAGATGCCGTAAGCAAGTTTATTGAGGAGCATCAATTATATCGTGAATGAAGAATTAGTTTATAATAAAAATTATATCCCAATGACACGGTCTGAACTTATCGACCGTCTCAAAAAGGCGTTAAAGGACAAACGATTTCAGCATGTGTTACGTGTGGAAGAGACAGCGATTAAGTTAGCTGAGCAATACGGGGTTGATGTTGAAAAAGCTAGTATTGCAGGCCTGTGTCATGATTATGCCAAACAGCGTCCTGACGAAGATTTTATTGCTGAGATTAAGAAAAAAGGGCTTAATCCGCTGCTCTTAGATTATGGTAATGCAATTTGGCATGGAGTAGTTGGTGCAGAGCTAATTAAGGATGAATTAGGGATTTGGGATGAAGATATCCTAAATGCGGTTCGCCACCATACTACTGGGGCGCCAGTAATGACAAAGCTTGAGCAGGTTATTTACATGGCTGATTATATTGAGCCGGGTCGAGACTTTGCAGGCGTAAAAAAGGCACGAGTAATTACAGCCGCAAACCTTCAAGCAGGGGTTGCTTACCAAACAAAACATACGCTGACTTATTTGATTGGAAATGGGAAGCCGGTATATCCAAAGACAATAGATACCTATAATGCATGGGTTCCACAATATGAAGGAGAGATAGATTAATGGATAGTAAACAATTATTAGAAATGGTTGTCAAAGCTGCCGATGGTCGGCGCGCAGAAGATATCATCGCTCTTAAAGTTGATGAGATTAGTCCAATGGCTGATTATTTCGTTATTATGACAGGGGGTTCAGACCGTCAAGTACAGGCGATCACCAATGCCATTGTTGAAAAAGCACATGAAGAAAATGTCAAGATTGGTAGTGTTGAAGGTAAAAACCATGCTCAATGGGTATTGGTTGACCTTGGTGACGTGGTTGTCCATGTTTTCCGTGAAGAAACTCGTCAATTCTATAACCTTGAAAAATTATGGGCCGACGCACCTCTTGTCAATATTAGCGACTGGATTAATGATTAATGATTTATCAAAGTTTTGCCCAGTTATATGACCAGCTTTTTGATCCTGAAATGTACCAGAAGTGGGAAGAATTCACAATCAAAAACCTTCCTGCTGATACTAAGAATATTTTAGATTTAGCTGGCGGTAGTGGACGGTTGGGAGTGATGCTGGCTGCTCGTGGATTTGACGTAACGGTTGCTGACTTTTCTACTGAGATGCTTAGTATTGCCGATCGACATGCGACGGAAGCAGGAGTTAATATGAATCTCTTGCAAGCTGATATGCGGGACCTCAGTGCTTTACCGCAGTATGATGCGATTACTTGTTATGCGGACTCTTTTTGTTATTTAGACGATGCTGTGGCCGTTCAAAAGACCTTCAATGAAATTGCTGATCACTTGAAAGATAATGGTGTCTTCTTATTTGATGTCATTTCTCCTTATCAAACTGATGTCGTTTATCCGGGGTATATGTTCAACTACGAAGATGAAGACCACCAGCGAGCATTCATGTGGCAGTCTTTTAAAGACGATGATGTTGATCATGGTGTAATTCATGAATTAGCTTTTTTTACTCAAGATAATGATGGACGCTATGATCGTGTTGGAGAAACCCATTATGAACGTGCTTATGAATTGCCTTTATTAAAGCAGATGCTATCTCAAGCTGGCTTTAATTCTGTTGAAGTGGGATCAAATTTTTCGACTTCTATCAAAGAAGAAAACCCAACACGATGGTTCTTTAAGTGTCATAAATAAGGAGAGTTCACATGAAAGCAGTAGGGATGGTTGTTGAATATAATCCATTTCACAATGGGCATCGCTACCACCTTCAGCAGGCAAAAAAAATTTCCGAGGCAGATGTAACGGTAGCGGTAATGAGTGGTAATTTTACCCAGCGTGGCGAACCGACAATTGTTGATAAATGGTCACGGGCAAGGGCAGCAGTGATGAATGGGGTTGACCTGGTGATTGAATTACCGCTTTTTTACGCTGTTCAACCAGCACACCGGTTTGCCGGAGGAGCGCTGAGTCTCTTAAATGCTCTTGGCGTTGATTCAATTGTCTTTGGGAGTGAGCATCCAGAATGGGATTTTGCTCGGTTGGTGAAGGCTGAAGAAGCTTTTAACCAGGAAAGTTTTAATAAGTATAATGCAACTTACGCCACCCAATTTAACCAACAATTGAAGGAACAAACTGGTGTCACCTTAATTGATCCCAATGATATTTTAGCTTTTGCTTATACCAAAGCTAAAATTAACCAGGGTTATCATTTTGAATTGCTGCCTATCAAGCGGCAGGGAAGTAACTATCACGACCAGCAAATTAAAGGCAAGATTGCTAGTGCGAGTGCAATCCGTCAGGCAATCAGTGAAAAGGGCGATTATCGGCAAGCTGTCCCCCAGGTGATGGGAGATATATTGGCGACAATAAAGAGTATTCCCTTATGGACAGAACTTTATCCTTTATTGCGGAATCAGCTTATTCAAGCGCCTGTTTCAACCCTTCAGTCAACTTACTTAATGGCAGAAGGACTCGAATATCGGATGAAGGAGGCGGCCCAGCGAAGCCTTGATTTTAATTCATTTATGAAATTTACCAAGACTAAACGGTATACCTATGCCCACTTATTGCGGGTTTGTTTATACACTATCTTGCAGATTACCCAAGAAGAGGTAGAGAAGCATAGTAAACACCCTTATCTTCATGTTTTGGCCTTTAATAAGCAAGGACGTGAATACCTTCATGAGGTAAAAAAGGAGCTTGCTCTACCACTAATTACAAAAGTTGACCAAGAAATGCGGGATCAATTGCTTAATCTTGATTATCGTGCAGGGAAACTATATCAGTTATTTACGCCGGTTGAACAAGATTTGAAGCACCCACCGATAATTATTAATTAACGTCTTTGATAAAGTTTGGTAAAATATTCTAAGTAGATTTGGTTCCCTAAAAGGTTGTCAAGGAAAAAACATTGACAACGTATAAGGGGACTAGTATAATTGCACATGTTGCATTAGGAGGTTAGTACGTTGAAATGGTCGTTAGCTGAATTACATCGTTACCAAGATGAACCACTTCATATTCAAAGTACTTTTGATCTGAACGCATCATTAACGAAGCTGTTTCCAGATATTATTTTAGCTGTTCAACCAGTTAAAGTTGATGGTTACGTTACTTATGACGATGGTGATGCAACGATTAGCGCTCATGTTACAACGACGTTAACCGTTCCATCTAGTCGCTCGTTAACACCCGTTCAATTACCGCTCGATTTTACGTTCTCAGAGACGTATATCGATGATCGTTCACACTTTGCCCGCTATGAGGATGAAGATGAGGTTGTTTTCCTGATTAAAAAGGGTGATTCAATTGATTTTGATACTGCATTAGCGGAAAATATCGTTGAACAGGTACCACTACGGGTTCTTTCTGCCGAAGAAAAGTCTGGCAAACCAATGCCAAATGGAAAAGGTTGGAGTGTTATCTCTGAAGATGACTACAAGGCCCAGCAGCAGAAAGATGACAAAGTTGATCCACGTCTCGCTAAGTTGCAAAACCTTTTTCCTGATCAGGATAACAAAAAATAGCGGACGGTTAAAAACCATTTGTGGATAATTCTAATTTCTTAGGAGGTGTCAAACATGGCTGTTCCAGCACGGAAGACTTCAAAGACTAAGAAGCGTATGCGTCGGGGTCACATCAAGTTAAATGTACCTGGCCTTACTCCTTGCCCAAACTGTGGTGAACTTCGCAAGTCCCACATGGTATGCCCAAGTTGTGGTTACTACGACGGCAAGCAAGTTGTTAACACTAACAACTAATTAATATAAAAGCTATCCTTTAGGCGCCGGACCTAGGATAGTTTTTTTATTTTAAAATTTTCTAAGAATTTATAAGTAAAAAATGATATAATCTAATTCCTTGATAAATCGAGATTTTTAGTACAGAGAATACTGGGGTTTATTAAAAAATTGTGATAAAATTATTGTGTTTTATTAATACGTATAACAAGTAAAAAAAGATTATTATAGTAGGTGAGTTATTAATGAGTCGAATTTTAATTATTGAGGATGAGGAAAATTTAGCAAATTTTGTAGAACTTGAATTAAAGCATGAAGGCTACGATACAGATGTTGAACTTGATGGTCGTGCCGGACTAGAAGCAGCTTTAAATCAAGACTTTGACGTGATTTTGCTAGACTTGATGCTCCCAGAGTTAAATGGGATTGAAGTTGCACGACGGGTTCGTGAAATAAAAGATACACCAATTATTATCATGACCGCTCGTGATTCTGTTATTGACCGTGTCTCTGGTTTAGATCATGGGGCAGATGATTATATTGTTAAGCCATTTGCTATTGAAGAACTCCTTGCACGGGTGCGGGCGTTATTACGGCGAATCAGTATTGAAGATGGTAATAATAAAGAACACCAAACAACGGTCAATTACAAGGATCTTACCATTGAAAAAGAGAATCGGGTCGTTCGTCGTGGTGATGAAGTAATTAACCTTACAAAGCGGGAATACGAATTACTCTTGATTTTGATGGAAAATATCAATGTTGTTATGTCACGAAAAGACCTTTTGAGTAAGGTGTGGGGTTATGACTCCAAAGTTGAAACCAATGTTGTTGATGTTTATATTCGGTACTTACGGAATAAGATCGACCGACCTGGTGAAAAGAGCTACATCCAAACGGTTCGTGGTACTGGATATGTGATTCGCTCCTAGGAATGATCAATTATGAAGCAAAAAGATGAAAGACGGTTTGTTTCGCTAAAAATTAAGTGGGCAGCTGGGACGGCATTAGGGTCATTAATCATCTTTTGTATCGTTGCCATGGCATTGTTTAGTGCATTTACGCAAAATTTATTTCATCAGGAAAGACAATTGTTGAATCAAGGGATGACCAATATTAGTACACAATTAAGTACTGTTGATAAGCCCTTAACAAAAAAGAATGTTAGTCACCTTATTGATCCAGACAGAAACCGGTCGAATATTATTTCTGGAGAGGAATATAAACGACCGGTAATTAAAGAATTAAGTGATGGACACTTGGTTATTAACATTTATAATCCTGATGGAAAGAATATTTTGAGTACAGGTCGTTATATTAAAAAGCCACAGTTTACGACTAATCGCAATATTCATATTGCTGCTGGGCCTGATCATGATGTGTTGGTCGGGCAGATGCCAATTTATGGTCAGAATAATCGGCAGTTGATTGGATATTTACAAGTTGAAAATAACCTTGATGCTTATATGCAAAGTTATCATCAGTTAGCATTGGTGTGCATCTTGGCGCTCTGCCTGGTTGTGATTGCGAGCGGCCTCTTGGGATACTTTCTTTCACTTTTCCTCCTTCGACCATTGGATGGAATTCATGACACGGTTAAGGAGATTAGTGCAGATCCGACTAAAGATGTCCGAGTACCAACTACCAATCGTAATGATGAACTAGCAGAACTGATAACGATGTTTAATGAGATGCTTGATCGGATGCAGCGGTATATCGACCAGCAGTCACAATTTGTCAGTGATGTTAGCCATGAACTGCGGACACCCGTTGCGATTATTCAAGGACACTTGGAGATGCTGCAACGTTGGGGCAAGGATGATCCGAAAGTGCTGGATGACTCAATTAAAGCAACATTAATTGAGACTCGCCGAATGAAAAACCTGGTTCAAGAAATGCTTGATTTGAGCCGAGCAGAGCAAGTGGAGATTAACTTCCGCAATCAGCATACGATTGTTAATGATGTGGTTCATCAGGTCTACAATAACTTTAAGATGTTGTATCCGGACTTTACTTTCCGTTTGGACGACGATCTGAAAGAGCCAATCATGGTTGATATTTATCGCGACCATCTTGAACAGGTACTTGTAATTTTATGTGATAATGCTGTCAAATATTCCACCGATGACCATAAAGAGATCCATATTATTCTTTCACGGGGAATGAATACTGTTGAGATTGGTATTCAGGACTTTGGTGAAGGGATCTCACCAGAAAATGTAAAACGGGTCTTTGATCGTTTCTATCGAGTAGATAAGGCGCGTAGTCGTAAGAAGGGCGGTAATGGACTAGGCCTTTCAATTGCCAAGCGACTAATTGAAGGTTATCACGGTTCGATTACCCTAGAAAGTTCAGTCGGTGCTGGATCATTGTTTAGAATCATTTTACCGATTATTGAAGATCCAGAGACAAAAAAATAAATATTTAAGATGTGAGAATAGAAGCAAGATGAGAAATTTTTGCTCCTGTCCTCACTTTTTTATTACAAAACATTTTTATTCAATTGTTTTCCAAATGGCCGACAAAATAAGCGATGTTTTCAACCAAGGGCGGTATAATGAAAACGGATACTAAAATATGAGGATTTTTATTGAGGAGTTGAATAGGAGTGGCTGCGAAAGAGCAGAAAAAATTAATCACAACGCCAACATTGGTGTTAATGATTATTTCGACAATATATGGGTTTGGTAATGTTTCAATAGCTTATGATCAAATGGCATATGCGGGGATGTTTTGGTATATCCTTGCTGGAGTTTGTTTCTTCTTCCCTTGTTGTTTGATGATGGCTGAATATGGCTCGGCGTTTAAGGATGCCCAAGGAGGAATTTATTCGTGGTTAGCTGGTTCGATCGGGGAACGGCTGGCCTTTATCGGAACCTTTATTTGGTTAGCGAGTTGGGTTCTGTGGCTAGTATCAAGTGCATCTCGACTTTGGATAACATTGTCGGCACTATTATTTGGCCATGATACTACCCAACAATGGCACTTTTGGATTTTTAATTCTAATCAGTTAATTGGTATCTTGGCAATTCTGTTCGTTTTACTGGTGACTTTGCTGAGTTCACAGGGAATTAATGGGATTACGAAAATCAGCTCGTTTGGTGGGGCGTTTATGATTGGAATGAATGCCATTTTTATTATTGCAAGTTTAGTGACGATTATTGCTAACAAGGGGGTTACCGCCCAGCCTATTCATGGTATTAGCAGTTTTATCGAATCGCCTAATCCTGCTTTTAAGACGCCAATTGCGATTATCTCATTCGTTGTTTACGCAATTTTTGCATATGGTGGAATGGAAAATCTTGGTGGGGTTACTGATAGTATGAAGAATCCAGCGAAGACATTTCCAAGAGGCTTAGTTATTGGTTCGCTCTTAACGATTGGCAGTTACGTATTAATGATCTTGATGACTGGCTTTAGCGTTAATTACAATCATGTTATTGCAAAATCAAGCGTTAACTTAGGTAATGTTACTTACGTTGTCTTTAACCAATTAGGATACCAACTAGGTGTTTCGCTAGGGTTAAGTCATGCTACTAATATTTTTCTTGGTGTTCTCTTTACGCGAATGATTGCGTTAGCTGGGCTGATGGGGATGTTAGGAGCAATGTTCCTGTTAGTTTACTCCCCGATTAAGTCCTTTATCATGGGAGCTAATCCTGAGTTATGGCCTAAAAAGATTGTGACACTGAACAAACACGGGATGCCAGCATATGCAATGTGGATTCAGGCAATTTTTGTTTCGTGTATTATTTTCTTAGTTGCATTTGGGGGTTCAGCAGCTGCTAGTTTTTACCAAATCTTGACAGATATGGTTAATGTTTCAACCTGTGCCCCTTATATCTTCCTTGTTGGTGCATTCCCATTCTTTCAAAAGAAGGATATTCCACATGATTTTGTGGTATTTAAGAATCATTTTTGGACAAATGTATTAGTTATCTTTGTTGAAATAATTGTTTGCCTAGGAATCATCTTTACGTGTATCCAACCGATTATTGAGCATGATTTTCAAACTGCATTCTGGACAGCATTTGGTCCGGTTTTCTTTGGAATTGTTGCTTGGATTTTCTACAATCACGCATCAAAGAAAATTACAAAGTAGATAAAAGAGACTATTGAAAAAATTTTTGATTTTTTCAATAGTCTCTTTATCTATACGAACCTTAGCGAGAAGATTTTCCACTTACTCTTTATTCAATTTTTTAAGTCGCTGGTAAATGATAATTCCACCGATGCAAGTAATAACAAATTCAGTAAAAGGAACTGCTGCCCAGACCCCGTTAATTCCGGCAACTTTTGCCAGAATAAAGATCGCGGGGAGGAGAATAATATAACCACGAAGAATCGATAAAGAGAATGATGCCCGCGCTGATCCAATTGCTGTTAAGAAAAGGATGAACAATAGATTTAACGCGCTGAAGAATACACTTGTAAAGTAAATCGGGAGGCCAACACTAGCATAGGCGAGGAGTTGACCAGAATGAGAAGTGTTAAAAACTTCAATAATGGGATGCTTAAAGGTGATTAGGATAATAAAGCTGATTGTTGCTAGAAAGAGGGTAATGATAATTCCATTTTTTAATGTCATCGAAACATTCTTGTATTCGTGTTTACCAAATTCCCGACTAGCAAGCGGTTGAACACCGAGCGCTACTCCATTAGCAATTGCCAGCACAACGATGGCAATGTTGGAAATAACGCCATATGCGGCAACGGCATAGTTATTAGCTAGTTGCAATAAAACATGGTTAAAGAAATAGATACTAACACCAGTACTTAATTCGTTTAATGCTGAGGCAACCCCTAAACGTGCTGAGCGCCAAATGTTTCTTAGGTGAGGGACAACCCAGTGCCATTGTAATTGTCGGCCGGCAAACTTCCGATGAAAACTTAAAACCATCAAGCTAATTGCTGGCGAAAATAACACTGCCAATGCTGCTCCTTCCAATTTAAGACCCATTCCAAAGATAAAGAACCAGTCGATGAGGATGACAGATAATGTTTCAGTTAAGGTGGCCTTCATGGTTAACGTGGGATTGCCATCATTACGAATGAAATTAATGGCAATGTAGTTAGCCATATAGAGAGGTCCACTCCATGAAATTATTCGTAAATAAATGATTGCCATCTGACGAGTGGCATCATCTGCCCCAAGAAAATTAACTACTGGAGTCGCAAAAATGTTTAATAGGATTGCTAGGATAAGACCGAAAGTAAAAGCAAAAATCATCAGTTGACTAAATAATGATTTTATTCTCTCAGGATGCATAACTTTATTTAACGAAAAGATTGTGGCGCCACCGACTCCAAGTAATAGTCCAGTTCCATTAAAAACGTTGAACAGGGGCAGCACCAGGTTAAGAGTAGTTAGGCCTAAAGCTCCCGCCGCGATTGAAATAAAAAGGGTGTCAATAATAACATACATTGACATCCCAAGAGTGGCGACAACATTACGAACAACATAATGCCGTACTTCCTTCGTAATTGACATTGGTAAATCCATATTAAAACCTCCACAAAACTTGCTCCCATCCTCCCTGTTGGACGCCTGTTTGAGAAGCATAAATTAATTTGTTGCAGAACCCGGCGATTCTACTTTCCTTATTTCATTTATCGATATTTTAGCAAATATTCTCATTGCTTATATTATAATTCCATTACAATGGTCAATTTCATGTTGAATAATCTCAGCAGCAAAATCCGCAAGTTCTAATGTTTGCACTTGCCAGCTCTGATTGCGAAATTTAACGGTAATTTGCTTATACCGTTTAGTAGGACGAGTTCCGCTCAATGAAAGACATCCTTCTGTAGTTTGATAAGGGTGACTTTTAGCGACAATTTGCGGATTAAACATTACGACATTAAAGGGCCCGATTCGTGCAATAATTGCATTCTTATTTACACCAATCATATTGGCAGCCATTCCAACACATTCAGCTTGGTGAGCATTAAGCGTATCGCTAAGATCGGTTGCAAGGGGCAAATCAGCTTTAGTTGTGGGGGTTGCTTTTTTGGCGAGTAATTGTTGATCTTTAATAATTGGTTTAATCATGTGTCTTCCTCCGAAAAAACAAAGCTGAGAAAAAACTTTTGCTTTCTCCCAGCTTCTTGATAATTATTTTTTATGATGTTGCTGTTTGCCAGCATTACGTTGACGATTACGGTTTGCTTGATCGCTTGGCTTGGCATCGCCTTTACGTAATTGGTCAATTGCATCAGTCGGTTTAGTTGAAGAACTAGGGGTGTTAATTACTGGTGCTTCTGGCATTTTAATTGGATTCTTCTTGCTCTCTTCCTCAATTTGGCGACGAATCCGCGGACGGTAAGCATTGACCATCAAGGTTTGTAAGATGGCAAATAATCCACCAATGAAGAAGTAAAGACCTAATCCGGCAGAAGAAGTGATAGAAATGAAGAAGGTCATGAAAGGACTCATCCAAATAGCAGCCTTCATTTGCTTCTTCTGGGCTTCAGGAACACCGACAAGCCCAAGATAACTCTGAGCAGCATAGGCAATAAAAGATAAGACCGCTAAGATAATACTTGGCTTACCAAGTGGAATCCCAAAGAAAGTCGCATGGTAAAGGTCTGGCGAATAACGGATAGCAGCATATAAGGCGGCAAAAATTGGCAGCTGAATTAACAATGGGAGACAGCCAATACCGCCAGTTAAGCTAATGTTGTTATCCCGGTAAAGAGCCATCATTTGTTGACTAACGGCAGCCTGTTCTTCAGGAGTCTTGGCTGCTTTTTGTTTTTCTGTTAGTTCTTTAATCAATGGTTGAACCTTGGACATCTTTTCTTGCATAATGGTTGATTTTTTCATTTGTGAGAACATCACTGGTAAAAGGATTGTTCGCACAACTACCACAATGACAATAATTGCCCAACCGTAGTTATTGCCCATATGGCTGGCTAACCATTCCATCAAGTGCTGCATTGGTTTAGCCATATAATCATAGACAAACCCGTATGGTCGACCGCTCTTAGTAGTCCGTACACATCCGCTAAGAAGCAACAGGAGGGTAAAGAGACCTCCAGCGATCGTTATTCGTTTTCGTTTCATATTAATGAATCAAACTCCCTTATTTCTTTGTATATTAATTACGTTAATAGTACGTATTTTACTCTATTCAGGAATTGAATTCTACCGCTAATCGCGAACTAATGCGTGATTTGAAATGAATGATGGTAGTTTTGCAGGCTTCCCTCGATGATTTTAACCTTATTAATTCGAGCATAAGGAGTGGGCCCAGTTTTAATTTTAAAGATTAATTGTTTAACAATCTCGATAGGCCCCTGCAATTCACAATAAACACTCCCATCATTCTTATTCATAACAATTCCCTCAATTCCAGCCTGCTGTGCCAACTGATAGACGCTCCAGCGGAAACCAACTCCTTGAACGTGCCCAGTAATGGTAAGATGGTAATTAATCATAATTAAAACTCCTTAATGAAAACTTATTATTAGTTAATAACAATTGTACAACAGGAACATGGTATAATTTAATTAACAAGAAGGAGCATGCAAATTATATGGAACAATTAACATCAATTCATAATCAGCACGTTAAAGATTGGAAGAAGCTGCAAACCAAAAAAGCGCGACGGCAGACTGGTACTTACCTGTTAGATGGCTGGCACTTAGTTCAAGAGGCATCCAAAGCGGGAATCGAGCTTTTAGAAGTAGTCGGGACAGCTGAACAATTAGCTGCCCATCCAGAGCTTGAAGGAATGGCTAATGCAACCTATGAAGTTACTGAAGAGATCATGAAGCATATTACTGATACGGTAACGCCGCAAGGGATTGCCGCGGTTGTTGCTTTACCAGATTCTCATCGTTTACCAGCAGGGCCATTGCATGGGGCATGGCTTTTCCTCGACCGAGTTCAAGATCCAGGAAACGTGGGGACAATGGTGCGGACAGCAGATGCCGCTGGGTTTACTGGAGTAGTAGTTGGACAACGCTCAGCAGACTTATTTGGTCCTAAAGTTGTTCGTTCAATGCAAGGAAGCCAATTCCACCTTCAAATGTTTGAGGGTGACTTAAGAAAGTGGATTGATGATTTTAAATCAATCAATGCTCCGGTGTATGGAACACAACTGAATCCCCAAGCCAAAAACTTTCGAACTGTTGATCCCGGTGATACTTTTGCCTTAATCATGGGCAATGAAGGGCAGGGGATGAGCGATGACCTTCTTTCACAGACAACTGATAACCTCTATATCCCAATGCGTGGTGAAGCCGAATCGCTTAACGTCGCTATCTCTGCGGGAATCTTAATGTTTCAGCTTAATCAAAATCTAGATTAAATTAATTTATTTTCTCGTTAAAATCGTGTATGATAATTGCAATAATATAGAAAAGGGGTATTACATGAAATCAAAAAATGAATGGCGCACCGATAAAGAGTATGTTTCAATCGTTGCCGATCTTTTAGCCCAGCCAGCTGTTCAAAAGCTAGCGAACTATACTCAGCATCATCACTCTACCCGCCTGCAACATTCTATTGCGGTTTCGTATGATAGCTACAAAATTGCTAAAAAAATGCATCTTGATTATCGCAGTACTGCGCGGGCAGGCCTCTTGCATGATCTCTTTTATTATGATTGGCGGACGACTAAGTTCAATTTAGGAACCCATGCATTTATTCATCCCCGAGTTGCATTACGCAATGCTGAAAAGCTAACCCCGTTAAATAAAAAAGAAAAGGATATTATCCTTAAGCATATGTTTGGCGCAACGTTGGCAGTGCCACGCTATCCGGAGAGTTTAATTGTATCGCTAGTTGATGATTTCGAAGCAGAGCATGAATTCTTTGGCCCGCTACGTGCAAAGATGCGTCGAAAGATTAAGAAACGTCGGATGCGAACAACTTGGTAGAGGAGAAGGAGAGTTAAATTATGGAACAATTAGTAGCAGAAAAGGCACTTGATGAAGACTGTAAACTTTGTCCAAAATTTACACGTACGTTTATGATCTTGGGAAAGAAATGGAACGGATTAATCATTGAAGTACTACTTAAAAATGGCAACATGCGATTTAAGGATATTGCCAGTAGCATTGCAAAGTGCAGCGATCGAGTCTTATGTGAACGATTAAAAGAACTCGAAGACGAACAAATTGTTGTTCGGAACACTTACGAAAGTTCTAGTCGGGTAGACTATTCGCTAACTGAACGTGGTCAAGAATTGCGGCCAGTCATGGAAGCTGTTCACGCATGGAGTGACAAGTGGATTTAAAAATAACGCTTGACGCCTTACAGATGATTGTCTAGAATATGTAATTGAATTAAAAGCGATGATGAGAGCTAGTAGCTAAACGATCCTGTTAGAGAGTTGCAACCATGAGCTGAGAATTGCAATCAGTGATCTAAAGCGAATTTCACTTTCGGAGCTGATACGTAATGGTATTCCGGCCAATCACCGTTATTGATTACTAGAGTGTGTAGGATTTTCCCCTACAAACTAGGGTGGTACCGCGAAGCCTCGTCCCTATATTGGGATGAGGCTTTTTTTGAATTAAGGAGTGAAAATATGGGACTAAGAGAGAAATTAGCCGAACTTCGTGAAGAAGGATTGCAAGATATTAAACAATCAGAGGATTTAAAACGAATTAATGAAATCCGCGTAAAGATGCTGGGAAAGAAAGGGCCTATTACGTCAGTTCTTCGAGGCATGCGTGACCTCAGCGCTGAAGAACGACCAAAAGTAGGGCAATTTGCTAACAAGGTGCGGGATGAATTGTCAGCAGCGATTGAAGAAAAGCGTGCTGAGCTAGAACAGGCCGCTATGAACGCTAAGTTAGCAGCCCAAACAATTGATGTTACTCTTCCTGGAACACCAGTAGCACAAGGACAACCTCATGTTATTCAACAAATCATTGACCAAGTTGTGGACTTGTTTGTATCAATGGGGTATGAAGTAGCAGTTGGGGATGAAGTTGAACAAGAAGTTTATAACTTTGAAAAGCTTAACTTGCCAAAAGATCACCCCGCTCGTGACATGCAAGATACCTTTTATGTTACGCCATCTGTTTTGATGCGGACACAAACGTCACCAATGCAAGCACGGATGCTCGAAAAACACGATTTTAGTCAAGGCCCACTAAAGATGATTTCACCAGGTAAGGTTTACCGGCGTGATACTGATGATGCAACTCACAGTCACCAATTCCACCAAATTGAAGGGATGGTTGTTGGTAAAAATATTACCATGGCTGATTTGAAGGGAACCCTTGAAGCAGTTGCTCAAAACCTTTTTGGTGACAAGTTAAAGGTCCGCTTGCGGCCAAGTTACTTCCCATTTACTGAACCATCAGTTGAAGCAGATATTACTTGTTTCAACTGCCTTGGCAAGGGTTGTGCAATTTGTAAGCAAACTGGTTGGATTGAAGTTCTTGGTGCCGGTATGGTTCACCCAAATGTGCTTAAGATGTCAGGCGTTGATCCAGAAGAATACGGTGGTTTTGCCTTTGGACTTGGACCAGATCGTTTTGCCATGCTGAAGTACGGCGTTGACGATATTCGTAACTTCTACCAAAATGATGTCCGCTTCCTTAACCAATTTGACCAGAAAGGATAATGTGAAATGAAAGTATCATATCAATGGCTTCAAGAATACCTTGATTTAGATGTTGCCCCTCAAGATTTAGCTGAAAAGATTGCTCGTACCTCTGTTGACATTAATGACGTTTACTCACTGAGCGACGGATTAAAAAAGATCGTTGTTGGGGAAGTAGTGCAATGTGAAAATCACCCTGACTCAGACCACCTTCATGTTTGTCAAGTGGACGTTGGCGAAGAAGAACCGATCCAAATTGTTTGTGGTGCTCCTAATGTTCAAGAAGGTAAAAAGGTAATCGTTGCCCTTCACGGTGCGCGAATTGCTGATAACCAAAAGATTAAGCGTGGTAAGATTCGTGGTGTTGAGTCAAACGGAATGCTTTGTGCTCTTCAAGAAATTGGTTTTAGCGACAAGATTGCGCCTAAAGATTACGAAGATGGTATCTACTTCTTACCAGATGATGCTAAAAACGGTGATCCCGTATTTAAGTACTTAGGGATGGACGACACGGTCATCGATACAGATGTAACTCCTAATCGTGGAGATATGCTTAGTATTTATGGAAATGTTAATGACATCGCAGCCTTTTACGGGTTAAAGTCGCATTTTAAAGAAGTCGCAATTAAAGAAGAAGGGACTGAAAAGACAGCGGACCTTCTTCAAGCAGAAATTGCGGATACTAAGATTGCGCCAACTTATAAATTACGGGTAATTAAAGGTGTTAAAATTGCCGAAAGTCCATTATGGCTTCAAATTCGCCTCTGGAACAGTGGTATTCGTCCTGTAAATAATGTCGTGGATGTGACTAACTATATCCTCCTTAAATATGGTCAACCCCTCCACAGCTATGATTATGACCAATTATCTGGTAAAAACTTTGGGGTTCGCCACGCTAATGAAGGTGAAAAGTTTGTTACGTTAGACGGGGATGAACAAACCTTAAAAGCAAATGATATTGTTGTAACTGTCGATAACCAGCCAGTTGCGCTTGCGGGAACGATGGGTGGAGAAGGAACTGCAGTAAGTGATGATACGACAACAGTTGCCCTTGAAGCAGCCATTTTTGATCCAGTAATGGTCCGGAAGCAAGCACGGCGCTTAGATCTTCATAGTGAATCCTCAATGCGGTTTGAACGCGGAATCAATCCAGCAACAGTTGAAACCGCATTGAATGAAGCAGCCGAAATGATTAAGGAGCTTGCGGGGGGAACGATTACAGCAGGAATTGTAACTGGTAGTGAAGCGCCAGCAGTTGATACCCCAATCAAACTATCCCTTGCAAAGATTAATCATGTTCTGGGAACTTCATTAACCATGGAACAAGTTACTGATATTTTTGATCGCTTGGCATTTGCTTACACTGTTGATGGTGATGATCAATTAACAGTAATTGCCCCAGCACGGCGGTGGGATATTAGTCTTGCAGCAGATCTTTATGAAGAAATTGCGCGGATTTACGGTTATGATAACTTGCCATCTACTTTACCAACGATGACGCGTAACCGGGGAGGACTTACTCCACGTCAACGGTTTATTCGGGCAAGTCGTCATGACCTCGAAGGAATGGGCTTAACTCAAGCAATTAGCTATTCTCTCACAACTGTTGAAAAGGCTAAGCAATTCCAAATTAAGCCACTCGCTGAACCAATGAAACTTGACTTCCCAATGAGTTCGGACCATGTAGCTACCCGGATGAATATTGTTAGCGGCTTGCTTAATGATATTGCTTACAACGTGGCGCGGAATGTTGACAATGTAGCACTATATGAAGAAGGCCGGGTCTTCTTGCCAATGGGGGATGAACGTCCAGTAGAACAAGAACACCTTGCAGCTGCGGTTACTGGTCAAATGGTAGCTAATAGTTGGAATAAGAAAGATCAACCGGTTGATTTCTTCCAATTAAAGGGGATCGTTGAACGTTACCTTAAGAATATGGGGATTGCTGGTAAGGTTGCTTATGTTCCAACTAGTGATCGACCAGAAATGCATCCAGGACGAACCGCTGATATTATGGTTGATGACCAATTAGTTGGCTTTATTGGTCAAGTTCACCCACAAACTGCTAAGGAATACAAGATTCCCGAAACATACGTATTTGAATTAAATCTCGAATTATTACTGACTGCACCAAAGATTGAAAATGAATATACACCTATTAGTAAGTATCCTTCAATCACTCGCGATATTGCCCTCTTAGTTGATGATGAGGTTGAAAATGCAACGATTGTCGAGGCTATTAAGCAAAAGGGTGGTGCTTACCTTAAAGATATTCACTTATTTGATGTTTATGCTGGTTCGCACCTTCCTGCCGGTAAGAAGTCATTAGCTTACACCTTAACTTATCAAGATAATAAAGGAACATTGACTGAAGACCAAGTAAACGCGGCCTTTGATAAAGTTACTGCTTACTTGCAAGATAAGATTGATGCAGAAATTCGTTAAAAATTAAAAGGCTGGATTTTTTCGGCCTTTTTTTAGTGCAAATAATTATTTTTTACGTATTTATATTATAGGGCCAATCACTAAAGTAATAATTAGTGGTTGAAGGGCTAAAAATTTTCTGCTATTTTATTAATAATTTGATAAAATAAAAACATTTGATATTAAAGAGGGATAAACGAAATAATGAAATCAACAACGAAGAAAATTCTTGCATCGTCGTTAGGGGTAGCTGGCGCAATGGCAATGGGTACTGTAACTGCTAAGGCTGATGCAACTGTTACGGTCAATGCTGGCGATAGTTTAAATGGGATTGCTCAAAAGTATAATGTTAGTGCGGATGATATTGCAACCGCTAATCACTTGCAAAATAAAGAGTTGATTTTTGCAGGACAAAAGTTGACAATTCCAACCAAAGATAAAAATGAAACACCTGCTAATAATACTGAGAAAAAGGATCAAGCCAACAAGAATAGTCAAAATCTACAAGATTCTGTTAACAAGGCAATGTCTTATTTAGGAACCCCTTATGTTTGGGGTGGTAATAAGCCAGGTGGATTTGATTGTTCTGGGTTGGTTCAATATTGCTACGGTATTCCTCAACGGACGACGTATGAACAACAAGCTTTAGGACCACATATTCACGATAACGTCTTAAACGCGCCATATGGGGCCCTTGTTTTTTATGGTTCTGATGATGCGCCATACCACGTCGCTATTTCACTAGGGGACGGTCGGATTATTCAAGCTCCAAACGAGAATGAAACAGTTAAAATTACTGACCAACAATACTTCCCTGGAAATTACTATGTTGTTATGCATTAATATTCACTTTTTACCTCGCCTTTAATAATTTAAATTAGTAATTATCTTGCGCATCACAAAAGAGTGCTATATACTATTTCAGATTAGAAAGTTTAATGAGGGAGACAAATTGATGAGTATTCAACAGAATAAGCGTCCAGTAGTTATTGGTGTTACAGGTGGTTCCGGTAGTGGAAAGACAACGGTAAGTAATAAAATCTATGACCAATTGCATGGACAAGCGATCCAGATTATTAACCAAGATACTTACTATAATGATCAGTCAGATATGACAATGGATGAACGTAAAGCAGTAAATTATGATCATCCGCTTGCATTTGATACAGATTTTTTGATTAAACAGCTAACGGATTTGCGGAGTAATAAGGCGATTGAGATGCCGGTGTACGACTATACACAATATACGCGTTCCGACAAA
The DNA here is from genome assembly GCF_000016825.1 of Limosilactobacillus reuteri subsp. reuteri. Lineage (NCBI taxonomy): Bacteria > Bacillati > Bacillota > Bacilli > Lactobacillales > Lactobacillaceae > Limosilactobacillus > Limosilactobacillus reuteri. Next base: position 1,265,372 of record NC_009513.1, on the reverse strand, counting down.
ACCGTTCATGTAGAACCGACTGATGTCATTATTTTAGAAGGAATCTTAATTCTTGATGATGAACGTTTACGGGATTTAATGGATATTAAAGTTTATGTTGATACAGATGATGATATTCGGATTATTCGTCGAATTCAACGTGATATGGTAGAGCGTGGACGGTCCCTTGATTCAATTATTACTCAGTACCTGGCTACGGTAAAACCAATGTACCATCAATTTGTTGAACCAACTAAACGCTATGCTGACATTATTGTGCCAGAAGGTGGCGAAAACCAAGTTGCAATCGACCTATTATCGACAAAAATCCGCGATATTTTAGTAAAACGTGGACACACCGAATTGCGATAGGTATTTACAAGCTGAAGTAGAAATGGTAATGTTGCACTGGATAAATTATGAGGAGTGTTTATAATGGCTGAAGAAAAAACTTTTCCAATGACCCTTGAAGGGAAGAAAAAGCTTGAAGACGAACTTGAAGAATACCGCTTGAAGCGTCGACCAGAAGTTATTAAGCGGATAAAGATTGCTCGTAGTTATGGTGATTTATCTGAAAATTCAGAATATGAATCAGCAAAAGATGAACAAGCAATGGTTGAAAGCCGGATTGCGCAAATTGAAAACATGCTTCAATATGCTGAAATTATCGATAATGAAGATGTCGACAAGGATGAAGTATCCATGGGACGGACAATTACTATTCAAGAATTGCCAGATGAAGAACCAGAAGAATACCAAATTGTTGGTGAATCAGAATCTGATCCATTTAATGGTAAGATTTCGAATGAATCTCCAATGGCAAAGGGATTACTTGGTCACAAGGTCGGCGAAGTAGTTGAAGTTGAAGTTCCTAATGGGACAATTAAGTTAAAGATTGTTAAGGTTGATTAATCAATATCTTTTAAGCGAGAGGGAGCGAGACAGAAGTTACTTGTAACTTCTGTCTCGCTCCCTCTCGCTTTTCTTATTGGTATTGTTGCTCTACTATGCTATAGTAAGGTGTATGAAAGCGATATCAACAAACGTAGGAGGGAAGAAAAATGAAATTGATTATTACTGATGCTGCAAGTCAATGGTTTCGTGAGGAAATGGGATTAGAACCTGGGAATGGAGTAAAGTTTTACGGCAAAACTTATGGTCAAACTGAAGTCCATCATGGCTTTTCGCAAGGATTTACTCGTGAAGATAAGCCAGTTGACCCGATTTTAGAGGTAAAAAAGGATGGCATTAATTACCACATTGATTCGCTAGATGAATGGTTTTTTAAGGATCTTATCACTACTGTTGACTATGATCCGCAAGTAGACGGACTGGTATTTCATTTTCAACATGAAGATGGCGATACACCTGACGTAGCTGGATTTGTTAATGACGCTGATGATCATTCCGATAATAAGGCTGATGCCTCTACTGGAGCATCGCAGCATTAATTTTTATATAGTGAAAAAGCTCTTTAGCATGTACTGTCCAATGATAGTATGCTAAAGAGCTTTATTGCTAGTCAAACCTTTATTTCTAATCAAAAATTGTCTTTATTTGATGTTCTTTCTTAACCCACCATCCAGTTAAGCCGAGACTTAGAACTGTAATTATAAGTCCAAGAATGAGGAATGGTGGTCGGTAATAAAATTCAACCCGATGCTTTCCGGGACTCATTGGGATAGCCATAAACGTATTAAGTACGGTCTGGGGAGTAGTAGGCTTACCATCTACCTTAACGTGCCAACCCTTGGCAGCAGGGATAGTAGTCATCAATACTCGCTGATTCCGCTGGAGATTGACTGTACCAACGATTCGATTACTACGGTATGAACTAATCTTTAAGGGAGATTCTTGGAGAGTCTTTAAGCTGGCCATAAATGGTCGTTGCTTTAGTTGATAGATACTAACGTTTTGCATCCAAAGTGTAGCTTTCTTTAGTTGCAAATTGACAAGGATTTTTTGCCCTTTTTGATCATGAGCAACGTTGATTACTACCGTATTACGAAAGGTGTCATATTGGGTGAATTTTTTGTTATTCATCGTAATTGTGGCATTATCCTCAACGTTTGGTCCGAGTGTTAAGTAGTAAGAATCGTTGGTTGGCGGAATAAATTCTAGTTGAACTGATGCTGGTTTAAGCAGGTTTTGCTTTCTAAAGATCGTGCCAGTAATTTGCTTAGCACTTTGAACATTATTGAATTTAACGGAATTAAAGTTTTGAACGGCAAATAATGAATGAAGTGTTGGACGACCGGCAAGCGTTTGGAAAATCTGTGACTGATAATTTAACGGATCCATTGTTGTCCGTTGAAGGTGGAGGATGGCGGCATTAGCTCCAAATGCGATCGGAAGGGCATGTGGATTCTCACGGAGATTGACTGCTGAAGTTGATCCTACTAATGGGTAACTATACCAATCGGGACGGAAACCTGATAGGGGTAATGCCTGTCCAGCTGAAGTGTTCCGAGCGTTCATAGTGTATTTGTAACCAAGAAGCGCATCACTCACTTGAGTTCCATTAGTATACGTAACAAAGCCATCCCCATCTGGCTGCCCAATTGCACCCATGAAGGCTGGAATTGGCGGTTCTAAGGTCGAACCAAAATGGTCACCAGAATTAAAGTCTGCTTGGAAGGGGTCATCTTTTGTTCGCATAAAAGTTTTGGCAACGCGGTAGAAGCCTGGATCATGTTTCTTTAGTTTTTCTACACTTTTATCAAGAGCAATAGTGTAGTTGCCAAATTCAGGCTGTGAAACGTAAGAGATCTTATTAAGCGCCGTGTACCCACTCATAGAAATATCACAGACAGCAAGGAGAACAAGAAGCGCGTCGTATAAGCGCGGTGAATTTGTTCGGGGAATACAAAGGCAACTAACAGCGATCAGCGCAAAGCATAAGCCGATATTCCGTTGATTGCTATTAATATACGATAAGTTAAGCATACCAACATACCAGTAAATTGCGATAATAAGCAACGTCAGGATAAGTGCACTGCGCTTTTTTATTTTGAAATCAGGTTGAAGCACTTTAGCTGCAAGATAGATGCACCAGAAAGAGAAAAGGTAGGAAAAACGATAAGGGTACCAAACTGGAAACTGTCCGGCATGCCATAAAAGATCTAATGGTTCGTAACAGAATGAGAAAATAAAGAAAATAGAAATGGCTGCCCCAATCAAACGACGACGAAGGTCAAAGCGATTGTTGAAAAAGTAGAGACAAGCACCGAGCATTAATAGCATTCCAATATAAATGTTGGGCTGACCGCTTGGCATTTGATTAAAATTAAATGATCCGGGAACAAGTTTCCCAAGCATTTTAGGAGCAAAGTACTCAAAACGGCTGTGAATCTTGGTTTCAGTATACGTCCCTTTACTTTGCATCAAGGCATAGAAAGTTGGCAATAAAATGACTGCTGAAATCCCCGCCGCAAGCAGCGAACTACCGAGATAGCGGAGAAAGATTACTCCCCGTTGTCGCCATGACGCCAAAGCTGGTGTTTGCCAGAGGAAAAATAGAAAAGTAAAGATGGCAATCATCCAGCCCATATAATAATTATCAATCAGTATTACGGCTAGCCAAGCGATATAAGTGCCAACACGATTTTGATAAATAAGTTTAAGGAGTCCCCAAATAATTAACGGCAAAAGTATTAAAGCATCTTGCCAAATCATATTTAATTGGTTGGCAATCATCCAGCCATTCATTGAGTAGACTGTACTGAATGCTAAAATTCGCCACCCCTGTTGTAGCTCCGTTTTTTGCATTAACCAGGCAAAACTCAATCCCGCTAGACCGTATCGAACGAGTGTAACGATGGTTATCCCAGTTGCAAGGTGTTGAGCAGGGAAAAATAACAAAATTAAGTTTAATGGACTTAGCAAGTAATATGCATTAGTTCCAAACATTTCGCCACCCAGCCCTTTGCTAAACGAATAAAAGAAACTACTGGGATGGTGGAGAATGGTATTTCGAAGGTAACTGAAAAAATCGACATATTGTTGACCGAGATCAACGGTTAATAAGCTGCTTTTGCCAAAGGGAGTCATTTGACGGTATGCAAAATAGCAAGCCATCAAAATAACTGGTAACAGGAAACTTGTAATCAAAATTTTGCGTCGATATAAACGATGATGTTGATATAAAAACACAGCAAAATTCTCCTTCTCTCAATTAAATAGACACATCCACATTATCATATCCTTTTTGAAAATGATATTCATTACTATTGTTCATTAAATTTCATTAAATCATTGGAATAAATTCTTCATTTCTTATAAAATAAAGAGTATTATTTTCACGTTAGTAGTGGTAACTATCTGTTAAAGCAGGTAATTTTTGTTAAAATAGATTCACTACGATGAAGGAGAATTATAAAACTGTGAAATTCTTTGATCGAATAATGAACTTATTTGGTTCACGTACCAAAAAGCGTCAAAATGCGCAGTCAATTATTCCATTCCGGCTGAACATGCTACTATGGATTGTTGGTATCTTGTTATTAGCGTTAACTATTCGACTGTTTTATCTTCAAGTTCTGCAAGGAACATCATTTAAAGCGGAAGTAAAGCGATCAGATACAACAACGCAGACGAATAACGTACAACGGGGGATGATTTATGATTCACAAGGGAACGTTCTTGTTGGTAATCAAACTCATCAAGCCATTACCTATACCAAAGGGGCCAATGTAACTACTGATCAGCTCTATCAGATTGCTAATCGTTTAGGAAAATATGTGTCTGTCTCTAATAAGAATTCACGCTTAACTGATCGAAATGAAGAGGATTATTACCTTGCTGATAAAGAGCGGCTTAAGAGTGTTTTGAAACATGTCAAGACTTCAGATGCCGATTCTGAAGATACTAAATATGATAAAGCTCTCGAATATTTGAGCAAGCATCCTGATTCATGGGAGCTTACTGATCAGCAAAAGAATAATGCCCGAATTTATGCGGCAATGAGTGGAGCATATTCCCTTTCGACAACTTATATTAAAGAAACAGGTGTTAGTGCTAAAGAGCTTGCAGCAGTTGGAGAACACCTGAATGAAATGCCAGGGGTAAAGATCGGCACGTCTTGGACTCGTAATTACCCACAAGGCACAGATATTCAATCGTTAACAGGAACTGTCTCAACTACTGGTTTACCAAGTGATGAAGTTAACTCACTGCTTGCTCAAGGATATTCTCGAAATGATAGCGTTGGACAAAGTTATCTTGAAAAGCAGTTCCAATCAACCTTAGCCGGGTCGAAGTCACAAACTGAGGTTACTACTGATGGAAATGACGTAACTAAAGAAAAGACTAAGTACCCTGGTAAGAAGGGTGATAACCTTGTATTGACGATTAATTCAAAGTTCCAAAAGCAAGTTCAATCGATTTTGAAAAACAATTACTCGGCTGCCGGAAACCAGTACTCTACTGGGGTATATGCAGTAGTAATGAATCCAAATACCGGTGCAATTTATGCGATGGCTGGTATTGATCGTAACCCAGAAACAGGTAAAGAAACCCCTGATGAAATTGGTGCTATCAACCACCCAATTACGATGGGTTCCGTTGTAAAGCCGGCGATGGTCATGGGGGCATTAATGGATGGTGTAATTACGCCAACAAATAATACCTTAACCGATATGCCAATTAAGCTTGCTGGAACTTCATCTAAGGGATCATGGTTTAACCATGGCGGCTCAGCAAATATGGCAATTAATGCAGCAACGGCCCTCGAAGTTTCTTCCAACTCTTATATGATGCAACTACTCATGAAAGAAGCAGGAATGAAATATACACCGAATGCGCAAATTACGATGAAGCCAAGTATTTTTGCTAAAGCGCGGGGTTACTTCAACATGTTTGGACTCGGAGTTAAAACTGGAATCGACTTGCCTGGTGAAACAAGCGGTTATACAGGACCTGCTGACCAAAAGCATATCGGTTCAGCACTTGACTTGTCATATGGTAACTATGATGGTTATACTTTGATTCAACTTGCCCAATATATGTCTACCATTGCTAACGGTGGTAACCGGATGCGTCCATACATTGTTAAAGAAATCCGTGGTACGAAAGCCAATGGTCAACTTGGTGCCGTTGAATATACAACAAAGCCCCAAGTTCAATTAACCATTCCTGCTTCTAAAGCTGACTTTGATGTCGTTAAACAAGGGCTTTATCAAGTGGTTCATGGTTCTAACCGTTATGTTACTGGTAAACCGTTGGCATCTGTTAAACCATCAGTATCTGGTAAGACAGGGACTGCCGAAACCTACTACAAGTCGCACTCAACAACTACGCTAAGTTTTGCCGGATTTGCGCCATCTGATAATCCACAAGTTGTAGTTGCTTTGGCTATTCCAGGAGCTTCAAATTCCGATGGTGGTGCCAACCTGACAATGGCAAAACAAATTTTTGAGGCCTACTGGAAGACTGTTCAGAGTCCCAAGGGTTTTGGTGACTAATTAAACTGTCAAGGAAATTTCCTTAACAAACTTTGATAAATTACTAGCCAAATAGAAGAATAAATGATATAGTTGTACGAGTTAGGGTTACGATAAATAACCACGTTAAATAAAAGAAATAGTTTGGAGGTCAAAATAATGCGTGTCAACATTACACTTGAATGTACTTCATGCCACGAACGGACTTACTTAACTAGCAAGAACCGTCGTCACAACCCAGATCGTCTTGAATTAAACAAGTACTGTCCACGGGAACAAAAGGTTACATTACATCGGGAAACTAAGTAATGACCATATAAAGGAGCTGGGAGACCGGCTCTTTTTATTTATTTTTATAAAAAAACGCTTGCATAAATTCCCTCAAGCGGCGATAATAAAATCTGATACCGTTTGTTACTTCACTATAAAGGAGCGGTCATAACATAATGGCTTATTCAAAGAAAGAGTTACGACAAGCATATATTGCGCGCCTTCAACAATTAGATTTAAACACCCGTCTTTACGAAGAGCGAAAGTTAGCATCTTTGCTATATGATCAACCTGAATGGACAGGGGCTAAGACAATTGCTGTTACTTTAAGTCAATCTTTTGAAATTGATACTGCACCTATTATCCTTCATGCGCGTCATAAGGGCCAACAGATTGTTATTCCACGGACGTTGCCTCATCGTCAAATGGAATTTGTTGAATTAAATGAGGATACCGATTTCGACGAGACGTCTTTTGGTATTTTAGAGCCACATGATGGCAAAGTTTATTCTCCAGATGAGATTGATTTGATGGTTGTTCCTGGAGTAGCCTTTACCGCATCTGGTAACAGGTTGGGCTTTGGTGGCGGTTATTATGATCGTTACCTAAAAAACTATAAGGGTCCTAAAGTTTCAATGGCATTGACAACGCAACTGGCTGAAGAGAACGAATGGGAACCAGAAGAATTCGATCAGCGAATAGATAAAGTGTTGTATTTACCGGGGATATAGAAGATGCGGACGCAGGGACTAAGATTAGCGCCCGTGACGCTTACCTTAATAATCTTTCAGGTATTAGTTTATTGCTGGTTAGTTTATGCAGGTGGCTCAACTAATACAGTAACCCTCCTGAATATGGGGGCTCGTAGTACGCCCTTAATCAGGGAAGGTGAATGGTGGCGCTTAGTATCACCTGTGTTCCTTCATGTTGGTTTATCACACTTAGTAGTCAATAGCGTTACGCTTTTATATATCGGCCGTTATATTGAAGAATTTTTCGGTCATTGGCGAATGGTAGTCATATACTTTGTCAGTGCGCTTTTTGGTAACTTTACCAGCGCGGTCTTCATGCCATCGACAATTTCAGCTGGTGCTAGTACTGCTATTTTTGGATTATTTGGCGCATTTTTAATGTTAGGCGTTTGTTTTCGCCATAACGTTATTGTTCGCGTCTTAAGTCGTACTTTTTTGTTATTTGTTATTATTAATATTGTGATGGATTTTTTCCTGTCAGGAGTTGACTTGATAGGACATATTGGCGGCCTTTTTGGTGGCTTTTTCATTGCATTTATTGTTGGTGCTCCCATGCTAGAAACTGTTGATCACCTAAAACAGTTTTTAAGTGGAGCTGTATTAACGGTAAGTTTGGTAATTTTGACTCTAGAATTGAAGTGATAATTTATGGCGATCGCCTCAAGAAACTACCGCACACTATACGATGTTCAGCAACTATTAAAAGAATTCAACGTGTTTGTATATGTTGGTAAGCGCCTGTATGATATTGAGTTAATGGCCATTGAGCTTGATAACCTCTATCAATCAGGAGTTGTAGATAATTCAACTTATACAAAAGCAAAGATTGTTTTGCGTAAAGAACATCGTGAAGAACAAACGAGAATTAAAAGGGGTAAACTGTATTAAACCTTACCCAGGAAAGGAATCATTATGGCTAAGAAATTAATTGGTGTTGACCTTGGTGGTACTACTATCAAGTTTGCAATTTTAACGGAGAACGGTGAGATTCAACAAAAGTGGTCTTTACGGACTAACATTTTGGATGATGGTTCACACATTGTGCCAGACATCATTAACTCAATTAATCACCACCTTGATTTATACAAAATGTCTCGAGACCAATTTATTGGAATCGGAATGGGAACTCCCGGAACAATTGACCGTGAAAAGGGAACTGTTATTGGTGCCTACAACTTAAACTGGAAGACAACGCAAAATGTTAAAGAAGACATTGAACAAGGCACTGGGATGCAATTTGCTCTGGATAACGATGCTAACGTTGCCGCACTTGGTGAACGTTGGAAGGGTGCTGGTAATGAAGGTGACGATGTTGCATTTATTACTTTAGGTACCGGTGTTGGTGGTGGACTTATCTCCAATGGTAAGCTTATCCACGGTGTCGTTGGTGCTGGTGGTGAAGTTGGTCACATGATTGTTAAGCCAGATGGATACCTTTGTACTTGTGGAAACCATGGATGTCTTGAACAATATGCATCTGCCACTGGAATTGTTCATATCGCTCAAGATAAAGCGGAAGAATATGAAGGTAACAGTCGTTTGAAGGCAATGATTGATAACGGTGACGAAATTACAGCCAAGATTGTTTTTGACCTTGCTAAGGAAAACGACTACCTTGCTAATACTGTTGTTGATGAAGTTTGCTTCTACCTCGGTTTAGCAACTGCCAACTTAAGTAACGCATTGAACCCTGAATACCTTGTTATCGGTGGTGGAGTTTCCGCAGCTGGTGAATTCCTTTTGAAGCGGGTAAAGCAAAACTTTGAAAAATTTGCCTTCCCAACAGTTCGGACTTCAACTCAATTGAAGTTAGCTGAATTAGGTAATGATGCTGGTGTTATCGGTGCTGCTTCATTAGCTCGTCAGTTTGTAAACGCAGATTAATTTGTAAGGGGAAATGATCGTGGTACTTGGAGTTAGCTCTGGCTTGATGATTCTTAATACAGTCATTATAATCATCTTGTTAGTATGGATTTTTAGCTGGGCATTTCAGACTTACCGTCGAAAGAGATATGCAACTGTCCTTAGTCAAGATGACTTTAAGCAAGGAATGCGAAAAGCACAGGTTATTGACTTGCGACAAGAAAATGACTTTAAACAAGGTCACATTCTTGGTGCACGTAACTTGCCTTATCCATATCTTCGTCAACAATATGGCGAATTGCGGAAGGACTTGCCGGTTTACTTATATGATGAAGGAATGACATTAAGTACCCAGGCTGCTGCATTTTTAGGTAAGCATGGGTATAACCACCTTTATATTTTAAAAGATGGTTATCGTGCGTGGGACGGTAAGACTAAGAAGTCCAAGTATTAAGAAAAGTATCTTACATGCTTTTTGTCAGGATGGTTGATGATTCTAACCAATTATTTGCTAATGCTTAGAATCTAGCCTCTTGTGAAATTTAACCAATAAAAAAGAGGCTGGGAGAAAACAAAGTTTTCTTCCAGCCTCTCTGCTTTTTGAATCTTAAATAAAATTAAAGTTGGTGTGCTGAGCGGCCCTTACGGATAGCAGCTCGACGGTTTTGATCAAACTTTTCTTCTTCTTCTTCCGCTGGCTTAATGACAGTTTTATGGAAAGTAAGAACCCCGCTAGCAATGGCAGCAACTGTTGCTAAACTACCAACTAAAATACCTTTTGCTAATTGTTTCATAACATAAAACCTCCTCGAATTTATAGGTTACCTCCATTATGCAAGAATTAATGGTGTTTTACCAGTGAGAAGGACAAGTTTTAGCATAAAATTTATAAAAATTGGAGAGTTAAGATGAATAAAGTAATTGCAATTGTCGGCCCGACCGCTGTAGGAAAAACTGCGCTATCAATAAAACTGGCACATGAATTTGATGGGGAAGTAATTTCCGGTGATTCGATGCAAGTTTATCGCCGCCTTGATATTGGGACGGCAAAAGTTACTCCCGAAGAAATGGGGGATGTGCCGCACCATCTCATTGATATCTGCAATATTGAGGAGCGTTTTTCTGCCGCCCGTTTTAAGAAACTTGCTGACCAAAAAATAGACGAAATAGCTCAACGTAATCATTTGCCGATCATTGCAGGTGGAACTGGATTTTATCTTCAAACATTAACGGATAACCTAGCATTGGGAAGTGACCAGTTTGACCAACAAACGCTCGACATTCGTAACCATTGGAAAGAGGTTGCTGAAGAAAAGGGAGCCGAGTATGTTTGGGAACAATTAAACAAGTTGGATCCAGTGGCCAGCGCTCGGATCCCCAAGTCTAATACTCGTCGGGTTATCCGGGCTTTAGAGGTAATCAAAAAAACGGGTCAATTATTTTCCAACCAGCCACACTTCAAAGCAACAAATGATTTTCTCTTGATTGGCCTAACTACTGATCGTCCTGTTTTATATGACCGGATTAATAAGCGAGTCGATTTGATGATTCAAAACGGCTTGTTAGAAGAAGCAAAATGGTTATTTGATCAAGGAGGGGAAGATTTGCCAGCAGGTAAAGGGATTGGGTACCATGAATTATTTCCTTATTTTCGTGGCGAGATTAGCCTAGACGAGGCGGTTGAAAAAATTAAGCAGGATTCTCGCCATTATGCTAAAAGGCAGTTGACGTGGTTTAGAAATAAGGCTGATACTCACTGGTTTGATATTTTGCGTCATCCCGATGATATTAATCAAATTAAGCAGTTTATAAATGATTGGTTAAAAAAATAAAGTACGGAAGGGAAGATTTTTTTTATTAAAATAAAGCTCTTAAATAGAATTGACTTATGCCTTGTCTATTGTTATTCTAAGTCACAGTGTTAAGGAGAGAAGCAGATCTTAGATAGATTGGTATGGTCATCTATTATTTCTGTGGAGATTGTATGAAAGGGAATGAAATTTTATGGGTAAACACGTATTTACAAAAGATGAAGTTCGCCAAATGGTAAAGGATGAAGATATTCATTTCTTACGAGTTATGTTTACTGACTTATTAGGAACGATTAAGAGCGTTGACTTACCAGTTAGTCAGTTAGATAAATTGATGGATAACAAAATTATGTTTGACGGTTCTTCAATTGATGGATTTGTTCGGATTGAAGAAAGTGACATGTATCTTTACCCAGATATGTCCACTTGGCTTGCATTCCCTTGGGGTGCTGAACACGGAAAGGTTGCGCGGGTAATCTGCAGTGTTTACAAGACTGACGGTACTCCATTTGAAGGTGACCCCCGTAACAACTTAAAGCGGGTTCTTGAAGATATGCGGAAGATGGGCTTCAAAGACTTTAACATTGGACCTGAGCCAGAATTCTTCCTCTTCAAGACTGATGAAAAGGGTAACCCAACTACCAATCTTAACGATAAGGAAAATTACTTTGACATGGAACCGGCAGATCCTGGTGAAGATTGCCGTCGTGACATCGTCTTAGCTCTTGAAAAGATGGGCTTCGATGTTGAAGCTGCTCACCATGAAGTTGCTCCTGGTCAGCATGAAGTTGACTTCAAGTACTCAGATGCTTTAGAAGCCGCTGATAACATCCAAACATTTAAGTTTGTTGTTAAAACAATTGCTAAGAAGTATGGCTTCCATGCCACCTTTATGCCTAAGCCGCTTTCTGGTATTAATGGTTCAGGAATGCACCTCAACATGTCATTGTTTAGTCAAGATGGTACTAACGCCTTCTTTGATGAAAATGATAAAGATAAGCTTTCCGCAACTGCTTACCATTTCTTGGGCGGTTTGATGAAGCATGCACGAAGCTATACTGCAATTTGCAACCCAATCGTCAACTCTTATAAGCGATTGGTTCCAGGTTATGAAGCACCGGTTTATGTTGCTTGGTCAACTTCTAACCGGTCACCACTTGTGCGAATTCCGAGTGATCGTGGAATGGGAACACGACTTGAGTTACGGTCAGCAGATCCATCAGCTAACCCATATCTTGCAATCGCTGCTGTTCTTGAAGCTGGTTTAGATGGTTTACGCAACAACTTACCACCAATTCATAACGTTGATGAAAACATCTATACGATGACGAAAGCCGAACGAGCTGAAAAAGATATTCATGATTTACCAGATACTTTACACAACGCATTAAAGTCTTTGGCTAACGATGAGGTTATCAAGAGTTCAATGGGTGAACACCTCTATAACAGCTTTATGGAAGCCAAGACTCGTGAATATGCTTCATATCGTCAACACGTTTCTGACTGGGAACGTCAACACTATATGGAACAATACTAATCAATAACAATAAGTTAATAAACAACGAAAAAACACTTATGCAGGATTACTTGCTAAGTGTTTTTCATACGAAATCAACTAGTTAATTGACAAATATGCTGTTTCATATACAATTATATTTGTTGCAATAAAAGCGTGTTATTATAATATGTGTAGTACGTTTTTTAAGACTGCTAGTTGATCTAGCAACCAATTTTAAATCGGAATTATATTTCGATTAGTTACTAAAGGAGAGTCTTAGATAATGGATCAAAAGGTCAGAGTTCGGTATGCACCTAGCCCAACAGGTTTCTTACATATCGGAAATGCTCAATCAGCATTATTTAATTATTTATTTGCACGTCACTTCGATGGAACGATGGTATTACGGATTGAAGATACCGACACCAAACGGAACGTTGAAGATGGTGAAGCTAGCCAACGTGAAAATCTTCACTGGTTAGGAATTGACTGGGATGAAGGTCCAAATAAGCCAAATCCAAAGTATGCCCCTTACCGTCAAAGTGAACGGAATAAAGAAGGTATTTACCACAAATACATTCAAGAATTGTTAGACAAGGGGATTGCATACAAGGATTACTCAACAGAGGAAGAGTTAGCCGAGATGCGTGAACGGCAAAAGGCTAACAATGAACCACCTCATTATGATGGTCGTTGGTATGGTAAGAGTGAAGAAGAACAAAAGGCGGCTGAAGCAAAGGGCTTGAAGCCAACTATTCGTTTCCACTTCCCTAAAGACCATGATTACGAATGGGACGATATTGCACGTGGTCATGTTTCATTTAACTCTGACAACCTTGGTGGTGACTTCATCATTGAAAAGAGTGATGGAATGCCAACGTACAATTTTGCCGTCGTAGTTGATGACCACACTATGGACATTACCCATGTTTTGCGTGGTGCTGATCACATTTCAAACACACCAAAGCAAATTGCTATCTATGAAGCATTAGGCTGGGAACACCCAACTTTCTGTCACATTCCATTGATCTTTAATCCAAAGACTCGCAAGAAGTTAAGTAAGCGTGATAAGGATACCCTTCAATTCATTAGTGAATACAAGAAGCACGGTTACCTCCACGAAGCAATCTTTAACTTTATCGCATTCTTAGGCTGGTCTCCAGTTGGTGAACGTGAAATTTACTCTAAAGAAGAGTTGATTAAGGTTTACGATCCAAAGCGGATGTCAAAGGCACCAGCCTACTTCGATCAAAAGAAACTTGATTGGATGAATGCTCAATACATTAAGAGTATGTCGATTGATGAATTAACTGATCGGACAATGGAATTAATTAAAGAAGGCGAAACCGAAGAAGCTAAGCGCCTTCAAAGTATTCCAGAAGAACAATTGACTGAATTGCTTAAGAAGACAATTAAGGTTCACCAGCGGGATGTTAATAAGCTTCTTGAAGTTATTCAATATGCATGGTCATACTATACAGTTCTTGACCAATCATTCAACTATGACTTGCTTAAGGACAACGAAGACTTCGCTAATGAAGATGTTTTAGCTGTTCTCAAGGGCTTAAAGGCAAAACTTGAAAACGGTGACGATGACCTGGATTACAGTCAAGCTATTAAGGAAGTAGGTAAGGACACTGGCATTAAGGGTCGCGGTTTATACTTCCCATTAAACCTTGCCTTTACTGGTTCAACGTCTGCACCACAAATTTATGAGATCATGGATATCTATTCTCGTGATACAGATATTGAATTGCTTGACCGGATGATCAAAGCATTTGAAAACTAACTTTATAAAATTGAGCATAGGACAACAGTTAATCGATGTTGTTCTATGCTTTTTCTTTTAAACTGTCATATAATTAAGATATGCAGTTAGTAAAAAAAGGGGATCTTAAGTAAAATGGTTGAAATGAGTGAACATATGCGGAAGATCTTAAATGATGTTCCGACGTTGAAAGTATTTGATTTTTCTCAATACGTTTCAAAAATTCCAGGAATTATTAAGTTTACAATTGGTGAACCTGATTTTGATACACCAGAATATATTAAGAAGGCCGGAATAGAGAGCATTGAAAACAATCGAACGCACTATGCTCCCCAACGTGGTACAGTGGGATTACGTCAAGCAATTGCCGATACATTGGCTAATAAATATGGCCTTCAGTATGATCCTACAACAGAGATTCTTGTTACAAACGGCGTAACGGAAGGGATTTCTGTTGCAATTACTGCGATTACTAATCCCGGAGATATAATTTTAGTTCCAACGCCTACTTTTTCAATCTACACGCCTGATGTAATGATTGCTGGAGGAACGCCAGTAGAAGTAGATACATCCAAGACTGGTTTTAAACTAACGCCCGCCCTTCTTAAACATTATCTAGATAAATATGGTGATCGAGTAAAGGGAATTGTTTTCGTTAATCCTTCTAACCCGACTGGAATTGCCTATACTCAAGCAGAAATGAATGAGTTAGCAGCCTTAATTAAGGGCAAGCCAATCTTTGCAATCTGTGATGAAATTTATAGTGAACTAAACTATGACGGTGAATATTCAAGCATGGCTAAAATCATGCCAGACCAGACAATCTTAGCAAATGGATTTTCTAAGTCCTATGCAATGACTGGTTGGCGAATTGGCTACCTTTGTGCACCAGCTAAAGTGACCGATCTGCTGTTCAAGGTTCATGCATTTGCTGTGACAGATATCGCCACATTTGTTCAGGATGCTGCAGAGGCCGCTCTAAAGGTTGGGGATGAAGCAACAAAGGAAATGGATGCTCAATATATCAAACGGCGTGACTATATGTATAAGCGACTTACAGAGATGGGCTTTGAATGTAGTCAACCAATGGGTGCATTTTATATTTTTGCCAAGATTCCGTCATTCCTTAATCAGGATGATAATAAGTTAATTTATCAACTTGCCAATGAAGCCAAGGTTGCTGTAACAGCTGGATCAAACTTTGGTAAGGGTGGAGAAGGATACCTTCGCTTTAGTTATGCTACAAGTCTTGAGCAGATTAAAGCGGGGATGGACCGTCTCGCAGAGTTTTGTAAGCAAGCAAAAAATAATGCCTAAAAGAAAAGAGACAGCGGTGTTAATACATCTCTGTCTCTTTAAATATATAAGTGAATTGCTTCAAAAGAGTTATTCGCTCAGTTTCTTGGCGTCAGCATCAATCTTTGCAAAACCAGAACCATCTGGCTTCTTGCTGCCACGCTTTTCCATAGCTTTACGAGCCATTTCCTTACGTTCTTGCTTACTAAGTGCCATAAATAACTTCGCCTCTTTTTCTGAAACGCTTCAACAATAACAGTTATTAACAAAAATAAAATAACTGTTACTAATATTATAGTTCAGTCTATAAAAAATGCAATTATCATAATTGTGTACAGGAAAACTTCTAGAAAGATATTGACTTATGTAGCGTCTGTTGTTAGTATAATTAAAAATAAATTAAAATTACGTTAGAAAAGATGAGTAATTATTTTACGACCAATACAGAGAGCCATAGGAGCTGAGAAATGGCAGGAAACGAAATAATGAAGATGGTCTTTGGTTAATTGAGAGGGTGAACTTTGCTTAAAAGCAAATTTTCTACGGGGTAGCAACCGTTATCTATGCTTCTAATTTCAAGCTGGGATTAGAATGGAGGGTACTTTTGTACTGAAGACAGGGTGGTAACACGTTATTAACGTCCCTAAGAACATGATTGAGTTGTTCTTAGGGACGTTTTTCTTTTCTGGCAAAGGAGGAAGAAAATGAAACGCAAGAGAAGAACAGGATTGATTATTTTTAGTATTTTAGTAATTATTGTGGTGGTTGGGATTGGTAGTATTATTCACCAACGCTTGGATAAAACTTCAACCAAAACTGTTCGTTTAGGCTTAGTAGGAACAGATTCGGAACCAGTCTGGGATAATGTTCGTAAAAGATTGAAGAAACAAGGAATCAATATTGAGTATGTTGTTTTCAATGATTATGTTCAACCAGACGTTGCGTTAAAGGAAGGTAAAATTGACATGCACTCATGTTTAACGCGTTATTATTTTGAATCATATAACAGAGAGCAAAACGCACACTTAACATCAATTGGAAATACTGTGATTTCACCATTAGGAGTTTATTCCCACAAGTATCAAAAAATTCAAGATCTTCCGGAAGGAGCAACGATCGCAATTCCTAATGAACCCACAACGCTTGGACGAGGGTTAAATGTCTTGCAGTCGGCTGGCTTGATTAAAGTAAAGAAAGGAAGTGGAATTAAGCCATCCTTAAAAGATATTGTAAGTAATCCTAAACATTTACAATTTAAAGAGGTTGATCCGGCAACGACTGCGCGAGCGTTAAATTCGGTTGATGCCTCAATTATAAATGGAAATTATGCAGTAGCGGCAAAGTTAAACCCAAAGAAGGATTCAATTTATCTTGAACCAGTTAATAAAGCTGCAAAACCATATGTTAATATTATTGCGGTTCAAGAAAAGAATAAGGATAATAAAGTATATAAGGAGATTGTAAAAGCATATCAGACAGAGCAAACTGAAAAAGCTATTAACAAGACATATAAGGGTGCACAAGAAGCAGCATGGCCAATCTATGGTCGTAATTAAGAAAGGGTTGATATATATGAGTTTAGACACAGCGATATTTGCAGGCGGATGTTTCTGGTGCATGGTCCAGCCGTTTGATACTTATCCGGGAATTGAGAAAGTTGAATCAGGTTACACTGGTGGCCATGTTGCCAATCCAACCTACGAGCAGGTATGTTCTGGAACAACAGGCCATACAGAAGCAGTAAAGATTACTTTTGATCCTGATAAAATTTCATACAAAGACTTAGTAGAGATTTATTGGCACCAAACTGATCCGACTGATGCAAGTGGTCAATTCCAGGATCGGGGAGATAATTATCGTCCTGTAATTTTCGTTAAAAATGATGAACAGCGTAAAATTGCAGAGAAATCGAAAAAGGCTTTACAGGAAAGCGGCCGTTTTGGCGATGCAAAGATTGTAACAACAATTGAGGATGTGCAGCCTTTCTACCCTGCAGAAGACTATCATCAGGGCTTTTATAAGAAAGATCCGCAACGTTTTGCCTTAGAAGAAGCTGGTGGCCGACAACAATTTATTGAGAAGTATTGGAAAAACAATTAATTATGAGAGACAAACAATCAATTAAGGACGATATTGTTCAACGATTAGCAACAGTTATTGATCCTGAACTTCATATCGATATTGTTAATTTGGGACTCGTTTATACAATTGATCTCGATAATGATGGAATATGTTTGATTGAAATGACGCTAACGACAATGGGATGCCCATTAACAAATGTATTGGCTGATATGGTGATTAAAGCGGTAAAAGAGGTTCCAGAGGTAAAAAATGTTGATGTAGAATTTGTCTGGGAACCTGCTTGGACGATTGATCGGATGAGCCGCTTTGCTAAATTATCATTAGGGGTTCATTGATATTTAATAATTGGATAAGGGAATGGGAGCGAGACAGAAGTCACTTGTGACTTCGTTTTTCGACGCGCAGCTAGCCTCTGGGAGCCCCCGCAAGCAACAATAGGCCTCCAGCGTTCGGTTTTTAAACCGGACGTTGGAGGCCATTGTTGTACTGCGTATTTGCTTTTTATGAAAGTAACTTAACTTATGTCACAGTCCCTATTTTTACCTTCAAAAAACAGATCTGTACTAAAAATATAAAGTTTTTGAAAAAAATTTAAAAAGAGTGGAAAAAAGGTAGTAAAGTTATTTATTATAATAGGTAGTTATTTAGACAAGGAGCATGCTTATGGCGAGTGTAGAAACTAATAGTGATTCACTTGATGTTACTCAAGTCATCAATCAACAAATTATTACAAAGATAAAGTATTTGCGACGCTTTAATGATGCAATTTCAAACCATCGTGATCGGGAAATCTACCAATTACTAGATAACCAGCGCTATGCTAAAGAGATTGAACATCGAGAACAACAACCAAATGATAAAGGTGTAATGAACCTAGTCGATGATTTAGCCGATCAATTAAGTAATTACCTTAGTGAAAACTTAATTAAATATTTGGGCAAAACTTATCCGTTCTTTTATTATGAAGAATACCAAACTGGCCACTATCGGATTTATTTTGGTAACTGGTGGGATCGCCGTCAATTTGGTGAGTTAGACGTTTTAAATGTCCGCTTTTCTTTTGACCAAACAGAATATGATAAATTACGGACAGCTTTTGAATTAGCGCGTGACAATAAACGTTACAATAGTGACCGGATTAGTAAAATCTCTAGTGAAAATGACCGTCTCCAAGATTTGATTGATCATCAACGAGAACGTGAGGAACGTAAAGAAGCCCTTCAAGAACAATTAAAAGAAATTAGTTCACGGTCTGGCATTTGGGAATCAAGTCGTAACAAGGAGAGTCGCCAGGAACTGGTTGAGCAGCTGCAAAAGTTAGAGGACCAAGAAGAAGAATCTCGTAATGCAGCCCAAACTATTAAGGATAATGAACGCGTTGTCCTATCCTTATCAAAAGAAAATACGATTTTAAGTTATGAACAAAAGAGTATTATCGATATTTTTGGCAGCTTTGAAGATTTCGAATTAGCTAATCGCAATTTATATGCTAATTATTTAGCCAGTTTAAATGGATCAGAAGGAAAGCAGGTGGACGACGATGAGCAATAATCGAATCGTGACTTCTCCTAGTGAACGGGTTCAAGCCCTTTCTGATTCATTTAAGGATGTTTTAAGTCTTGGACAAAGGTATGTTGACCTCTTAGACCAGTTAGCCCAGACTAAGGATGCTAAGAATTTATTATCAGCTACTAATAAACTAGCAAAATTGGACTTGGCGAATGCATTTATTGATTTTCCACCACATTATAAAGCAGCTGACTATTATCTGATTTTTATGGATCGCCTATTAAAAATGCATGGTGATACAGCTGTTAACGTTGCAGAAAATGAATTAAATCATGAATTTGAAGCGACTGTTGCGGCTATTGGTAGTGAAGCTGTTTTTAAATTTGAAGTTGATAGTCGAGGAGAAGCAGCTTTTACAGAGCAAAGTCAGCACGAATCACTTTTCTACCTGAGTTTAGAAGATAAATTAATGCAATTTAATAACCGTGCATTAGTAAATTATTTTATCGTTTATGCGCTTAAACAGCATACTGACCTTGAATTACGTGATGCGGTTAAACCTCTGATTGATTTTGCTAAATACTTGCAAAAAGATCTTGATTTCACGATTGATCTAGGCATTTTAGCAACTGCAAATGATCGCCGCTTTATGTTGAATAAGCCTGAACTTCCACTGACAGTAATTGATCGTTTATTTGTTGCGACTGCTGATGAAGATTATATGTTGATGAATTTGCCACGGAACAATGGGGCTGAGTTACTATTAGATCAGGGGACAAAACTTGACATTGCTTTTGATCCGGATGATTATAGTCAAGAGTGGGCCTTCTTGGTTAAAGATTCTGATGAGCAAGTTTCATTCTTTGATGTATTGCTTCATTACGACCTGGTTCGCGAATGGTATTTAGCAAACCGTTCTGCCCTGGCCGTGAGAACAGATCATATGGAGATTGTTGATGAAGAACCACCAGCAACGACAGAGGTAGCAGAAGATGAATCTTTAGATGAAGCATCTTCAGCTGAACCATCAGAAGATCCAGCTCCTGATGAGGAAGAATAAGCAACGGATTTTATTGTGGAGGCACAGCAATGTTAGATATTACTAAAATGCTTCACCAAATTATCGATTTAGAATTAAAGATTGATGATGAAAAGGAATTAATGATTGGGCCAGAAACAAGAAAGCAAACAATTTTTGTTGACCTTGATATTTCTTTATCAAATATGGCTGAAGCAGCAGGGTGGTATAAGGTAGTTAATCCTAGAGAAGCAGACAAAGAAGATTTGCTAAAATCGTATGTTCAATCGGTAGCGCTACTTTTATTGTATAGTGCAAAGATGCAATGGACACACCTGGTTGTACTCGATGATCAAGCCTGGCAACGGATTACGAATGCAAAAAGCTCTACAAAGTTAGCAGACCTTAATAAATCGTATCTAGCAATTAAACATTTCTTGAGTGATGCCTATTTTAATCATCAACAAGAAAGTTTTCGGCATGCTTGGCATCTTTTGTTAAAAATGGGAATTAGCGATTGGCAATTAACGCCTGATCAGATTTCTAGTGCTTATCAAGCAATGATTAATCAATATTAGAATAAAAAAGCGAGAGGTCGAGGAATTTTTTCCCCGGCCTCTCGTGTTGAACGGAATATAAGATTAAGCTTTTCGATCTCGTAAGCGATTGGTAGTTGTACTATGTTTACCAGTTTCTTGGTTACTAAGACTGCCAAACATAAATTCACCAATTACCGACGCAACCAAAATTAAAACAATAATAAGAAATGGTAGCATAATAATCACCTCAAAAAGCAATCTCTATATTCATTATTATTAAAAATGTTTATTTTTGCAACGAAAGTGTAATATATGAGGACGTATTTAAGAAATACTTAAAAAATAAAAGTGGAAAATTAGAAAATTATCCCTAAGTTTATATTGAGACAACTAAAAAAGAGGATAAGGAAACAGAAATGTTTCTCTATCCTCTTTTTAACGTTTATATGGAGCGAGCGAGACTTGAACTCGCAACCCTCGGTTTAGAAGACCGATGCTCTATCCAGTTGAGCTACCGCTCCAAACAGATTTAAGTATATAATTTTCACTACAAAGTTGTCAATGGTAATAATCTGATATAATTATTTTATTAAGATAAAGTCGGCACTTTCGTTGACAAAACGCTTTCATGACAACTATACTTTAAATATAGTAGAAGTACGAAAGTAGAAAGGACTTAAGCTGTATGATGGAAGGATGATGATTAAATGGCTGCTAATAAGACAGACCCGCGTGTAATTAAAACACGTAATAGTCTGCGCAAAGCTCTTGTATATCTGATGAGACGTGAAAAGCTTGAAGATATTAGCGTCCAAAAGATTACTGAAACTGCCAACATCACCCGAGGAACTTTCTATCTTCACTATAAGGATAAACAAGATTTTATTCAGTCAGCAATCCAAGAGATTATTGACGATTTCTTCAACCAAGTAATGATCGATAGTAATTTTTCGAAAGAACGGACGGTAAAGGTGTTTTCACTCCGCAAAGCATTTCAGTATATCGAAAATAACGCCGATATTTTTGATGTTCTATTAAATAATGAAAAGAATAACTTCTTTTATGAACAACTCTACAATCGGTTAGCAAATGAGATGACACACTTTAATGAGCAAGTGAATAAGAACCAACAGTTGAAAGTCCCGCTTAATTTGCAGATTTCCTTTATTGACTCAGCATTTCTTGGCCTAGTAAGTCGATGGCTAGAAGATGGCATGATTTATACTCCACGTTACATGACACAAAGCGTGGCAAAGATGTTGGATCAGTTTAGTAGCGAGAATGTTTCTTTGGTTAATTTTTTTGATGGTGAATTAGAAGGAACTTTAGAAAAGATTTAATAGCTACTATAAGAAAAGAGGCTTTGAAAAAACTTTTTTCAAGGTCTTTTTTCGTTATATAAAGTAGAGATTATGGTTGACGAAGAGAATAATATTTGATATTATACAAACGTTGTATTTGTGAACCAACAACTACAACCGCACGTTATTAAGTCTAAAGCTTATTTAGCTGCTTAGTACGGCGAGTCTGAGATATTAAGGAGGTGCACAAAGTATGTACGCAATTATCGTTACTGGTGGTAAGCAATACAAGGTAGAAGAAGGTGCTTCTATCTACGTTGAAAAGCTTGATGCTAAGGAAGGTGACAAGGTAACTTTCGATCAAGTTATCTTTGTCGGTGGAGACGACACTAAGATCGGTACTCCTGTAGTTGACGGTGCTTCTGTTGAAGGTACTGTTGATAAGCAAGGTAAGGAAAAGAAGGTTGTTACCTTCAAGTACAAGCCTAAGAAGCACACTCACACTAAGCAAGGTCACCGTCAACCTTACACTAAGGTTACTATCAACAAGATCAACGCTTAATGTGGAGGTGAGATCATGATTCGAGCACAGTTTACTTTAGATTCGAATCAGCGGATCACTTCTTTTAAAATGACTGGGCATGCTGACTCTGGTCCATATGGGCAGGATATTGTTTGTGCCGCAGTTTCTGCATTATCTATTTCAACGGTGAACGGGCTTGAACAAGTTGTTCATACAAAGCCTCACCTTAAACAAGATAATGATAATGGTGGCTTTTTAGAAGTTACAGGATTAGACCTTGGTCATGATAGTCAGATCCTTCTCAAAACTTTGTTAAATGGATTATGTGATATCCAGGAAAGCTATCCACAAAACATTGAAGTAAAAATGTTTGATTAAAGTTCATTGCTGGAGGTGAACAACTATGATTATGGATTTGCAATTCTTCTCCCACCACAAGGGGGGTGGTTCCACTGCTAACGGTCGGAACTCAGCTGGTCGTCGTCTTGGTACTAAGGCTGCTGATGGTTCAATCGTAACTGCTGGATCAATCATCTACCGTCAACGTGGTACTCACATCAACCCAGGTGAAAACGTGGGTCGTGGTGGAGACGATACATTATACGCTAAGGTAGCCGGTGTTGTTAAATTTGAACGCATGGGCCGCAGTAAGCGTAAGGTATCAGTTTACCCAGTTGCCGAATAATTATAAAAAAGACTACTTTTCTACATGAAATAGTAGTCTTTTTATTTTTAAAATAATTTTTCATATATGTTAATCTATAATGTAAGAATATAATTAACCTACAATTGAAGGGAGCATAATGTTTAATGACGATTGTTGATAAAGCTAAAGAAGTCCAAGAAAAAATTATTGCTGCATGCAAGCGAAGCGGTCGAGATCCCCAAGACGTTCAACTGTTACCAGTTAGCAAAAATCATCCGGCAGCAGATATTGCAGAACTTTACAAAGCAGGATGGAACAATTTTGGCGAGAATTATGTTCAGGAATTAGCCAAAAAGCATGATGAATTACCAGCAGACATTAACTGGTATATGATTGGCCACCTTCAACGTAATAAGGTTAAATACATTGCTGATTACGTTACAATGATTCAATCGGTTGACTCCCTTAAACTAATGAATACGATCGAAAAAGAAGGGAGAAAGCACGATCGAATAATTCCGATTTTAATTGAAGTTAATGTTGGAGAAGAAGAGAGTAAATTTGGGGTTAAGCCAACTTTGCAAGATTGCATGGAATTAGCTGAGGCAAGTCTTCAATTGCCACATGTAAAGTTGCGGGGATTAATGACTAGTGCTCCCTATTATGATGACCCAGAAAAAACACGGCCGATTTTTCGCCGCCTACGTGAATTGCGCGATGAAATGAACAACCAAAATGATCAATTAAAATTAGATGTTCTTAGTATGGGGATGACCCATGATTATGAAATAGCGGTAGAAGAAGGTTCAACCTGTGTGCGGGTTGGGACAGCTATCTTTGGCCCTCGTGATTACTCTAACCGGCAGTATTAAAGGAAATGTGCTATGTCTAGAATTAAACGTCTACAGAAGAAATTTGAAAAATTATATATCGATGCATTTTTAGTAACGGATGAAAAAAACATTTATTACCTTACTGGTTTTAACCTTATGAGAGGCGATGGATGCCTCTTAGTAACAAAAGATAATGCGATTATTATTACTGATGACCGGTACCAACTTGCATTAGAAGAATTTGAAAATGATGAAGTTGTGGGAATGATTACCCGTGACTATTACGGTTCACTTAATAAAATATGTCAGGGGATGAAAGTGACGGTTCTTGGATATGAAGATACAGTTACTTACGCCTTATTTGATGTGCTTGATGAGCAGATGACAGCAGATCTTGTTCCCTTCCACCAACAACTTGAACGGATGCGAATGATTAAAGATAGTGATGAAGTAAATGCTTTGCGGGCTTCTGCAGACTTACATTCAGCAGGATACCAGTACCTTTTAGAAAATGTTCACGCTGGGATGACCGAGCGCCATGTTGCGAACTTACTTGATTTTTGGATGAAGGAACATGGAGCGAGCGGGGCCTCTTTTCCGACAATTGTCGCTAGTGGCAAAAATGCGGCCAAACCGCATGCTACGGCTTCAAAAAAGGTGATTGAAGACGGCGATATTGTTACTGTTGATTTTGGCTACTACTTCAATGGCTATACGGCAGACATGACTAGAACATTTGCCGTTGGTTCAATTGATCCAGAATTACGTGATGTTTATCAAATTGTCAATGAGGCGCGTGAAGCTGTAATTCAAGCTGCTCATGTTGGGCAACAAGGTGATCAACTTGACTTTGCGGGACGGCAATTAATCGAAATAGCAGGTTATGGGGATGAATTCAACCATGGAATGGGACATGGAATAGGCTTATCGGTTCATGAATTGCCTGCTAGCTATGGACCAAGTGCTCAAAATATTAAATTGCGGAACAATGAAGTTATCACTGTTGAACCTGGTATCTATATTCCTGAAATTGGCGGGGTCCGGATAGAAGATGATATTCTGGTTACTCACGGTGGAGTTGAAGTGCTGACGAAGGCGCCAACTGACCTAATAATCGTAGGAAAATAGTATGCAACTTACTAGTCTGTATAATAATATTAATCAACAGGGAATGACGGCAATTAGAAATCATCAAGAACAGCTAGATCGTAACTTGCTAAATCCTGATAAAGATATGCGGCGAGGACTGACGCTTACTGCTTCACTTCCTGCGCATGTTAGCCGCAATATTATGTTTTGCCTGCAAAAATTGGCTGCAATTGAACCTAACCAATACTTCTATCCTCCTGCTGACCTGCATATTACGATTATTGACCTTATTGCAGCTAGCTCAGACTTTTTGCTCTCAACATTTGAAGAGGAAAAATATAAAAACGTAGTAGGGCAGATTATTTCACAAATTGGACCGATTCACTGGCGTTTAGCAGGAATGATCACTAGTTCAGGAGCGCTTCTTGTAAAAGGGTATTATTCAGCAGAATTATCAACTTTACGGAACACACTTAGGAAAGAACTGCCGTTACATGACTTGTTGCTAAAAGAACGATATCCAACAATTTCAGGACATGTGACGGTTGCACGGTATACTAGTCCTATTCAGCAGGCAGACCGTTTCTTGAAGACGTTAGAAGGATTTAAATCAATTAATTTCGGGCAATTTACCACATCTAGTCTCGATTTAGTCGTTCATGATTGGTATAATCATAAGTCGCGGTTAATTTCTATACTGTCGCTAGGTTCCTAATTGACCAAGTTGTTGCAATTTGTTCGAACATAGTGCAGAATAGAAATGATTACTATAATTAAGAGAAGAAATAAATTGGAGGGCTGACGATGGCTGAAGAATCAAAGATTGTTTTAAGTAGTGAAGACAAGTCACTCGGGACAATTCAAATTTCGCCACGAGTTTTAGAAATTATTGCGGGGATTGCCGCAAGTGAAATCGATGGTGTTTCAAAGATGTATGGTTCATTTGCAAATAGCGTAAGTGAACTTTTGGGACGCTCTGATCGCCGGCGTGGGGTAAAGCTTTCCAGCAATGATGAAAAATTATCACTTGATGTGGATGTTTATGTTGAATATGGTGTCTCTGTTCCTAAAGTAGCGGCAATGATTCAAGATAAGGTTAAACAACAAATCACATTAATGACTGACTTAAAAGTAAAAGAAGTTAATGTTCATATTAAGGGAATCGTAACATCTAAAGAAGACCAACAAGTAGACCCTAATGACTTGTTTGGCGAACATCTTAACGACGAGGCTGGTGAATAAAATGAGTTTGAACCGACACATGATTCGTGAGGAGGCTTTCCAAGTTCTCTTTGCTTTGCAATCAGATTCTGAAGCTGATATTCAAACCGTATATGAGGCGATTCCTCATCATGATGAAAAGCAAATTCCGCCTTATTTACTAACTTTGGTAAATGGGGTGCGGGAACATCAAGATCAGCTTGACGAACAAATCAATGATCTCCTGGCAAGCGGATGGACGATTAACCGTTTAGCAAAGCCAGATTTAGTGATTTTACGGCTTGCTCTATTTGAAATTCAATACGCTGAAAATGTTCCAACAGTAGTAGCAATTAATGAAGCATTGGAACTTACGAAAACATTCAGTAGTGATAAGTCACGTAAATTTATCAATGGAGCCCTTGGTAAATTTGAAAAACAAGTCAACGAAAATAATTAATATTACTGTTAACAATAATTATGGGGTGGAAAATGAAGTGATAAACTTCTGATTCCACTCCTTTTTTGCTTAAGCGCAATATTATTATGGTAGAATATAAAATGGAAATTTAACGAGGAGGAATCACTGTGACGACAATTATTGATGGCAAGGCCCTTGCTAAAAAAATCAACTCCCAGACGAAAGAACTAGTAGCACAGTTAAAAGAAAAACAAAATATAATCCCGGGAATTGCAGTCGTGATTGCTGGTGATGATGTAGCGAGCTTAATCTATACCCGAAATAAGCATAATAAGGCTATTAAGTTAGGAATCAATTCAGTTTTAAAAAAATTTCCTGCTGATGTTAGTCAAGCTGAGCTGCTTGCCGAAATTGAAAAGCTGAATCATGATGACACAATTGATGCCATTCTTGTTCAACAACCCCTTCCTCCTCAATTGGATCCAGAAGTAATCACCAATGCTATATTGCCAACTAAGGATGTTGATGGCCTTAATCCCCTAAACCTAGGAAAACTATTTGCCAATCAACATGGTAATTATCCCGTGGCTTGTACACCTCGCGGAATTATGCGGATGTTGGCAGAATATAATATTGATTTACAAGGGAAAAATGCAGTTATCGTTGGTCGGAGTATTTTAGTTGGTAAACCTCTTTTAGCTCTTTTAAATAATGCTAACGCAACTGTAACAATGGCTGGAAGAAGTACTGGCGACCTTTCTGCTTTAACGAAAACAGCGGATATTTTAATTGTTGCTACTGGTGTGCCTAACCTTATCAAGGCGACAGATGTAAAACCAGGAGCAGTGGTAATTGATGTGGGAATTAATCGTTTAAGCAATGGTAAATTGACAGGGGATGTTGATTTTGAAGCGGTAAAGACAAAAGCTCAGGCAATCACTCCTGTTCCAGGTGGCGTAGGACCAATGACAATTGCAACATTAATGGAACAAACAGTTGATTTAGCGTGGTGGAGGCATCATGGATAGAAGCCAGTATTTAACAGTTAGTGAATTAACTAAGTATTTGAAAATGAAGTTTGACCGGGATCCATACCTACATACGGTTTATTTAACCGGTGAGCTTTCTAATTTTCGTTTACGGCAAAAGCATCAGTATTTTAGTTTAAAAGACGATAATGCTGTGATCGATGCTGTAATGTTTGAGCATCAATTCCGGAAAATTAAATTTACTCCTGAACAGGGGATGAAAGTTTGTGTAGTCGGTCATGTAAGCTTGTATGAAAAAAGTGGTCGCTACCAGATTTATATTGATCGGATGGAGCCAGATGGTCTGGGCTCTTTATACTTAGCGTTTGAACAACTAAAAAAGAAATTGAGCGCTGAAGGTCTATTTAATTTACCTAAAAAACAGATCCCAATGTTTCCAAAACGAATTGCAGTTGTTACTAGTATTGATGGGGCAGTTATCCGGGATATTAATACGACTGTTCGACGCCGTTATCCAATTGCTCAAGTTGTTCTATATCCTACTGTTGTTCAAGGAGATAAGGCAGCGGCGGATATTGCTAGACAAATTAACCGTGCCAATGACCGCGGCGACTTTGATACCCTTATTATCGGTCGAGGTGGGGGATCAATGGAAGACTTATGGCCTTTTAATGAAGAAGTAGTTGCCCGTGCAATTGCCAATAGCAAAATTCCGGTAATTTCATCAGTTGGTCACGAGACAGATACAACAATTGCCGACCTCGTAGCTGATCAACGCGCAGCAACCCCAACTGCTGCTGCTGAATTAGCAACGCCGGTAAAACTAAACGATGCATTAATGACACTTAAAGATGATCAGAATCGTTTATTAAATACGATGCGGACTAAAATTAATTTTGACCGCCAACAATTGAATAAACAGCTGCAAAGCTATATTTTTCAGCAACCGACAAGATTATATGAAAATTATGCGCAAAAGGTTGACCAATTAACTCAACAGTTAGGTCAAGCAGCGCAAAATAAAATGCAAGAGCTACAAATGAACGTGGAAAGATTAAGTGGGCGTTTAACGGCGGCTTCTCCACTGCATCGGGTTCAACAACAAGAACAGTTAGTTGATCAATTAAAAAAACAATTGGTTACAGCCTCACTTGCCAGCCAAAATGAAAAGAAACAACAAGTGACAACTCTTATTAAACAATTAGATTCACTGAGTCCCCTTAAAATTATGAGTCGGGGATATACGTATGTAACGAGTGATGAAAAGGTTGTTAATCATGCCAGTCAATTAACGGTTGGGCAAAATGTTCACCTGCATTTTGATGACGGGGAAGTTCAAGCAGAAATAAAAAAGGTAAAGGAGCACTAAGATGGCAACAGCAAAACCAACATTTGAAGAACAATTAGCACAATTACAACAGATCGTTAATCACCTTGAACAGGGGAATGTGCCACTAGAAGAAGCCCTTCAACAGTTTCAAGAAGGAATCAAGCTTTCTAAAGAATTACAAACGAAGCTAACAAATGCTGAAAAAACGCTTGGTCACTTAATTGACGATAATGGCGATGAAAAAGTCTACGAAAAGCAAACCGATGACCCAAGCAACAATGGCGGTGGTAACCGTGGATTTGGTAGCGCTGATGAACAATAAGCAACGGAGCAGAAAAAGATGAGTACACCATTGCCGATTTTAAAAGAACAGATTGAAAACTATCTCAGCAAGTCACTGGCCGCAGATGTTGATCAGGCAACTTTAAGGGATGCCATGAATTATTCCCTAATGGCTGGGGGCAAACGGCTGCGTCCAGCATTGACGCTTGCAACGATTGAGATGCTGGGTGGCACGCTTAATGATGATCTGCTACGTGCGGCTTCTGCATTGGAATTGCTTCATACATATTCATTAATCCACGATGACCTTCCAGCGATGGATAATGATGATCTACGCCGCGGAAAACCAACTAATCACTGTAAATTTGGAGCGGGCATGGCAACTTTAGCAGGAGATGGATTATTGACGATGGCCTTTCAGTGGGTTGCCGATAATCACCTTCCAGCTAATATTCGGAGCCAATTAACCCTTGAACTTGCAAAAGCCGCGGGACCATCTGGAATGGTTGCTGGTCAGGCGCGGGATATTGAAGGTGAACACCAACATCTAACTTTAAACCAATTGAGATACTTGCACCGTCAAAAAACGGGGGAATTGATTCGCTATGCTGTTTTGGCAGGTGGGATTATGATGGATCAATCTGCTGAAATCAAACAAGAGCTAGCAGCATTTGGTGAAAACTACGGGTTAGCATTTCAAATCTATGATGATTTAATGGATGTCCTCAGTACTACTGAAGAGATGGGAAAAGCTGTTCACAAAGATGCTGATGAGCAAAAAAATACTTATCCAGGATTGCTCGGTGTAGATGGCGCAAAGGAGCAGCTACAGATAGCTTTAGCGGCTGCTGGCCAAAATCAAAAGAATCTTGAAAAGCTTACTGGCAAGTCGTTTGCTGGTTATGATGACTTTTTAGCATATTTTAAATAAGGAAAGGGATTATGAAAAAAGAACGTGTAGATGTATTGTTAGTCCAACAAGGGCTGTTTGACTCTCGCGAACAGGCAAAGCGGGCAGTGATGGCAGGAGAAATTCTTGGCAAAAATAATGAACGATTAGATAAACCAGGACAAAAGATTCCGATTACCACAACCCTTCACATGAAAGGTCATAAAATGCCGTACGTTAGTCGGGGTGGCTTGAAGTTAGCGAAAGCATTAAAGGTTTTTGATATTTCAGTTAAGGACAAGACGGTTTTAGATATTGGTTCATCAACTGGTGGCTTTACTGATGTAATGTTACAAAATGGGGCGAAGTTAAGTTACGCTCTTGATGTCGGAACTAATCAGTTAGTTTGGCAATTACGGGAGGATCCCCGGGTAGTTGTTATGGAGCAGACCAATTTTCGTTACAGCAAGTTAGCAGATTTTACCAGTGGTCAACCAGAATTTGCTTCGATTGATGTTTCGTTCATTTCCCTTCGTTTGATCTTACCACCATTGGCACAGATACTGAAAATGGGTGGTGAAGTAGTAGCGCTGATTAAGCCGCAATTCGAAGCGGGCAAAGAGCATGTTGGCAAAAATGGGATCATTCATGATCATAAAGTTCACCGGGCCGTTTTGGAAGAAGTACTGACTTTTGCCCGTGAAGATCATTTCGACATCCTTGGATTAGACTATTCACCAATCAAAGGGGGACAAGGAAATATGGAATTTTTAGTTCACCTACGCCTAAGTGAGAATCCGGGGATCGTTGCCGAAAAAGTAAATATCGATAAGGTTATTGCAGCCGCGGATGATGATTTGAATCATAAGGAATAAATAAAGGTGACTTAATCCATGAAAAAAGCAGAACGACAACAAAAAATTCGGGAAATCATTACTAATGAGAGCATTGAGCGGCAAGAAGATCTTGTTGCGCATCTGCGTGAAATGGGATTGACAGTTACTCAAGCGACTATTTCGCGCGACATTAAAGAAATGCAACTGATAAAGATTCCTGCTGATAATGGGGGCTATCGTTATGGCTTGCCAGCATATCATCACCAAGGACATGAAAACCAATTAGCACAAACCCTTCAAGACAGTTTGGAACAATTAAAACGTAATGACTGTTTCTTAGCGTTAACGGTTCATCCCGGGAATGGCCCGGTAGTAGCTACCTTAATTCGCAAAATGGATTTTCCAACGGTTTTCACAACAATTGGTGATGATGGAAATGTCCTTGTAGTTTGTATGTCTCCAGAAGCAGCAATTAAATTAGAAGAAAAGCTTAATGCAATGCTCGACTAGGCGAGGTGAAAATTTTTGTTACAAGAATTGACGATTGATAATTTAGCAATTATTAAGCACTTAACCTTAACTTTTGCTGACCAAATGACTGTTCTAACGGGGGAAACTGGTGCCGGAAAGTCAATTATTATTGATGCAGTCGGGTTGTTGGCCGGTGGTCGTGGGTCGCAGGAATTTATTCGCCGTGGAGAAGAAAAATTAAGTCTTCAAGGGCAATTTGCGATTCCTGATGATCCTGAATTTGATAATCTACTTGAATCGCTAGGAATTGACCATGAAGATGGAATCTTAATTGTCTCTCGGGAAATTCATCGTAATGGTCGTAATATTATCCGGATCAATGGGCAACTGATTAACACGGCAACTCTTCGTCAAATTGGTGCGGGATTAGTTGATATTCAAGGGCAAAATGAACATCAACAATTAATGCAACCTGAGACTCATTTAGGAATGCTCGACCAATTTGCGGCTAAAGAGGTTCAGCCTTTACTTCAAAAATATCAAGAAGAATATCAAGCTTATTCTAAACTCAAAGCTGCTGTAAATAAAAAACAAGCAAATGAACAACAATGGGCGCAGCGATTGGATATGCTTCGGTACCAAGTTAATGAAATTGCAGAAGCTAATCTAAAAGAAAATGAAGAAGATGAATTAATTAGTGAACGTGATCGATTGGAACACTTTCAACAAATTAATAATGCTCTTCAACTAGCTGTGACGACCTTTAATGAAGGTGAGCAAGCGCCTGTTTTAGATCAAGTTGCCACGGTGATGGACTCAATCAATGCAATTGCTGAATTTGATGATGCTTATGATAATCTTAGTAAGGCACTTAATGATGCTTATTACGCTCTTCAAGATGTAGCGAATGAAGCTAGTCAACAATTAGATATGCTTGAATTTGATGATGAACGGTTAGCTCAGATTGAACAACGGTTAACTACTATCGGTGATCTTGAACATAAATATGGCGATACATTGGCAGATGTTTTGAAGTATTATGATAAGATCAAAAAAGAACTCGATTCGATGGAGGCCGCGGCTGATTCTAGCAGTGACCTAGAGCAACGGTTAGGAGAAGCTGAAAATAAGATTCGAGAGACCGGTCGTAAATTGAGTCAGGTAAGACAAAAAGCTGCTCATGAACTTGGTAAAAAGGTTCACCAGCAGCTTAAAGAGCTTTACATGGAAAAAGCAGAATTTGAAGTTCGCTTTGCTAATCAAAGTCGGGAACAATTTACACCGACGGGAATTGACCAGGTTGAATTTTATATCCGAACTAATCCGGGAGAATCGATGGGACCATTAGCAAAAATTGCTTCTGGTGGTGAATTGTCACGGGTAATGTTAGCCCTAAAGACAATTTTTGCGCAAAAGGAAGGCGTTACTAGTATCATTTTTGATGAAGTTGATACTGGGGTGAGCGGACGGGTTGCCCAAGCAATTGCTGATAAGATTCGCTTAATTGCTCAACATTCACAGGTTTTATGTATCACGCACCTGCCACAAGTAGCAGCCGTTGCGCAACACCATTTCCTTATTAAGAAATCTGTCCATGATGACCGGACAACTACTCGAGTTACGCCATTGAAAGAAAACGATCGGGTTGAAGAACTTGCGCGAATGCTATCGGGTGAAAAGATTACCCAATTGACAAAAGAGCATGCGCAAGAATTGCTTAATATGGCAAAATAAAAGGGAGAGAGAAGTGGGGAAAACCTTGTAACGACGCGAAGCTAGTTCCACGTTATCTTGCTACTATTCCGTAAATGAGTAGAGGATGAGAAAAAACTTTTGTTTTCTCTCATCCTCCACTACTTTTATGAGCAATAGAAAGATAACGTGGAAAATAACCACAAGGCTCGAGTCTAAGTACGAACGATAATCAGCCCGTGCCGTGCTAATCATCGTCCTAGCTTAGCCAACCGCCTTGTCGAGGAGGTTATTTTCCACTCTCTTTAAATCCAATATTATAAATTCGCAATGTATCTAATCTGATCAAAGTTAACAACGTAACTCACATTTTGATTCGTAATAAGGTATCGATTGCTATTTGCTAATTGGGCAATATTACCAGTAACATTTACCGGATAGCCATCATTGTTGATCGGCATTAGCTGAAACGTTGCTTTAATCTTATCTTTAATAGCTCGTTTTAAAAATAATTGTCGTTGTTTAGCAGGTTGGGGAGTAAGCAACCCTGCTTGCTGATCGTCAGCAGGTGTTTCTTCAAAAATATGGCGAAGTTTCTTACTAATAATTTGTGGCGTAAATTTAAAAATAGACTTTTGTTCAATTTGCATAATCGCGCCTCCGAACATTTGTTTGATTATAGTATACGAACATACATTCAGAAATGCAAGCAAAAAGCTCAATAATTTTTTGTTATTCAGATGCTTGATTTCAGTACTAATCTAGTGCATTATAGTATTAATACGATTAAATAAATAGGAGCGTTATAATGGCAAATCGTGGAATGTTAATTGTTCTTTCAGGTCCTTCCGGGGTTGGGAAGGGGACTGTTCGAAAAGCTATCTTTGATTCAAATGATAATGATTTTCAATATTCAATTTCGATGACAACTCGGAAACCACGTCCTGGAGAAGTTAATGGTGTTGATTATTTCTTCGTAAGCAAAGAAGAGTTTGAACACCAAATTCAAACTGGTGGGATGTTGGAATATGCTAAGTATGTTGACAACTATTACGGTACCCCATTAAAATATGTTAATGAGACCTTAGATTCAGGGAAAGATGTTTTCCTTGAGATTGAAGTTAACGGAGCAATGCAAGTACGGTCTAAGTGCCCAGATGGCGTGTTTATTTTCTTAACCCCTCCTGATTTGGATGAATTAAAGCAACGATTGATTCACCGGGGAACTGATAGTATGGAAGTCATTAATAAACGAATTCATAAAGCATTTGGTGAAATTCAAATGATGCAAAACTATGATTATGCAGTAGTTAATGACGAAGTACCAAATGCAGTTGAAAAGATTAAAGACATTATTCGTACTGAACGGCTTCGTGTTACCCGTGTAATGCCACGTTATCTTGAAATGTTAGGAGATGCCGAAAAATGATCCTTTTTCCATCAGTTGATGAATTATTAAAACATATTGATTCTCGTTATTCATTAGTTATGCTTGCTAGTAAGCGTGCCAATGAATTAGATGCAGGAGCTGCCCCATTACTTGAACATTATGATTCAAGCAAATCAGTTGGGAAGGCCCTTGAAGAGATTTTGGCTGGAAAAGTTACGATCGATCCTGATCATACTGAAGACTTACAGGATTAAAATAAGCTGGATAAACAAAAGTAAGGGACTAGGGCAGGATTGTCACTGGCCCCTTTTTTGCTTCTAAAAATGCTATAATCAATTAAGAAAAAATAAGTTGAGGTGACATAATGACACGAATTGCAGTGTATCTTACAGGCAGTATCGCTGCTTACAAGGGAATCGAAGTAGTGCGTGGGCTGCAAAAAATGGGACATGAGGTTCGCGTAGGAATGACTGACGCCGCTACTAAGTTAGTCACTCCTGCTACTCCTTTTGCCTTGACGAAAGCACCAGTTCTTACTGACCTATGGGATGAGCATTCAACGCCTATTCCTCATATTGAGTTAGCTGATTGGTCAGAACTAGCAGTAGTGGTACCAGCATCAGCAAATATCATCGCTAAAATGGCAACAGGACTGGCTGATGATGCTGTTTCTACCACCTTATTAGCAACTAGTGCTCCTAAAATTGTAGTTCCAGCAATGAATAGCCATATGTGGTTGGCCCCCGCAACTCAACGAAACATTACTCAACTTAAACAAGACGGGGTCAATATTATGCCGCCAGTTAGCGGAAGATTAGCTGAAGGATATGCTGGCCGCGGGCGTTTACCAGAGCCAGCAGCAATCTGCCAATATATAGAGGACTTTTTAACTAGCAGTCAAGCTTTAAAGGGCAAGCACGTGATTGTTACTGCTGGCGGAACACGTGAAAATATTGATCCTGTTCGTTTTATTGGTAATCGGTCCTCTGGTAAAATGGGGATTGCACTTGCCAACGCCGCGGTTCAAGCAGGAGCTAAGGTAACCTTGATTGCCGGTCAAGTTACCGTCTCGCTTCCACAAACACCAGCGATTGAAGTTGTGCGCGTAACCACAACTGAAGATTTATACATCAGTTTAAAAGAACGATTTTCGCAAGCAGACATTTTAATCATGGCGGCCGCGGTTGCTGATTATCGACCAGTTGAAACAGTTGGTCATAAGATTAAGAAAAAAGATGGTGACCCGCATCTTACCATTACGCTTACTGAAACGATTGATATTTTAAAGAATATTGCGAAGATGAAGCAAACCGGTCAATACGTCGTTGGGTTTGCAGCGGAGACAAATGATCTCTTGGAAAATGCTAACCGTAAACTTGCTAGCAAAAATGCGGATATGATTATTGCAAACAGCGTGGCAGGGGAGACAGGGGCATTTGGCAGTGACCAGAATCAAGTGACCATCTTACAAAAAGATCAAACGCCAATTAAATTAGCCCGGCAATCTAAAGCTAAAATTGCAAACGAGATTATTGAACTAGTTAGTGCAAAATTAAAGTCAGGTGATTAAATGCCAGAGTTGGCACAGGTAGTTGTTGACGTTCCAACAATGCAAACAAACCAACCATATACTTATCAGATTCCGCCAAAGCTTGAAAAACAAATCCAGGTCGGGGTAAGAGTGATTGTGCCTTTTGGAAAGGGAAAACGGACTGTTCAAGGATTCGTTGTTGCCCTTGACAATGCATCCCAATATGAGGGAGAACTTAAACCAATTCAGGCGATAATGGATCTTCAACCGGTAATTAATCCTGAATTAATGAATCTTAGCAAATGGTTGGCTGATACTACTTATTCTTTTTGGATTTCTTGCTTATATACGATGTTGCCTAACTTATTGAAGGCTAAGACTACCAGAATTATTCGAATTATAGATGAAGTAGACGAACATGTTGCCTTTGATATTTTTCATGGTCGAGATGAATTAGAGATGGCGGCGGTACAAGATAAACCGGCAATTTTAAGTGAATTGTTCAAACTGCAAAAGGAAGGAAAGATAGCGATTGAATACCAAGTGGAAGACCGGGCCAAGGCTAAAACGGTGACTGGTATTCGCTCTTTACTTAACTTTGAACAACTGGAAGATGAGCGCGCATCCCTTCATGCCAATGCGCATGCTCAAAACCGCCTTCTTTCATATTTACAATCAATTGGCAGTCAAGTTGTTAAGCAAAAGGATGCTGAACATAAAACTGGTTTAAAAGCAGCCACCTTCAATCAGGGACAACAGAAGGGATGGTTAGAGAAAACACCAGTTGAAGTATATCGACAACCCTTGGCTATGCAGGTCACTCCTGATGATGCTCATTTAGCAGCCCCCCTGCAGCTCAACGCCGATCAACAAAATGCCGTTAACCAGATTAATCAAGCAATCGACAATCATGACCCTAAAGTTTTCCTCTTACAAGGAGTTACGGGGAGTGGCAAGACAGAAGTATACTTGCAATCGATTGCTAATGCTCTTCAACAGGGAAAGACAGCATTAATGCTTGTACCTGAGATTTCATTAACTCCCCAGATTGTTAACCGTGTGCGGCGACGATTTGGTTCCAAGGTTGCTGTTTTACATAGTAGTTTATCAAACGGGGAACGGTATGATGAATGGCGGCGGATTGAGCGAGGAGAAGCGCAAGTAGTTGTGGGTGCCCGTTCAGCAGTCTTTGCTCCATTGACCAATTTAGGGCTAATCATTCTTGATGAAGAGCATGAATCTAGTTATAAACAAGATGAATCACCCCGTTATCAAGCGCGTGAAGTAGCTAAATGGCGGGGGAAATATAATCAAGCGCCTGTAGTCCTTGGTTCTGCTACTCCTAGTCTGGAGAGTCGTGCGCGAGCAGTAAAAAACGTTTATCACTTGTTGCGTCTTCCGCACCGGGTAAATAAACAGGAATTGCCGCCAATTGAAGTGGTTGATATGCGGGATGAAATTAAAAAATACGGGGAGAGTAACTTTTCGCAGAAACTATTAACCGACTTAAATGACCGCCTGCAAAAGAACGAACAAAGTATTTTAATGCTAAATCGACGGGGATTTTCGTCCTTTATGATGTGTCGTGATTGTGGAAATGTCTTAAAGTGTCCGAATTGTGATATTTCTTTGACACTTCACATGGATACGCGGACAATGAAATGTCACTATTGTGGTCATGAAGAACCAATCCCCCGTGAATGTCCCAATTGCCATAGCCATCAGATTCGCTACTATGGGACCGGAACAGAGAAAGTTGAGCAAGAATTGCATCAATTATTACCCCAAGCCCGGATTATTCGCATGGATGTTGATACCACTCGGCGGAAGGGAATGCATGCAAAATTATTGCGACAGTTCGGTCAACACCAAGCGGATATTTTATTAGGAACCCAGATGATTGCAAAGGGGCTTGATTTCCCTAATGTTACCTTAGTAGGAGTCTTAAATGCTGATACTGGTCTAGGCTTACCAGATTTTCGTGCTAGTGAACGGACTTTTGATTTGCTAAGTCAAGTTAGTGGTCGGGCTGGTCGGGCAAATAAGCAAGGAAAAGTTATTATCCAGACATATAACCCCGATCATTACGCTATTCAAGATGCCAAAACACATGATTACGAAAAATTCTTTAACCAGGAAATGATGCTGCGAAGACAAGCCAGTTATCCGCCATACTATTACACCGTTCGTTTGATGGCTAGTCATCCTGAAGAAGCCAAAGCAGCTCGGGCAATGGCAGATATTTATGGCCGCCTAAAGCAGGGATTATTATCTTCGACGGTTATTCTTGGCCCCACCCCGCGAGCGATTGCCCGAATGAAGCGTCGTTACTATTACCAAATTGTCATCAAATATAAGAAGGATCCGTATTTGCATCAGCTATTGTTTGATATTCTTCAGGATACGCAAAGTCGCGGTTTTAAGGATGTCCAAGTAAGCATCGATCCAGATCCACAGTATTTTATGTAAAAGAAAGGATGTTATTAATGTCAACATCAGTCGTTTTTATGGGAACACCGGAGTTTGCTGTTCCGATTTTACAAAGTTTAATTGATAATCCAGAATACGATGTTCAAGCAGTTCTTACCCAGCCAGACCACCATATCGGCCGGAAACGTACTCTTCATCAATCGCCAGTTAAAGAGTTAGCTGAACAATATAATATCGAAGTCTTACAGCCGGCTAAACTCAGCAAAAGTCCTGAAATGGAGAAAATTATTAGTTTACAGCCTGACTTAATGATTACTGCTGCTTATGGGCAATTCCTTCCAACAAAGTTATTGGCGGCTGCTAAAATTGCGGCAATCAATGTTCACGGTTCATTACTGCCAAAATATCGTGGAGGGGCTCCAATTCAATATTCCATCATTAATGGTGACAAAGAAACCGGGGTCTCCATTATGTACATGGTTAAGAAGATGGATGCGGGAGATATTATTTCACAAAGGTCTATTCCGATTGAAGACACTGATGATAGTGGCACGATGTTTAAGAAGCTTAGTTTACTAGGAAGAGACTTGCTGTTAGAAACGTTGCCTAAACTTATTAGCGGGGATGTTAATCCGGTCGCTCAAGATCCGGATAACGTAGTCTTTTCTCCCAATATTACTAGTGAACAAGAACAGATTGATTTCCGCCTTCCAGCACATTTAATTGATGCGAAGGTGCGGGGATTACGGCCGGCTCCTCTTGGTAACATGGTTATTGATGGATTACGTACAAAAATTTACGATGTGACCCCATTAGAAGAAAAAACAGACCTTGAACCAGGAAAAGTAGTGCGGGTCACGAAACATCAATTAGTAATTGCTGCTGGAGATGGAACGACATACCAGATTAATAAGTTAAAGCCAGCAGGGAAAAAGGCGATGGACATTACATCCTACCTTAATGGACATAAAGATATTACAGAGGGAGGCCAAGTTGTAAGTGAAGACTAAATTTCAACCGCAAAATGCGCGTGAATTAGCTTTAGTGGCGCTTGAAGGGGTTGTCGAAAATGGTGCATACTCAAACTTGCAGGTTGACCAGTTATTAAAAAAGTACCCGTTGGCAGATAAAGATCGCCGGTTGGCAACCAATATTATTTATGGTGTTTTGCAGCATAAACTTACCCTCGAATATTGGCTGAATGGGTTTATCCAGGGAAAACGGCTTGATCCTTGGGTAAAGACGCTTCTTTTGTCTGCACTTTACCAGTACCATTATTTAGAACGA
Source organism: Limosilactobacillus reuteri subsp. reuteri (assembly GCF_000016825.1). Lineage (NCBI taxonomy): Bacteria > Bacillati > Bacillota > Bacilli > Lactobacillales > Lactobacillaceae > Limosilactobacillus > Limosilactobacillus reuteri. The sequence continues at coordinate 1,225,407 of NC_009513.1, read as the reverse complement.
GTCCCAGATTGGGCGGTAACTGACGAAAGTATTGAAATAGCTAAACGCCGAGGAAATCCAGGTATTCGAAAGTTTGTCACTGGTGTTTTACATGCCATTTTGCGGAAAGGATTACCTGACCTGCGACAAATTAATGAACGTGATTTGCGGTTAAGTATCGAAAACAGTGTGCCACGGTGGCTAGTCAATGAGCTGACTGGGGAATATGGCGAAGAAGATACTGAAAAAATACTCCAATCAATTAATGAGCCAGCTCATCAAGTAATTCGGGTTAACACCGCCAAAACTGACCTTCCGACCGTCAAACAAACTTTGGATGCTGCTGGAATTGAATATCAAGAAGGCCAAGTTGCGCAAAATGCCTTAGTAATTACGAAAGGTGAAATTATCAGTTCCGATCTCTTCAAAAATGGCGAAATCACTATTCAAGATGAAAGTGCCATGTTAGCCGTGGAAAGCATGCATATTGAACCGGGGGATAAAGTCCTGGACGCTTGTGCAGCTCCTGGTGGGAAGACTGTTCAAATAGCAGAAACTCTCGCTGATGAAGACGGTCACGTTGATGCGCTTGATATTCACCAACACAAGGTTAGATTGATCGAAAAAAATGCTCGTCGACTAGGGGTTGAAAAGCGAGTTACCGCTCATGCCCTTGATGCACGGGAGGTTGATCAACTTTTTGATGATGAAAGTTTCGATAAGATTTTAGTTGACGCACCTTGTAGTGGGATCGGACTTTTACGCCGGAAGCCAGAAATTCGTTATACAAAGACGCTAAATGATAGCAAGCAATTACATAAGATTCAGTTAGCAATTTTAAATGCGGTTGCCGCAAAAGTTAAAAAAGGCGGTATAATCACATACAGCACGTGCACAATTTTACGACAAGAAAATGATGATACTGTTCAAGCGTTTCTAGCTGAACATCCGGAGTTTGAGTTAGTAAAAACAACAACTGCACGAAAAGTTAAGGATAATCGTCACTCACCAACCTTAACTATATTACCGAGTGACTTTGATTCTGATGGCTTCTTCATCAGTAGCCTTAAGAAGGGAATATAATAAGTTAATGAAAGCTGCTTATCAAACAGATATCGGCCACCAACGAAAGCAAAATCAAGACCGGGTTGCTGTGTTTACTAACAAGCTAGGCAATCAATTAATGGTTATTGCTGATGGAATTGGCGGCAATCGTAGCGGAGATATCGCTGCAGAGCAAACAGTTGCGACTTTGGGGAGTCAGTTTAAAAAACGGCCCCCGCAGACATCAATGGAGGGGATCCGTTGGTTTGCTCGTGAAACCCAATTAATCAATAATAAAATCTTAGCGCAATCCAAACGTAATCTTCGCTTGCAGGGGATGGGAACAACAATGGTCGCCACTATTACATTTAAGGATGCGGTTGTGGTTGCTAATATTGGTGATAGTCGAGGATATATCCTTCATCAAAACCTATTAACGCAGATTACAGTAGACCATTCATTGGTTAATGAATTGGTAAAAACGGGAGATATATCAGAAGATGAAGCACTAAAGCTACCCCAGAGCAATATAATTACAAGGGCAATTGGAATCTCTCCTGATGCACAAGTTGATGTAAACCGCTTTGAATTAAACGAGGGTGATCAACTGTTAATGTGTTCTGATGGCTTGTTTAAGACTGTTTCTAAGGAGCAGATTATCAAGGTGCTTGAATTGCCGATACCGCTTGAAGAGAAATGTGCTCAACTTATAAAAATGGCAAATGATGCCGGCGGACCAGATAATATTACCGTTTTAATTGGGATTAATAGTAACCAGGAGGGATAGGAAATGAATCCTGGATATGAAATTGGTCACCGATATCGGATAATTCGGTCACTGGGTGAAGGTGGAATGGCTAATGTCTACTTGGCACATGATATGGTTCTTGATCGGGACGTTTCTGTTAAACTATTGCGTCTTGACTTACGGGACGATCCAAGTACTAAACGGCGATTTCACCGGGAAGCAATGGCCGCGACGCAGTTAAATGATCCTCATATTGTTGGAATTTATGACGTTGGTGAGGATCATGGCTTGCAATACATGGTAATGCAATATGTAAAGGGGACAGACCTTAAAGCATATATAAAAAAGCACTATCCGATTCCACTTCCACAAGTTATTGATATTATGGAACAGGTGCTTTCAGCAGTTGCGACTGCCCATGCGCATGGGATTATCCACCGGGACTTAAAACCACAAAATATCTTAATTGATGAAAATAAAAACGTTAAAATTACTGATTTTGGAATTGCTGTTGCTGTATCGCAAGACTCATTAACGCAGACTAATACCTTGATGGGGTCAGTTCACTACCTATCCCCAGAACAAGCGCGAGGAAGCATTGCTACTAAACAATCAGATATCTATTCACTAGGAATTATCTTGTTTGAACTTCTAACTGGAAAGGTTCCATTTGAGGGAGAAACGGCTGTCTCAATTGCCTTGAAGCATTTCCGTGAAGAAATTCCTTCTGTTCGTGAACAGAACAAAGAAATTCCTCAAGCACTCGAAAACGTAATCATTAAAGCGACTGCAAAGGAACCAGCTGAGCGGTATAGTTCAGTTAATGAAATGGCGGCTGATTTGAAAACCGTCCTTGATCCAGAAAGAGCTAATGAGCCGCGGTTAAAGATCCAACAAGATGATAATGGAGAAACTAAGGTGTTAGATATTAAACACCTAAAAGCTGATGATTATCAACCAAAGAAGTCAACTGATTCACCAACCGTTGATCCATCAACTAAACCGCAAAAGTGGAAAAAATATGGGATTGTTAGCGGGACGCTTGGTATGATTGTGCTGATTGCAGTCTGCAGTTGGTGGTTCTTGATCCGTCAAGTAATCATCCCCGATGTAGAAGGAATGACGGTACAAAAGGCAGAGCAACGATTGCACCAGCAAAACTTGCGGATTGGTAAGATTACTCTGGTAAATAGCCAGGCAGTGGATAAAAACCGAATTGTTTCAACCAATCCTGACGTCAGCCATAAGACCCGTGTCAGTACCCCGATTAATCTAACGGTTAGTACAGGAGTTAAGCAATTGCAAATGGCTGATTATGTTGGTGATGACTATTCTTCAGTGGCGGCTAACCTTCGTCGCAAGGGATTTCAAGTTCATCAAGAACCAGTGTATTCGGATGATATCGATAAGGGACAGATTATCAGACAAAACCACAAAAAAGGTACGATTGTTAAGCCTGCTGCTAACACAATTATTTTTCGGGTAAGTGCAGGGAAAGAACCAATTAAGATTCCGAACTTTAAGAATCAAGATATTAGTGCTGTGCAACAGTTTGCAAATAAAAATAATTTGCAATTGACAACTCAAGAGAAAAAATCAAAAATAATTGCGACTAACCATGTAATTAATCAGACACCACGAGCTGGGTCAACATTAAATCATGGTGATACGTTAACAGTTTCCATTGCTAATTCTGGTAACCAAACAAAAACGACGAATATTCAGATTAACATTCCATTCGATGGAAATGGTGGGCAGCGCGAAAACCGGGTGCAGGTATACATTAGAGATGCCAACCATAATTTAACGATGGAGTATCAAGATATTACAATTAATCAGGAAACAACAATTAATGTGCCATTTACCCTTAAACAAGGAGAAACAGGTGCATACCGTGTTGTTCGCAATGGACGAACGATTATGAGTGCAACAAATATTACTGGATAATGGAGGTGCAGTTTGAAAACAGGAATAATCCAACAATCATTAAGTGGCTTTTATGATGTAATTGCAGATGAAAAGATCTACCGGACAAGGGCACGTGGAAATTTCCGTCAACGAAAGATTAAGCCGGTAGTTGGCGATCACGTTGAATTCAGTGCTGAAAATCAACAGGAAGGGTATTTATTAAAAATCCTGCCCCGCCGCAATCAGTTGGTTCGGCCACCTGTTGCTAATGTTGATATGGCAGTTGTTGTAACCTCAGCTAAAGAACCAGCATTTTCCGCTAACCTTTTAGACCGGCAATTGATTGCTTTAGAAGCACAAGATGTTACTCCTTTAATTTATTTTTCAAAGACTGACTTACTGACAGATGATGAATACCAACAACTTTTGCCAACGATTGAGGGCTATCGTAAAATCGGCTACCAGGTCTATGCGGCCCGTGAGCCTTTCGATTCCGATCAATTAGCAAATTTGATGGAAGGATTAAAGGGAAATATTGTAACAATGATGGGGCAGACAGGAGCAGGGAAGTCAACTTTGCTTAACCATTTGGCTCCCCAATTAAAATTAGCGACTGGCGAAATTTCCCAAGCACTTCAACGGGGACGGCATACAACACGAAAAGTAAGCTTACTAGATGTTAACGGGGCTCTGATAGCCGATACCCCTGGCTTTTCGTCGTATGAGACATTTGATATGACGGTAAATGATTTGCCGCAGTTATTCCCTGAAATGGCTAAGATTTCAGCAGATTGTAAGTTTCGGGGATGCCTTCACATAAAAGAACCACAATGTGCTGTGAAGGAAGCGGTAAACAATGGTATAATCATGAAGAGTCGGTATAATGATTATCTTCAGTTCCATGAATTGATTGCTAATCAAAAACCAAATTATAAGAAATGAGGGAATCAGGATGATTAAAGTTGCACCATCAATTTTAAGTGCAGATTATGTAAATTTACAAAAGGACATTGAAAAGGTAGAAAAGGCCGGTGCACCATACTTACACATTGATGTTATGGATGGTACCTTTGTTCCAAGTATTTCTTATGGACCAGGCTTTGTTAAGGCCATTCGTCCAATTACAAACATGGTATTGGATGTGCACTTGATGGTTGAAAGTCCAGAACACATTTTGCCAATGTTCATTGATGCTGGCGCTGATATTATTGGTGTTCAAGTAGAAGCTACTCAACACATTCACCGTGCTCTTCAAATTATCAAAAACGGTGGCGTAAAAGCCGAAGTTGTTATTAACCCGGGTACACCAGTTGCGATGATTGAACCGGTATTACACATGGTTGATCAAGTCTTAGTAATGACGGTTAACCCTGGTTTTGGTGGTCAAAAGTTCTTGCCAGAAACTGTTGACAAGATTGCCCAATTAAACGCAATTAAGGAAGAAAAGGGCTACAATTTCGATATTGAAGTAGACGGTGGAGTTAACGACAAGACGGTTGTAGATTGCTACAAAGCTGGTGCTACGGTAGCAGTTGCTGGTTCATATGTCTTTAACGCTGAAGATCCTTCTGAACGAATCAAGGCTCTTGAAGATGCTACTAAGTAATTAGTTATATTAAGTAAAAAATAAAATGGATCTTCTAGTTCGGGTTTATCTGAATATTGAAGATCTATTTTTTTAGGAGTGAAAAATGAGAGTAAATGTACTAGTTGGCGGTCCGCTTGAAATGGTTCCAACCGAGTTGATTTTGCAACGTAAAGATGAAAAATGGATTGGGGTTGACCGGGGTGCTTTAAGATTATTAAGGTGGGGAATTAAGCCGGTATTAGCAATTGGTGACTTTGATTCCGTTACCGGGGATGAATTGCAAGGTTTGGAAGGTAAAATTACTCGTATAAAAACTTATCCTCCTGAAAAAGATTATACCGATACGCAATTGGGCGTGAAATTTGCAATTCAGGAACAGGCTGATGAAATTGAAATTTTTGGTGCAACGGGAGGGCGCTTAGACCATTTATTAGCTAACCTCTTTCTTCCGCTGCAGAGTGAATTTAAACCATACTTAACCCGGATTAAGATTATTGACTGTCAAAATGTTGTCTCTTATTACTTGCCAGGGGATTACACTATTTCTCGCCTGCCGCATAAGAAGTATCTGGCCTTTGTCAATCTTACTCCTGTTCAAGGCCTTACGTTGAAAGACGAAAAATATCCACTGCAAAACTGGAGTAGTCAAATTCCATTTTCGTGGACAAGCAATGAATTTACAGCTGAAGAAAATCATTTTTCATTTGAAAGTGGAATTGTTTCTGTAATTCAGTGTAGCGACCAATTAAAATAGGTTTTTGAGTGGAAAATACCCTGTCAAGGAAAATTACTTGAAAGAAAACTATTGCATTGTTACGATGCCTATGGTAGATTAATTAGGTGAGTTACATCGCAGTTTTGCGTAAACGAAAAAATTATGAAGCAAAGAGGAGGGTATCACCAATGGCTAAAGATTTTATCAACGGTAAACGGACGCAATTTGGTAACAAGCGTTCTCACGCCCTTAACTCAAGTCGGCGTAGCTGGAAGCCTAACTTGCAAAAGGTAACCATTTTAGTTAATGGTAAGCCTAAGAAGGTATACGTTTCAGCACGTACACTGAAGTCAGGTAAAGTGACTCGGGTTTAATTAAAATGATGCCGTCCAGTTTGGGCGGCTTATTTTTTACACTAATTGATTAACCCCATTGATTGATTGCAAAAATATCCATCAGTTACTTTTTTAGTGAAATATGCTATGGTATGATGGTATTGATTTAATTGTGAATTTTAGTATCATAGGATTCTAAAATCAATTGGTAATTTTATAAGGAGGCCATGACGATGGCAGTAAAAATCAAAACTAAGTCAGGTACAATTGACATTGATAATGATGTGATTTCATCAGTTGTTGGTGGGGCTGCTACTGATAACTACGGTGTTGTTGGAATGGCAAGCCGAAACCCCCTCCGTGATGGGGTTAACCAAATTCTTCGTCGTGAAAATTTTGCGCGCGGCGTTGTTGTTCGGCAGCAAGATAATGGTGTAGCTGTTGACGTAAATATTATTGTAGGCTATGGCACAAAGATCTCAGAAGTATCAAAAAGTGTCCAAGCAAAGGTAAAGTATAATCTTGAAACAATGCTCGGTATTACGGCAAATTCAGTTAATGTATGTGTCCAAGGTGTACGGACACTAGAAGATTAAGCGAGCATTGGGGAGGAATTTCGAATTGGCTGTAACAAAAATTACAAACCTTGAATTCGGTAAAATGGTCCAGGCGGCCGCCGATAAACTTGGTAAGAACGCTGAATTTATTAATTCATTAAATGTTTTTCCAGTTCCAGATGGAGACACCGGGACAAACATGACTTCTTCAATGGCAAGCGGTGCCAAGTACGAACGCAACGAAACCAGTAAGAAGGTTGGCGACCTGAGTGCAGCGTTAGCAAAGGGCCTTTTAATGGGAGCACGCGGAAATTCTGGGGTCATTTTATCGCAGATTTTCCGTGGCTTTGCAAAGGCAACAGAAGGCATGGATGTTTTATCTACTGCTGACTTTGTTGATGCTTATGCTAATGGTGCAAAGACAGCTTATAAGGCTGTGATGAAGCCAACAGAAGGTACCATTTTAACTGTTGTTCGTGAATCAGCTCAAGCAGGCCTCAATAAGATTAAAGAGACTGATGATCTTGTTGAGATTATGCATACTATTTATGAAGCAGGTGAAGAAGCGCTTAAGAAGACGCCGGATTTATTGCCAGTCCTGAAAGAAGTTGGCGTGGTAGATTCTGGTGGACAAGGACTCGTCTTTGTACTTCAAGCCTTTGACGAAGCCTTGAGTGGCCGCGTAGATAAAAGTGATGACTATAAACCTGACAATGCTGAAATTGATGAGATGGTTCACGCTATGGATCACCAAAGCGTTCAAGGAAAGCTTAATCCTGAAGATATCAAGTATACTTACTGTACTCAAATGTTGGTACGACTTGGTAAGGGTAAGCAGGTGACTCAAAAGTTTGACTATGATACTTTCTATAACTACTTAGCTGACTTAGGCGATAGTTTACTTGTTCTAAACGATGATCAAGTTGTGCGGGTCCATGTTCATACCGAGCATCCCGGTAAAGTATTATCTTGGGGTCAACAATTCGGTGATTTACAGACAATTGAAATTCATAACATGGTTTGGCAACAAGAAGAAATCATGGAAAAAGATGAAGAAGACGCTGACAGTGAGTCGCCAATTGAGAAGGCAAAAGCAGCTGCAGAAGCTAAAAATGACCTTCAGACAGCTGTTATTGCTGTCGCATCAGGAGAAGGAATTGCGAAATTATTAAAGAGCTTGGGTGTTACCCATATCATTACAGGTGGTCAAACAATGAACCCAAGCACTCAAGATATTCTCGATGCCATTAATAATAGCGGTGCTAAGCAAGCTATTGTTCTGCCAAATAACGGCAACATCTTTATGACTGCTGATCAGGCTGCCGAGGTTGCTGATATTCCAACAAAGATTGTCCACAGTAAGACGATTGCCCAAGCGATGAGCGCACTGCTTGAGTACAACCCAGAAGCATCTTTGGACGAAAATCAAGCAAATATGGAAGCTAATACAAATACGGTTGCCAGTGGAGCGGTTACTAATGCTGTTCGTGATACAACGATTGATGGTCGTGAAATTAAGAAAGATGACTACATGGGAATTGTTGATGGTAAAATCGTCACTACGGATCTGGATCTGAAAGAAGCCGCTATTAAGATGGTTAAAGCCATGCTTGACGAGGATAGTGAAATTGTAACGATCTTATATGGAGCTGGTGGTGATCAAAAAACTGCTGAAGAGATTAAAGCAGCAGTTGAAGAAGTAGATGATGAATTAGATATTCAGATTTACGATGGTGGTCAGCCAGTTTATCCATACCTGATTTCGGTTGAATAGCGGCACATTAAATTAATTCCTATAGGAGTGGGTTAATAAAGGACTACTTTTATTCCCACTCCTATTTTGGTTACTGGTTGTGTTAAAAAAGAGGTGAAAGATTTGCGGAGTTTAACGGATTCCGTCGCCAATTTAAAAGGAGTTGGTCCTAAGCGAGTAGCAGATCTAGCTACTCTGGGAATAGATACTATTGAAGATTTGTTGACGTATTATCCCACTCGCTATAACGATTTCACGCCTACAGACATTGAAAGCGCCAAGGATAAACAGAAAATTACTCTTCAAGGAGTAGTGGTATCAGAACCGCTCTTGGTCCGCTATGGTTATCGGCGCAACCGGCTTACCTTTCGAATGCAGGTAGGTAATGAAGTGGTAATCGCAACTTTTTTTAATCAGCCCTATATTAAAAAGCAAATCGAACTAAATCAGCAAGTAACTGTAATGGGGAAGTGGGATGCACCTCGCCGTCAAGTAACAGGAAACAAACTTCTTAAGGAAAAAGCTGATGATCGAAATGAGTTTGGTGCGGTCTATGCGGTGAATAAGCATATCCGGCAAAATGTCCTCCAAAGTTTTATTCGTCAAGCTTACGAGGAATATGCCAATATCATTCCAACGTATTTGCCAGAAACGATTCGTCAACGATACCGGTTAATGGATCGGCGACAAATGATTAGGGAAATTCACTTTCCACAAACTCAGGCAACTGCAAAAGCCGCCCGCCGAACAGCAGCTTACGAAGAGTTTTTCCTGTTTCAGTTACGACTGCAAGCAATTCGCCGTGCCCACCGTCAAGAAGATGGCGAGCGGATTTTATACCATAATGACGAGTTAAAAGAATTTATTGGCGGACTCCCATTTGAATTAACTGATGCCCAAAAACGGGTTGTTAATGAAATTTGTCGTGATATGCGTCAACCATACCAGATGAATCGCTTGTTGCAGGGGGATGTTGGTTCTGGAAAGACAATTGTTGCTGCTATTGCCATTTATGCAGCTATTACTGCGGGCTATCAAGCAGCTTTAATGGCGCCGACAGAAATTCTGGCAGGACAACATGCTAAGAAATTAGCGAAAATTTTTGAAGGAACCCATGTCCAGGTTGCTCTCCTGACTGGTTCATTGACTGCTAAGCAACATCGGGAACTATTGACGGCGATGAAGCGAGGAGATGTCAACCTCATTGTCGGAACCCATGCGCTAATTCAAGATGGAGTTGAATATGCTAATCTCGGTCTGGTAATTACTGATGAACAGCACCGTTTTGGGGTCAACCAGCGTCAGCAACTTCGTGAAAAAGGCGAACATCCTGATGTATTAGCCATGACAGCAACTCCTATCCCACGGACACTAGCGATTACTAATTATGGTGAAATGGATGTTTCGATAATTGACCAATTACCGGCTGGTCGAAAACCAATTCAAACAAAGTGGCTGCAGTCTAACCAACATGCCGCAGCAATCCATTTTTTGCGTGAACAATTAAAGCAGGGAGCACAGGCGTATGTTGTGAGTCCGTTGATTGAGGAATCAGCGGCTCTAGATGTACAAAACGCAACTGATCTTTATAATCAGCTATCGGCCGATCTTGAGCCAGCTTATAAAGTGGGCTTACTCCATGGACGAATGGGGACGGAAGAAAAAGATGAAGCGATGCGCCAGTTTAAATCTGGTGAGCTTCAAGTTTTAGTTGCAACCACGGTTATTGAAGTTGGCGTTGATAATCCTAATGCAACGGTAATGGTTATATATGATGCTGATCGTTTTGGGCTTGCACAGCTTCACCAATTACGTGGTCGGGTTGGTCGAGGCAGCCGGCAAAGTTATTGTCTATTAATTGCCGATCCGAAAACTGATGAAGGAAAAGCCCGGATGAAAACGATGGTTGCTACCGATGATGGATTTAAGATAGCTGAGCAAGATTTGAAACTGCGTGGATCTGGAGATGTTCTAGGAAAAAAGCAATCGGGGATGCCAGAATTTAAAGTGGGTGATCCGGTTGCTGATTTAAAGATGCTGCAAATTGCCCGTGCAGATGCTGGAAACCTATTAGGCATGTCCAAGTGGGATCAGGTCGATGAAAATCAGCCACTTGTTTTATATTTAAAGCGTCATGAACTGGAGACGCACTTTGACTAATATGAGGAGGAGATTTTATGAAAATTGCTGTTGATGCAATGGGTGGAGATAATGCTCCCCAAGTAATCATTGAAGGGGTAGAAGAGGCTCGAGACCTTTACCCCGACTTAGAATTTGATCTTTATGGAAATCCAGACAAGGTAAAACCCTTAATAAAAAATAACGAGCGGCTTAATATTGTTGCTACCAGTGAAGAAATTTCAATGGGTGAAGAACCAGTCCGGGCGATTCGGCGGAAAAAAGATTCGTCAATTGTTCGCGCGGCAACAGCAGTTAAAGAAGGAAAAGCTGATGCCTTCTTCTCTGCGGGAAATACTGGGGCAATTTTGGCGGCTGGCCTCTTCATTGTTGGCCGCATTAAAGGGATTGATCGTCCAGGACTTACTAGTATTTTGCCAATTGCCAAGCCGGGTGCTAGTCGGCACAATTTTGTCTACCTCGATACTGGTGCAAATGCTGAAAGTAAAGAGAAAAATTTGGAACAATATGCCTACCTTGGTAAATTCTATGCCGAAAATGTATTGGGAGTTGCGAACCCTCGAATTGCGCTATTAAACAATGGGGCAGAAGAAGATAAGGGTGACAAGTTACATAAAGAAGTATGGCAAATCCTCAATAGCAAAGATGATTTGAATTTTGTCGGCAATATTGAATCTGGTGACCTCCTGTTTGGCAAGGCAGATGTTGTTGTAAGCGATGGGTGGACGGCAAATGCGGCCTTAAAAGCGACTGAAGGAACTGCTAAGATGATGATGACGTTAATTAAAGATGGAATCTTACATGGTGGTCTCCGTGCTAAGTTGGGCTATCTCATGCTAAAGCCAGTTTTCCATCAAATCGGTCAAAAAATGAGTGCTTCAACTTATGGCGGGGCGGTCTTATTAGGGCTTAAGGCACCAGTTGTTAAAACTCATGGATCTGCTGATGCTTTAGCCGTGAAAAATACAATTAGTCAAATTAGAACAATGCTCAAAACAGGTGTAATTGAAAAAACAGTTGAATTTTTCGATAGCACCGAAAATCTAGACAATTCTCAGAAAAACGAATAGAATAAGTAGCGAACTAGTAAAGAGAGGTTAATAATAATGGCTGATAATAAGAAAACAGAAATCTTTAATAAGGTTTCAGAGATTGTTGCTGACCATTTTGATGTTGATCGGGCTAAGATTACTGATGATTTGAACTTAAAGACAGATTTGGATGCTGATTCAATTGATTTTGTTGAATTTGTTCTCGAATTAGAGGATACGTTTGGTGAAGAAATTAATGATGAAGATGCTGAAAAATTAAGTACAATCGGTGAAGTTGTTGATTACATCGCAGAACACACTGCCAACTAATCGAACTGTTTAATTATTAAGGTAGAAAAGTAAGGGGCTGAGAAAAGGCGAAAGTTTTTTCACAGCCTTTAATTTTTTGAATATTATTAAAATTACCTGCGGAATAGCGGGTTGTTTAGTATAATAGGCCTTAGACATTTTTTATAATTTTAAGTCAAAAACGAAAGGAATTTTTTATGATCGAAGAATTACAAGACTACCTGGCCAAGGAATTTAATATTCATTTTGATAATCCTGCTTTATTAGCAGAAGCTTTTACTCAAGCTTCGTATGTAAATGAACATCCTAACCAAGGATTAAAATATTACGAACGGATTGAATTTCTTGGCGATGCTGTGTTGGAACTGATCGTTTCAGAATATATTTATAAACGTTTCCCTGAATTGCCACAGGGAAAACTTACCCGCTTAAGAGCGGCAATGGTATGTGAGGATAGTTTTTCTAAATTTGCCAAGGAATGTCACTTTGATCAATATATTCGCTTGGGTCATGGTGAGGAAATGGCTGGCGCAAGAGAACGTCCAGGCTTGCTATGTGATATTTTTGAATCATTTATTGGTGCCCTCTATTTAGATCAAGGCCGACCAGCAGTCGAAAAATTTGTTCAACGAGTTATCTTTCCTAAACTTGATATGGGCTGGTTTGATCATGCTGTTGATGCCAAGACTAGTCTCCAAGAATTCCTCCAACGTGACGGTGATATTGCCATTGAATATCATTTGGTAGAGGAAAGCGGAACAGAAAACGACCCTGAATTTAAAGTAAATGTTACTGCTAATGGTGACGTTATCGGTGAAGGAAAGGGCTCATCAAAGAAACATGCTGAAATGCAAGCAGCACAACAGGCACTTGATAATATGAGAAATAAAAATAAATAGTAAGTAGGAATAACTGATGCAATTATTGTCTTTAACTTTGGACGGCTTTAAGTCCTTTGCCCAAAAAACAACAATTAAATTTGAGCCCGGGATGACAGGGATTGTTGGCCCGAATGGTAGTGGAAAGAGTAATATTATCGAAGCTATCCAATGGGTAATGGGCGAACAGTCGGCTCATCATTTGCGGGGAGATCGGATGGCTGATGTTATCTTTAATGGGTCATCAGATCGTAAACCTTTAAACCGGGCCCTAGTTTCGATTACGCTAGATAATAGTGATCATTACTTAGCTAGTGAATTTACTGAGCTTACCATTACTCGTAAAATATATCGCAATGGTGATAGTGAGTACTTAATTAACGACCAAAACGTTCGCTTAAAGGACATTACAGACTTATTTATTGATTCTGGTTTAGGTCGAGAATCCTTTTCCATTATTTCCCAGGGACGGATTGAAGAGATCTTTAATGGTAAACCAATTGATCGGCGGGGAATTATTGAAACCGTTGCGGGAGTTGCTAAGTATAAGAAGAACAAAGAAACAGCTGAAAAGCGACTTACTACGACAATGGAAAACCTTAACCGGGTAAATGACATTATTAGTGAGTTAGAAAAGCAGATTGAACCTTTAGAAGAACAAAGTGCAATTGCCCAAGATTACTTGGAACAAAAGAAACAATTTGATGTGCTTGATCGGACACAAACAGTTCGTCATTATGATGAGTACTATGGAAAGTTAACTAAATTAGGTGCCAAGCTCAAACAAGCAGAAGAGATGGTGAAGGACTATCAAAGACAAGCAGGCCATGATCGGCAACAACTTGATAATTTAAAGCAAAAGCGCCAACAACTAAACGCAACTAAGGATCGACTTCAAGCAATCATCTTAAACCAAACGGAGGCAATTGCTAAGTACGAAAATCAGCAATCTGTTTCCAGTGTTCGCCGCGAGCAGCGTGAAAATGAGCAGCGACGGTTAACTGCCCAACAGGCTGAACTCAATGCACGCTTAAAAGAGGTTAAGGCAAGCCAACGGGCAAATGACGAGCAATTGGCTGAACAAAAAGCGCTGATTAATAGTCAGCAAGCTGAGTTCGAAGCAGCCAGAAAGATGAGTAGCAGTGAGCGGATCGCGACCCTAAAACAGCAAGTAGAGGATTTACGTAACCAACAAGTTAGCTTGATGCAGGAAAGAACAACGATTCACAATCAGCAATCTTTCTTGTCACGTAATCATGAACAGGCGATGAGTCTTCAACGACAAAATGTCGAGGAACTTGACGCTACTAAGAATCAACTTGCAGAAATTAATCAGGAATTCGACCGCTACCAACAAGCAGTGGCTATTACTAAGGAAAGTCTGCAGAATGTCAGTGAAAAACTAAAGGCGGCTCAAGATCACCGTGAAAAACTTAATTACGGGTATCAAACAAAACAACGTGATTGGTATGCAGCATTAGGAGATGTGCGGTCACTTAAGTCGCGAATTAATGCTTACCAGTCAATGGCCGATGAATATAGCGGCTATTATCGGGGCGTTCAAGAGGTTCTTCGGCAACGGCAGCAATTTCCTGGATTGGCGGGAGCAGTCAGCGAATTATTTGATGTTCCTGCCAAGTACACGCAAGCGATTGAAACAGTATTAGGAAGTCAGCTTCAGCAATTAGTTGTTGATCGGCAAGCTACTGCCAAAGCAATTATTAACTTCTTGATTAAGACGCGCGCTGGCCGGGTCACTATTCTGCCGCTTGATACGCTTAGTCACCGGCGACCATTAAGTATTTGGCCGCAATTAACTGGCCTTCCTGGTTTTTTGGGTCGTGCAACAGAACTTATTAAGTTTGATCAAAAGTTTCAGCTTATTGCTGACCACTTACTAGGAACAACGGTTATTGCTGACAACCTTGATCATGCAACTGAGATTGCCCGTGCAGGTCGTCATATGGTACGGGTGGTAACCCTTGACGGTCAGTTGATCAATGCTAGTGGAGCAATGACTGGGGGAGCCACCCGTAGCCAACGGACAGGACTCTTAAGTCAAAAGCAAATGGCTAAACAACTAGAAGAGGAGCTAAAAAAACAGGAACAGCTTGCAGCAAACTTAGAGCAAGAAGTTGCTAAACTACAACAAGCGCAAAAGGCGAACGAACAAGTAGTAGCTGATTATCAGCAACAAGTTCAGACTTTACAAGATAAGTTTCATGAGCAAGAAAGTAGTTGTCAGTTGATCTCAAGTAAGTATGAGACGCTTACTAATCGGGTACAGATTTTAGAAACCCAAAATAAACAGCAAGACACTCAACATCAGGATTACGAATCACAAGTTCAACAAAATAATGAACAAGCTGATAAAGTAAACCAGGAATTGACGCAAGTTGTGGCAAAGATTAAGCAAATCCTTACTCAGATTGATGAATTACAGAATGATGAGTCGACTCAGGCACGACAATTGGCGCAAATGCAACAAAAAATCGCGGTAGCGGAAGAACGACTTCAACAATATCAACGCCAAAGTCAAGAGTATAACCGGCAACGGCGAGAAGTTGAAGAGAGTTTAGAAAAGGTCACGATTGCAATCGCTGAATTAACGACTCAATCAGCTAGTCAATCAACAAGTGAACAATCGACACAGACAGCCTTAAAAGATGCTAAAGAAGAGCAGGCAAAAGCTAAGGTGCAACTGGAAGATAATTCAGTTGCTCTTGAAGAACTTGAGCAAAAGCTGTCACAAGCCGAAGCACATTATAATCGTCTGCAAGAACTTCAGCGGGCAGCCCTAGATGATCGTAATAACTTAAATGAAGAGCGCGTGAAGTATGAATCCATGGTTGACCAAGCTCTTAATCGATTATCTGAGCAATATTCCATGACCATTGATGAAGCTCGTCAGCAGATGAGTAAATTGGATGAAGAGACCTTGGCGACCCGGTTGAAGCTATTAAAGCGGGGATTAGATGATCTTGGTCAAGTTAATGTGGGAGCGATTGAAGAATATGAGCGCGTTCGTGAACGGTACGATTTCTTAAAGGGCCAACAAGACGACTTGCTCGCCTCTCGAGCTCAGCTTAATCAAACGATGGGTGAGATAGATGCCCAAGTCAAGAAACGGTTTATTACAACCTTTAATCAGGTTTCACAAAAGTTTGATGAGACGTTCCAACAAATTTTCTCTGGTGGTCATGCTAAACTTGTCTTAACCGATCCCCATGACTTATTAACAACCGGGGTCGATATTATGGCCCAGCCACCAGGAAAGAAAAATCAACATCTTTCATTGTTATCAGGTGGGGAACGAGCATTAACGGCGATTACCTTACTATTCGCTATTTTGAAAGTCCGCCCAGTTCCATTTGCAATTCTTGATGAACCAGAGGCCGCCTTGGATGAGGTTAATGTACAACGTTTTGCGCACTACCTCAGCAAATTTGGTACTGAAGGTCCACAATTTATTGTCATTACCCACCGCAAGGGAACGATGATGGACGCCGATGTATTGTACGGGGTTACAATGCAAGAATCAGGAGTTTCAAAGATGGTATCAGTGGACGTTGTTGATACTTTACAAGAGAGTGATAATTAACTAAATTTAGGAGGCTTCAAGTATGGGATTATTTGATATTTTCCGCCGTCATAAGAAAAAAGAAGAGGAAAAAACGCCTGATAGTTCAAGCGCAGTTGTTCAATCTGAAACCGCGCTTGAAGATGAATCAGCAGATACGACGAGTGCGGCGCCGGCTTCTGCTCCAATTCATCCGGAACCGGTAAATATTCCTCCTGCCGATAGCTATGAAGAAAAGATTAACCCGGATGGAACTCGTGAAACGCTCCATAACGGGGTTAAAGAAGAGGAGACTAGCGAGGAAAGTCACTCAGAAGAGGTGGCAGACTCAAGTATTTCTAAAGAAGAAGTATCATCATCTAGTACTCCGGATGAAACTGTTTCTGCAGAAGAACCATCTTCTTCCAATATTGCTGAAACTGAGACAGCCGTTGAACCGACTGAAGAACCGACCGAACCTGTTGCAGAAGAAGAAACAGTTGAAGAACCAGTAATGCCAACCACAGAGGAAGCGGCAGAAGAAGCATCAGCTGCTGAAGGATCAAATGAGGATGACAATTCTGAAGAAAATGATGGTGATGAGGAGCAGGAGCAACAACCTTCTCCTGAACCAGAAGAGGATCAAGAAACTGAAACGGTTAAGAAATACGATCGCGGGCTTGAGAAGTCCCGGACAGGTTTCGGAGCACGGTTAAATAAGTTCTTGGCTAACTTCCGGCATGTCGATGAAGACTTCTTTGATGATCTTGAAGATATGCTGATTGAATCTGATGTCGGCTATGATATGGCAATGAAACTCAGTGATGAATTACGAGAAGAAGTAAAACTGCAAAACGCTAAGAGCAAGCAGGATGTTTCCAACGTCATTATTGAAAAAATGGTCGAACTTTACGATGAAGCTGGTCAAGATGAAAATCCTGACTTAACCATGGCAAAGGAAGGCCCAACTGTTATTATGTTTGTTGGTGTTAACGGTGCCGGAAAGACAACAACGATTGGTAAGATGGCCGCCCTCTTTAAGAAACAAGGTAAGAAAGTTCTTTTAGCGGCTGCTGATACATTCCGGGCTGGGGCAACTGAACAACTAGATGTGTGGGCAAAACGTGACGGTGTTGACATCGTTACAGGGCCAGAAAACGGTGATCCAGCGGCTGTCGTCTTTGATGCAGTAAAACGGGCAAAAGATGAAAACTATGATATCTTGTTTGTTGATACTGCTGGTCGGCTCCAAAACAAGGTTAACTTGATGAATGAGTTAGCTAAGATGAAGCGCATCCTTACTCGTGAAATTCCAGATGCTCCTCATGAAGTACTGTTAGTCTTGGATGCAACAACTGGGCAAAACGCTCTTAACCAGGCTAAACTATTCAAGGAAAGTACCGATGTAACGGGGATTGTTTTAACAAAACTAGACGGAACTGCTCGTGGGGGAATTGTCCTTGCTATCCGTAATGAGCTCCACTTACCGGTTAAGTATGTGGGGCTTGGTGAAAAGGTAGACGACCTCCAGAAGTTTGATGCTGGCGACTTTGTTTATGGCCTGTTCAAGGGGTTAGTCGAAGTTGACTAGGCAGGTGTGACGATATGGAAATTGAAAAGAATTATCGGATAAATTCATTATTTGAGTTTTACCAACCCTTATTAACCAAAAAACAAAATGATTATTTAGAGCTTTATTACGGGGATGACTACTCATTGGGCGAAATTGCCGAGAATTTCCATGTTAGTCGTCAAGCCGTATATGATAATATAAAGCGCACAGAAAGCATACTAGAAGATTACGAGGCCAAATTGCATTTGTATGCTGAATTTCAAGTTCGTAATCAACAGGCGGATCGAATTCAACGATACGTCCGAGAAAACTATCCAGATGATGCAACGCTCAATCACTTAGTAAATCATCTGGAAAGCTTGGAGGAAGAATAAAATGGCATTTGAAGGTTTAACAGATCGTCTGCAAAAGGCGATGGAAAAATTACGACGCAAACCCAAAGTTACGGAAGCTGATCTTCGGGAAACGATGCGTGAGATTCGGCTTGCCCTTTTAGAAGCCGATGTTAACTTTAAAGTTGTAAAAGACTTTGTAAAGACCGTTCGGGAAAAAGCAGCCGGGGCGGAAGTATTAAAAGGGTTAAATCCAGCCCAACAAATCGTTAAAATTGTTAATGATGAATTGACAAAACTGATGGGGGAAGAAGCGGTTCCGCTTAACAAAGCACCGCATATTCCAACTGTTATCATGATGGTTGGTCTTCAAGGGGCAGGTAAGACGACCACTGCCGGTAAATTGGCATTACGATTAAAGAATGAAAATCATGCGCGGCCAATGTTTATTGCGGCCGACGTTTACCGTCCCGCCGCTATTACGCAGTTACAACAAGTTGCTGATCAGATTGATGTTCCTGTTTTTGAAAAGGGGACAGACGTTGATCCGGTAGAAATTGTTCGCGAAGGGATGGAAGTAGCCCAAAAAAATCATAATGATTATGTCATTATTGATACTGCTGGTCGGCTTCAGATTGATGAACAATTGATGGATGAGCTTGCAAACATTAAAGAGCTAGTAAATCCAAATGAAATTTTGCTTGTTATTGATTCGATGACTGGTCAAAACGCAGTTAATACGGCTCAAGGATTCGATGATAAGCTTGATATCACCGGGGTTATCTTAACCAAGTTAGATGGTGATACTCGTGGTGGGGCTGCCATGTCAATCCGGGCAGTCACAGGTAAGCCAATTAAGTTTGTCGGTGAAGGGGAAAAGATGGAGGATCTTGATGTCTTCCACCCTGACCGGATGGCTTCACGGATTTTGGGTATGGGGGACATGATGACCCTAATTGAAAAGGCCCAAAAGAATTTTGATGAAGAACAAGCCCAAGAAACAATGGATAAAATGCGTGAAAACACATTTGACTATAATGATTTCTTGGCACAAATGGATCAGGTTACCAAGATGGGACCGTTGGAAAACATTATTAAGATGATGCCGGGGATGGCTAATAACCCTGCCTTGAAGAATCTTAATTTGGATCCTAAGCAATTTGCTCATATCCGGGCTATTGTTCTTTCAATGACGCCAGAAGAACGTGAAAACCCTGATATAATGAATCCTAGTCGTCGTCGTCGTTTAGCAGCTGGTGCGGGACGGCCAATTGTTGAAGTTAACCGGATGATTAAGCAATTTAATCAAATGCGTAAGATGATGAAGCAGGTTACAAACGGTAACTTCAATGGAATGCAAAATATGTTTGGCGGACAAATGCCAGGTGGCAAGATGGGACAAATGGCAATGAACCGCATGGCGCGAAAAATGAAAAAAGACAAGCAAAAGCGCATTAAAAAGCTTCGCAAATTACGAAAGAAAAAATAATTTCAAAAAATTTAAGCCTGTCAAGAAAAAATACTTTACATTCTATTTGAACACTGGTATATTATTATCTGTTAAAAGAAATCAGGGAGGTGCAAAGAATGTCTGTTAAAATTCGTTTAAAGCGCATGGGTTCAAAGAAGCGTCCATTCTACCGGATCGTTGTAGCTGACTCACGTGCCCCACGTGATGGTCGTTTTATTACTTCAGTAGGTACTTACAACCCATTGACTACTCCTAAGGAAGTCAAGTTTGATGAAGACGCTGTTATGGAATGGTTACAAAAGGGTGCTCAACCTTCAGATACTGTTCGTAACATGCTTCAAGCAGCTGGCGTTATGAAGAAGTACCACGAAGCAAAGTACGCTAAGAAGTAGTGATAATCAGTCATGGCTGAGACAGATATTGAGTCGTTAATTCGTAGTTTAGTTATTCCGCTATTGAAGCAGCCACAGGCATTGTCAATTACCCAAAAAGATGATGGACGTTACCATCGTTATATAATTGATGTTGCTCCCAATGATGTAGGCCGTCTAATTGGTCGACAGGGACACGTTGCCGCAGCATTGCGAACAATAGTCGAGGGTACTCAATCTCGACGGGCTAACTCTAAGCGAGTCCGGTTATTAATTAATGACCATCGTCACTAAATTTAAAACTCCCACACTAATCTGTGGGAGTTTTTGTCTTTTAAGGAGGAATTTATGGAATATTATAATGTTGGTAAAATTGTAAATACTCATGGTGTTCGCGGAGAAGTGCGCGTATTAGCAACTACTGATTTTATTGATGAACGATTTGCCAAGGGAAATACCTTGTACCTACAACAATCAGGCGAACCTTTACCATTGACGATTGAAAGTACGCGGCAACATAAGGGCTTTGTTCTTGTTAAGTTTGTCGGCTACGATAATATCAATGATGTTGAACAATTCCGTGACCATGAATTAATGGTCAGTGCTGATGATCAACAACCCTTAGACGATGGTCAATATTACTACCACCAGATTATTGGATTAGACGTTGAAACAACAGATGGCCGTCACCTGGGGAAAATTAAGGAAATTCTATCTCCTGGTGCGAATGATGTGTGGGTTGTTGAACGCCCAGAAAAACGGGATTTATTATTACCAGTGATTGATGAGGTTGTTAAAAACGTTGATCTTGATAAGAATTTTGTAACAGTCGAATTAATGGAAGGACTTGAATAATGAGGATTGATATTTTAAGCTTGTTCCCCAATATGTTTCAAGCAACAATGGGGGAATCCATTATCGGTAAGGCACAAGATAATGGATTTATCGACATTAATGTGACCGATTTTCGTCAATATACTACCGATAAGCATAATCATGTTGACGATGCGCCATTTGGTGGGGGAGCGGGGATGCTTCTTCAAGCGCAACCGATTTTTGACGCAATGGATGCAATTCATGAACAAACGAAAGATCAGTATTCAAAGGGACGGGTTATTTTAATGGATCCCGCTGGTCGAAAGTTTGATCAAGCTTACGCCAAAGAATTAGCCCAAGAAGACCACTTAACATTTATCTGCGGTCATTATGAGGGATATGATGAACGAATCCGTAATTTAGTCACCGATGAAGCCTCTCTTGGTGATTATGTACTAACAGGTGGGGAATTAGCAGCGATGGTGATGATTGATGCAACCGTTCGTTTTGTTCCTGGTGTCCTCGGTAATATGTCTTCACCAATGGGAGATTCATTTAGTAACGGTTTGTTAGAATATCCTCAATATACACGTCCAGCAGATTTTCGGGGGATGAAAGTACCGGAAGTCCTTACGAGTGGTAATCATCAGAAAATTAAAGAATGGCGGATGCGCGAATCACTACGACGGACTCTTCACCGCCGACCAGATCTTTTAAAAACCGCTAAGCTCAGTCGAGAACAACAATTAATGTTAGAAGATATTAAGCTGGATGAAGATCCAACTGTTCCAGACTAAGGTGACGTGAATGAAAAAATTAATTAAACGATTATTTCTTAAGCAGAACCCCCGCGTTTATGAAGAAAAGGATGCGCAACTAACCCCTAGCTTGCGAACAAGAGACTTAATTGGATTAGGAACGGGGATGGTCGTGGGAACGGCTATCTTTACTTTACCAGGGATTGTGGCAGCTGAGCATACTGGTCCCGCGGTTCCATTGGCCTTCATTGTAGCCGCAATTGGTGCAGGATTATCGGCATTAGCTTATGCGGAAACGTCCTCGGTACTACCTTTTGCTGGTTCCGCCTTTTCCTGGATCAATGTTTTGTTTGGTGAATTCTTTGGCTGGATTGCTGGTTGGGCGCTTTTAGCAGAGTATTTTATTTCAGTCGCCTTTGTTGCGTCTGGATGGTCAGCTTATATGCAAGGCTTTTTAGGCAGCTTTGGGATTAAATTACCGCATGCCTTAACTGGTGGGTTTGATCCACATACAGGGTCTTATATTGATATTCTGGCCGCCTTTGCAATTCTAATTGTTGGAATCTTAATTTCCCGTGGCGTTCATCAGGTTAGCCGGATTGAAAATATTATTGTTAGTGTAAAACTACTAGTAATTTTAATGTTTATCGTTGTGGGGGCAACTGCAATCCATCCGCAAAACTATGTCCCATTTCTCCCTGCTCATCAACCAGGCACCACTTTTGGAGGCTGGCAGGGGATATTAGCTGGGACTGCGCAAATCTTTATTGCCTATGTCGGCTTTGATGCGATTGCGGCTAATACCGCTGAAACGATTAATCCGCAAAAGACAATGCCACGAGGATTGATCGGGACGCTATTACTAGGAACAGGCTTCTTTATTGCAGTTTCGCTCGTATTAGTGGGGATGTTTAAATATAGCCGTTATGCAAATAATGCAGAACCAGCAGCCTGGGCTTTAAGACAGTCGGGACACTATATTACGGCGAACTTGCTTTCCGTTGTAGCGATTGTTGGTATTTTCTCGGCATTAATCGCAATTCTTTTAGCTTCCTCTCGACTAATTTATGCCTTTGGACGGGACGGGTTACTACCAAAATCACTTGGACAAATCGATGATAAGCACGTCCCTAATCATGCATTATGGATGATTACTTTCTTGGCCATGATCTTGGGTTCTGTTTTTCCGTTTACGTTCTTAGCAACCCTTGTTTCTGCGGGAACTCTGGTCGCATTTATCTTTGTTTCTCTGGGAATCTATGCCTTGCGTCCGCGGGAAGGGGTAGATTTGCCCGAAGCTCAGTTTAAGATGCCATTATATCCAGTGCTTCCAGCAATTTCAGCGATCTTTTCGGCAGTGATCTTCTGGGGCCTAAATACTGATGCAAAAATTTTAATGGTTGGTTGGTTTGTGATCGGTTTGTTAATTTACTTTATCTATGGAATTCGTCATTCAATCATTAATAAAGAAACCCATTAATTTACCCTTGAAAGACAGCCGAAAACAATGTATAGTAGTTATTGGCTGTTTAGCTGTGAATAACGGTATTCCGCTGCCCGTCATACAGGACATGAATGTCGGCGAAAGGAAAGAAATATATTATGCGTCAAAATAAGTTAATCGAAAAGATTACTGCTAGTCAATTACGGGATGATATTCCAGAATTCCGTGCCGGTGATACTGTTCGTGTTCACGCTCGGATCGTTGAAGGTTCACGTGAACGTATCCAAATGTTCGAAGGTGTTGTTATCAAGCGCCACGGTGCTGGTATCAGTGCTACTTACACTGTACGTAAGATCAGTAACGGTGTAGGTGTTGAACGTACTTTCCCAGTTCACTCACCACGTGTTGACAAGATTGATGTTCTTCGTTACGGTCGTGTACGTCGTGCTAAGCTCTACTACTTACGTGAACGTACTGGTAAGGCTACTCGTATCGCTGAACGTCGTCGCGACAACTAGTAGTGCAGAACCCTTGTGTATCAAGGGTTCTTTTTTGTTTTAAAATCATTTTTAAGAAAAAAGAAAGAGTAAAAATAATTTTTCGAAGCAAATGGTAGGTTTTTGGTAGGTTTTTATAGTTCATCAAGTTTTGACGCTTCCTTTTCAATTGCTTTTTGTGTCACATGAAGATATATCTGGGAGGTAATCTTACTACTGGAGTGACCAACTCTTTGTTGGATTACATATAGCGGAATTCCTAACTCGGCCATTTTCGAGATGTGGGTATGTCTGAATACATGAGTACTTAGTGGTTTATTAAGTTTAAGTTTCTTCTTTGCTGATCTTAAAACAGTATTTACTGATGCCGTTTGGATCGGTGTGCCGTTTTCGGTTGCGAAGATAAAACCTTTGCCATTAGATTTTTTCTTCAGATCAAGATAAATTTGAACGGCTTTCTTTGGTAGTACAACGCTACGGACTGAGGATGAGGTTTTAGGTGCGTCACTCTTTTTTTGTTCTTTGATTTTAATTCGTTTATACTCTAATGTGCCAGTTATATCTACAAACCAATGATTGTCCTTTTGGTAAACGTCATCAAAACTTAAAGCGGCTGCTTCACCAAAACGTAGCCCGGTGAGATATAACCATTCGCAAAGTTCTCCGTAGATTCTAGTATTGTTATATAGATACTTGAGCACGGCTTTCAGTTCGTCAGCTTCGAGGAACTTATCTTTAATTTGTTGACCATTAGCAGGGGCCTTATAATCAATTTTAACGTTATCAACTGGGTTATCTTTTGTATATGAGTGTTTTACGGCATAATCAAATAACTTGTGTAGATAGTACTTATATCGTGATACATAGCCACTGGACAACTCTCTATCCCCATACATTAGACTTTCTAGTTTTTCAGTAATGATAAGCGGGGTAAATTTTTCAACTAAGGCATCGTTGCCAAAAATATCTAGTAAGGTATTAACCATTGTTTGATGGCTATAATACGTTGATCTCCTAATTCGCGGCTTTTCATATTTAGTATATTCACCAAGTAACTGTTTGAGTGTAATTCCATGAATTATTTTTCCGATACCGACTTTTGATAAAGCTTTGGATATGCGATTATCTAGAATAATTTGAGCTTGCTTAGCAGTACTCTTTTTATGGTCTTTCATTGTAATACTAATGATTTTAGTCTTATTAGTTAGAGGATCTTTATATTGCTCAAAGAAGCGGAATTTCCCATTGCGTTCTTGCATCCACATAATTAATCTTCTCCAATCTCCATCATACTTACTGATTCTTCTAAACTATCAAGGATTTCGTTAGTTTCGATAAACTCAATCCATTTATTTCTTGGTGTATTTCTATTGGCTTTCACCCCCTTATATAACTTGTCGTAAACATTACTGATAAAATCATCGGTAAATTTATCTACGGTGCGCTCAATCTTAGCTTCGTTCCATCGCTTAGCGGGTTGACGCTTTTTATTTTTGGCTTCCTGCTCAGTTCGTACCTTATCCTTGAAAATAGTAATGGCGGTGGAGTTAGTATCTATATATTCCAGCAGTTCATTTTTATTCATAATAAACAGTCCTTCCCGTACATACGTTCTTTTATAGTGCTTTTTAAACCGGTCGATTTCGACCGGTTTAAAACTTGAATATTAAATAGCTTTTAATGTCATCAATTTGGTTGGACAACTATGTATCCGGCATAATGCCGGTAATAATATATAAATTATTGCTTATTTTGATAAATGATTGATAGCATAGTCAGCCTGTTCCTGAGTAAATTGATCTCCATCAGGGGATGTTAATTGATCGCGGATTTCTTCGGTTGACATATCTTGATCCTTTTGATAGGATTCTGCAGATTTTAAGGCGTTTTTATTCCAATCAGCTTTTACATGATCAACAGCATATTGAGCATCTGATTGGGCAAATTTGTCGCCAGCATCTGAAGTTAATTGATCTAAGATAGCTGCTTTAGACATATTCATATCATTAGCGTATGTTTCGGCTGAATGAAGTGCAGCAGTTTGCTGTGAAGTTGCATGGGTACTACTACTTGAAGATTTAGTTGAACTTTCGGTAGCTGCATCTGATGATGAAGAAGTACTATTGTCATCGCTTCCCATTGATCCGATTCCAAATAATAGTACAAGTACAATTATTACCCATACCCACCAACGTTTATACCATGCCTTTTTCTGCACATAGACATTTCCATCTTTATCCGTAATTTTCTTAGCCATAAAATGACACTCCTTAATATAAATAAAATTCAGCTTTTAACGACATCAGATTTTGGTCATAAAAGTTAGTCATCCTCTTTAACCCAGTTGATAATTTCTTTTCGTTCTTCGCCTTTGTTTGAAAAGTTTTACTTTAAAAGATCAACGTATCGTGATGCCCAGAGTGGAATACCATATGTTTTTAGTAGTTGTTCCTTTGTTTCAAATTCAGATAAGTCAACGTCAGCTAACATAATATTAACCATAAAAAGATTGGCTTCATATTCTGAACCCCAAGTATTAAATTTTAAATTCTGCCTTGAAAGCCACTCGGTGTTATTCCCATGATCACAATAATGATGACCTAATTCGTGACCACATGTATAAGTATTTTCAAATTCACTATTTTGCGATGAAAGCGTGATTAATGGGATGCGTCTTATATTTGTATAGTGTCCAAGAAAAGCTTTGCCAAGATCTTGGTGACAAACGTAGATCCCATTCTCTTCACAAATTTTCATAGGATTATTTGTACCAGCATCATATACAACTTCTAACGCTTTTTGTTTTATCCAATCAGCATTACGCATTCACATTCACCCCTAGTCATCGTTCTTTCGATACTTTTTAGGGGTGAATTTCTTTTTTGCAAGAATTTTTGACATACGAATTGCATTTTCAAGAGAAGCCCGTAATAGTTCAGCATCTTCTTCATCAATTTCTTGGTCGCCGTTTTTCATATAGGAAAGGGCGTTTTTATCGCTTAAACCGTTGAACATTTCTTCAAGTGTTTTTTGTACGTCACGTTCATCTCGCCGAGTAAATTGAGGTGTAGGTGTCCGACCGAGGAGATAATCAGTAGTAACGTTAAAAGCAGAAGCCAACTCACTGAGTTCAGAACTAGACAATTTGCGAGTTCCCTTTTCAACTTTGTTTAAGGCAGTATTATTCATGTTTATGCGTCGAGCGAGTTCTGCCTGACTCCAACCACGTTCTTCTCGTAGCTTTATTATCTTTTCTCGTAAAATGTCATCGTTCAAACGGATGGCCTCCTTTTCTTGTTGCGCTTTACGCAATAAGTATAGCGCAATTCGCAAATGTTTTTAATATATATTGCTATTTTTGCAATAAAAACCTTGACTTTGCGAAAATAGCAATGTAATATAATAATCGTAAATTAATTGCGCTTATCGCAATGTAATGGAAGGAGGTTAATAAATGCCAGGTACTATAAATCTTAATTTAATTAAACAATTACGGTCAAAAAAGGGCTTTACGTATGGTGATATGGCTTCTGCTTTAGGCCTTAAGGAACCAGAAAAATATTATCGTCGTGAACAAGGGAAATATAGATTTCAAGCTACCGAATTACCGCCTTTAGCAAAGAAACTAGGGATACCTATTGAAAAAATTTTTAAATAAAATATTGCGATTATCGAAATGAACTTTACTGAAAAGGAGATGACTCGTGTGAACGAACCACAATTATTTAATTTTCATGGACAACAAGTCCGGACAATGACGCTTAACGATGAACCATATTTTATTGGACGTGATCTTACGGCTATCCTCCAGTATTCAAATGGTCCAAAGGCAATCCGAGACCACGTTGATGCAGATGACAAGCTGACTGAACGAATCGTTCTGGCAGGCCAACATCGAGAGGTAACACTCATCAATGAATCGGGTCTTTATTCATTAATCCTTGGTAGCAAGTTACCAACCGCCAAAGAATTCAAGCACTGGGTAACAAGTGAAGTGCTACCAGCCATCCGTAAGCATGGTGCCTATATGACACCACAAACGATTGAAAAAGCGCTGCTTAATCCAGATACAATCATTAATCTTGCTACTCAGTTAAAAAGGGAACAAGAGCAACGTAAGCAACTTCAAGCAGAGAACGAGCAGATGAAGCCAAAGGCACTGTTTGCGGACGCGGTTTCTACAAGCAACTCAAGCATTCTAATTGGACAGCTTGCCAAAATCCTTCGCCAAAACGGAGTAAATATTGGGCAAAATAGACTGTTTGCTTGGATGAGAAAGAATGGCTACTTGGGAACAAGAGGAAGTAATCGTAATGTTCCTACTCAGCGTTCGATGGAATTAGGCCTGTTTAAGACTAAAGAAACAGTAATTAATCATTCTGATGGGCATACAACTGTCAACATTACAACGAAAGTGACTGGCAAAGGACAACAATATTTCATTAATAAGTTCTTAAATGCACCAGTAATTGAGGCTTAGGAGGTGATTAGATGAGCCCATATTTATACCAGATGAACAGGCTAGAGTTTTGCAATGTTTGGAAGTCAATAAAAAAGGTTGGAAATAAGGAAATTGAAGTTCCTATGTCATTATCAACCTTTAACAGACGCAGGTCATGGGCACAAGAAAACTATCCAGATTGGCAAAAAGTATTTCTTGCCAGTGGTCGCGTTGATCTGAAGGAATATCAAAAGTTTGAAACATTTCGATCAGAAAGATACTACGAAGATCATGAAAGTCCATATGTAAAAGCGTTGAGAGGTGATTAAATGGCGTATCTAGCGTGGTGCGTGTTGACGATTATTGGCTGCTTCTTAATTGGAGCAATTGTCAACGTTATCGAAGGTGAGAAGCTAAACGTGCTTAAGCCACGTTATCAGAAGAAGCATTAGGAGGTAGTGACGTGCAAAAAGAATTATACAAAGCATTAGCAACTTACATCTTAAAAGTTTTGTCGGATAAAAATAGCCGACCTGCTCCTGAAGAAGTAAATCAGCTATTTCAAGAATTACGTTTGTTAAGGAGGAATAGGTAGATGAGTTTACTAACTATTTCCATTTTGACCGCCATTGTCGGAAACATGATAATGCTTTATTTGGACGCTTCCAAATCCATTTTTTATGCTTTGTGGAGTATATCCATCTGCGTCCTCGTGGGTCTAGCAACTCTTTAATAAAAATGGTAACCGTTTGAAAATCTGCATTACTTTTTGCGTCATGTTTTCGGTTAGCAGCTTCAAGAGCATAACGTTGAAAAGTTTCTTGCATATAGTTTGGTAAATATGGAATCAGTAAGTAAGACACTTCAATCAATTTTAAGTTTTTTCGTTCTTCAGGAGTTTCTGCTCTCTCTGCTTCTACTAAACCAACTAAATATTGCTCAAGTAATTCTCTTCTCCGAGAATTATAAGATTCATATCTTTCGTGTTGATTGTTAAGGCGTTTCGCAACGAGATCAAAAATCCGATTAAGAATAATTGTCACTATAGGAGAAAGTAATGTGCCTATTACTAATACGGTTGCCCAAAAAGAGCTAACAACAATTTTATCTTGCATAAATAATCACCTCCTAACGAGATGATTATATCAGTGAAAGGAGGTGAAACAAATGACACTAACAAAGATCGTTAATTCCAAAGTAACAGCAATGCTGATAGGCGCATGGATAACCTATTGCACAGGCTTAGGAGATTATGGAGGAGCAGTATTCCTACTATTTTTCTACCTGCTGATGTTATGGGATTTAAAGACTAAAAAAGCCACCGGCTCTGACACAGCCGATGGCAATAAGTAACTAAGAAAATTATAACACTAAGGAGATTATAACACATGAATGAATTTTATAAACAACGACTTAAAAGAATGCAGAAAGTTTTAGCAAGAAACCTCTATAACGTGAATCTGATTTTAAGCGATGGCGCTTATGATTATGACATAGCACGGGCAATGACATATCTGTTAGACGATCTAGATAATCAGAGCGATTTTAAGCAAGATGCAAAAGAAGTAGAAGCTGAGGCATATCGCCTAGCTGATGAGGAGGGACTAGTTCATGAATAATCAAGTAGCGATTAATCAAGAATTGCAAGACAAAGCAAATAGTATTCTTAGTAGCGTTAATATCAATCAAACTGGTGCATTAGCTGTTGGTCAATTAAGAACCGTAATAGATGCACGTATAAATAAACAGCAAAATCAAGGCTTAGATTTACCAGCGAATTACAGTGTTCCAAATGCGCTAACACAAGCACTTTTAAGGCTCCAAGCTGTCAAAACTAAAGGTAAAACTCCTGTGTTACAAGCATGTACGCCTAATTCAATTATTCAATCCTTGATGGATATGGTGGTGCAAGGATTAAGCCCCGCAAAAGATCAATGCTATTTTATCGCTTATGGCAACGAATTACAGTTGCGACGCAGTTATTTTGGAACAACCGCTGCTCTTCTAAGGCTAGAGAACATTACTGATGTAGATGCTCAAGCAATTTATGAAGGAGATCAAGTAAATACTTCGATTGATCGTCATGGACATTTAGTCCTTGATACTGAAAACACTCATCTTGATTGGACGAACCAAGACAATGAATTAATTGGAGCTTATGCCATTATTACAACTGCTGATGGTGTGGATCATTTAACAATTATGACAAAAAAACAGATCAAAGTTAGTTGGAATCAATCTAAGACGCATGACGTACAGAATAAGTTCGGCTCAGAAATGGCAAAGCGTACTGTGCTTAATCGTGCCGCTAAGATGTTCATTAACACTTCTGATGATAGCGACCACCTCTTAACGGGTGCTATCAACGATACAACAAGCAACGAATACGATGATGAGCGCCGAGATGTCACACCTGTTGAGGATGAAAAACAAAGTACTGATGAATTACTAGAAGGATTTCAAAAGTCACAAGAAGCAAAGGCTAAAGGGGTAAGCAATAGTGGCAACAGCAATGAAGAATCAAGTGAAGAAATTGCAGACGGACAAACAGAACTCTTCAACGAGAGAACAATCAAGCCAGCCGATGAAGCTGACAGCTGATAATTACTACTCTCATGAGACCGATTGGCAATATATGAGTGTCTCACTATTCAAGGATTTTGAGAAGTGTGAAGCTCGTGCATTAGCTAAGCTCAAGGAGGATTGGCAACCCGTTTCTAGCCCTGTTCCTCTTCTTGTTGGTAATTACGTACATTCTTACTTTGAGAGCGCTAAGAGTCACCAAGACTTTATCGAAGAGAATAAGAAAGCACTTATGACCCACCCAACAAAAACTAATCCAAACGGACACCTTAGAGCTGAATTTAAGGGTGCTAATAGCATGATTCAAACGTTGCAAGCCGATGATATGTTCAATTACTTCTACGCTCCAGGCGACAAGGAAGTAATCGTAACAGGTGAGATTGACGGCTACTTGTGGAAAGGCAAGATTGACAGCCTTGTGCTTGATAAAGGCTACTTCTGTGATTTGAAGACCGTTGACGACATCCACAAGGGTCACTGGAACACTTATGAACATAGATATGTGCCATTTATTCAAGACCGAGAATATGACCTACAGATGGCCGTTTATCGTGAATTAATCAAGCAGACCTTTGGTAAAAAGTGCCAGCCACTTATCTTTGCGATCAGCAAGCAAACGCCTCCTGACAAAATGGCAATTGATTTTAACGGCGTTGATGATGATTACCAAATGCAAGCCGATTTAGACAAAGTGAAAGAACTACAACCGCATTTTTGGAAAGTGATGACTGGAGAAGAAGAACCTGTTCATTGTGGCAAATGTGATTATTGCCG
Organism: Limosilactobacillus reuteri subsp. reuteri; assembly: GCF_000016825.1. NCBI lineage: Bacteria > Bacillati > Bacillota > Bacilli > Lactobacillales > Lactobacillaceae > Limosilactobacillus > Limosilactobacillus reuteri. The sequence goes on along the minus strand of NC_009513.1, from coordinate 1,193,804 downwards.
TGAAACGAAGATGTTAAGCGGATTTATACATGCAAGTGAAATCGAGGTATAGAAACATGGCACGCGTTAAAAAAATTAAGATTAAAGGCTTCACGATCATTGATAATGACATAATCAATGATCCAAGAATGCACCTTAAAGCCTTAGGACTCTTTGCGTATATGTGGAGTAAGCCAGATGATTGGCAATTCTATATCAGTGAGATTGCTACACATTTTAAAGATGGTGAATCAGCTGTAAGCAGTGCGATGAAAGAGTTAATGGAACTTGGCTATTTGAAGCGAACTCAAAATCGGAAAGACGGTAAATTTTCAACGTATGATTATGTTCTCCAAGAAATACCGAAACCAGAAAATCACAGTTCGGTGCCGAAAGGCGATTTACCGAAACCAGAAAAATCGAAATCGGAAAAACCGATTCCGGAAAATCAAGGACTACTAATCACTGATAACACTAATACTGATTTAAATAATACTAATAAAGTGTTAAGTGATGCACAGCATTCCGTCAAAGATGTTTTCGAGCTTTGGCAAAACAACTGGGGATTTCCTAATGGAATTGCTCAACAAGATTTAACTGAGTGGACGAATAAATATGGAGCTGACTTAGTTCTTCATGTAATTACGTATGCATTAAGAAGAAATATAGCTTCTAAGGGCGCTGATCGCTATTTAGCAAAAACGTTTGAACGATACGATCAACAGTCAATTAAAACGGTGGAACAAGCTAAAAAGTCTGAACAACAACACGAGCAACAAATGAGCCGTGAATATCAGCAAAAGAGTGGCTCACGTAAACGTCAACCAATTAACGAACCAATGCCAGAGTGGTTCAAAAAGCAACAAGAAGAACAGCCTAACAAACAACACTACGAAAGAATTGATGATAGTGGGGATCCGATGCCACATGACTAAAGAAGAAGTGAAAAAGAAATGGGCTTCTACTCGGAAGCTATTAGAAGTAACTGATAGTGAATATAACGGTGTAACACAAGAAGCTGCTAACCTGCGTTTTATCAAAACTAAGCTACAAATAGCAGTTTATTATCTGCAAATGCTTGATGAGCATAATTGCGAGTATCAAGTACCTTGGAATAAAGAACAATTTAAATGGCTACTTAGAAAGCCTGTCGGGGATAAAAAGAAACAACAGGCTAAAGAATGGTGCCATCAGTGTTGTTTAATACGTGACAAAGCCTGCACCAATTGGAATTACAAGGAGGCAAAGACAGCATGAAAAACAATAGCTTAATTAAGCAGATTAATGATTTAATTTTTGCTCCAGAAGAGGAGATTGCATGGATTGGGTCAGCAGATGGCAAGCTTGCAATGAATTGGGAAGAATTTAGTTTTCATTTTTCTCAGCTCAATCATGATCCAGAAGACGCCAAACAAGAGTTAGCAGTTGATCTTGTAATCGTAATGAAAGATCACTCTTGGTACGAACGAAATTTAAATGACGGGGGCTGGATTCATAAGCGTATGCCCTACTTAGCTATAAATCACCAGCCTTTTAAATACGTTTCAGAAGCCGATAGCCCAAATGGCTCATGGCCCTGGAGTACGTTAGAAGAACTAAATGACTGTGAGGAGGTAGCGCAATGAGCACAGAAGTAAAAGTATTATCAACAAGCACAAGAACTAACTTAGAAGCATTGAAAATGTTAGCGGAGAAGAAAAATGATAACGATTGATTTAGATAATAAGTTTGCCATCGTCAGTGACGGCGAAGCGCTCAACATTGTTCAGAAAGATGGCAAAATGCGAAAGAACGGTACTCCATCGGGACAAAAGTGGTGGTTCAACACGTATGGCCAAGCTATCAAGTTCTACGAAAAGAAAGTTGACGCTGGAAGACCTATTCATTCATTGCGAGAACTAGCCAAGCAAATAGACAGCGGATATAAGCGTATTGAAATCATGGTAGATCAAAAACTGAAAGAGGCGGGGATTGAATGAGCAAGCGTACTCGTAAGCGACAAATCATGAAAGCAAAATTAATGAGCCTGCCGCCTTATCAAAGAAAGCGATACAAAGCACTAAACATAATTGCTAATGCGATTTGTTCCTGTGGAATATCGATAAATGAGCTATCAAAATCAAAGAAACACCATAGTGTGACGAATCGAAAGAGGTGGAAGTAATGAAGCAATTACCGTTATGTGTGGGGATTGTCTGTGTAACGGCAATTATTATCACAATAATTATCTGCAAGGTTAGCCTTGAAACAATATTTAGTCTGATTATTGGATTGATGATTATTGCTTTTGTAGTTGCCAACTTAATTGATTTATAAGGCGGTATGAAGAGCAAGACGAAATGGAGTGTGTTTATAAAGAATGATAAAGCTGTATAGAGTTAACGCTTTTTTTGATAGCTATATTGTTAAGGCTGCTAATGAGGAAAGAGCTAAAGAACTAGCTTGGTTTAATGAGATGGAAGTAATATCTGAATCGTGGATAGATGAATATGATGTTCAAGAACTAGACATTAAGAATATGAACGTTGAAGAGGTCATATCTGGAGGCAACTAATGAAATTAACTGAAAAGCAAAAGAATTGCCCGTATTGCCATCACAAAAAGAATATTGTCAACATACCGGGATTGTGTGTCTCAATAGATCCTAAGGTCTCTAATGGCAACTTAACTATCAAATATGATGCATCGAACAAAGACATGACAGATAACAATATTGTCATTGGAGATGACGATGGCTATGTGTTTGGCGGCTGGAATTTAACTATTAATTGTTGCCCTATGTGTGGTCGACCACTGAACGAGGAGGAAAAATAATGACAAAAGAAGAAATATTCAATGATTTTATCAAAAAAGTAAAATGGGACAACTTCCAAATTATTAATGTATGCAGAAGCAACAGAGACAATGTTCAATCATTTAGTTTTGAAATTACTGATAAACAAACTGCCACTAACATTGAATTAGCTAATAAACTTTCAAAAGAGAATGCGGAAGTTGCAGGCAGAATGAATCGACTAGATGAGTTCATGCACACAGACGAGTACAACCGATTAAGCGATAAAGAGCAGCGCTTAATGATTATTCAGTACAACGCTATGCAAGTGTATGCTGATGTACTTTTGCAACGGATTGATGAGATTAAGGAGCGTTTGTAATGCACTTTTATCTAGTTGATGATGACAACTCATCTAAAGTCATTGTTGCTCATTCAAAGGATGAAGCTTGGCGTGCTGCTTCTAAGCGTGATTTTGGAGATCCTGTTGATCCAGAAGCATTCTATGAAATTACTATGTTGGCGCCAAATCACTATAAGAAGGCGCAAATTATTGTGGAAGAAAGGTGATCGCTTAATGCTACACAAATATAAAAAGATAGTTCCAATTAAGGCTGAACAGTTCGATGGGTCAGATGAAATGATGAAGAAATATTGTATTACCGATGATGGCTTTGGTGAAACCTTTACTTTTCGGAAAGATAATAATTGTTTACCGCTAAAACGTGGTTGGTGGATTGTTAATCTTGGGAAGATTACCGTATTTGATTATACATTCACTGATTGGAAAACAATGAGTGATGAAAAATTTCGTAAAACTTATGAGAGGTGCGACTAATGATTAGATATGATGGCGAAGTTGTCTACTCTGAGTCAGGGAGTGGCATTAGAGCAAACAACCGGATGCTTTTTAACGAAGCGCAGGTATCAGCGATTAAAGCAATCACTAATGGTGAGTTCAAGCGCCAAAGTGATTTTGGCACAGTTTACGTTGTCAAAGATCAACTAGTAGATGATTACGGTGTTTTAGAGATTATCAAAGTCTTTGAGCAATTAGATGATGCGCAGAAATATGTGATGGCTCATCCACGAGCTGCGTTGTTGCCAAGAAAGGTGATCAAGCATGGCAAAGTCAAAGAGCAAAAGTAAAAACCGCCGACGCAAGAAGCGTCAACGGCGAGAAGAAAATAAATTAAAGCGGGAGGAAAAGAATGATTAAGGATTTATTGAAATACATTCCTCTGGTATGTTTTACAGCAATTATTATCACGGAAATTTTATGTGGCTTTGATAAGCACATGATTGGATATGCAGTCTTTGGATTGTTTGTCTTACTAATGTTTGGAGCTGTTTAATGAAAAAAGACGCTCTACTGTGAGAGCGCCCTTGAGATATATGTATAACAAAATAATTATATCACAAGGGGAGTAGGGCAAGTGAATAGCATATTTGAAAAGTATAAACGTGATGAATCGTGCGACATGGCTCGTGAATGGTTGTCTAAATATTGGTATTGGAGAGATGAAGCCGAAAAAAAGAAGATTACGCTAGGATCGCCTGATTTTGACGGACAGCCTAAAGCAAAGACATATGATCCTGACCGTCGTATGATCGATTGGACAAATGCACAAAACGAATGGAGGAGACGTGAACTAGTTCTCAAGTACATTGCTTCAAAGGGAGACGAGCATGAATTATATGCGCTTATACTGGATAATCGCTTTGTTCATCATCATCGCTCAATAACAGAGGTAAGAATGAAACTGAATATCTCTGAGCGTACTTTTAACCGTATGCAGAAAGAAGCATTGTGGGAAGCAGCGAGGATAATTCCTACTAATGTTTTAGTTGAAAAGTAAAGTGGCGGTGTTTTGGCGGTAAAATGGCGGTACTTTGGCGTGATTTTCAAGAAAAACAGCCTTATTATGGTATTGTCGAATGATTACGAAAACGACTTTACTTTTCAAATAACGTGCCCGAGCAAGCCTTTAACTGCTCTACGTATTTTCAAGACTCATTACTATACTCACAATAGGGATCTCTTGTTAAGCGTAGGAAGTGTGGAATCCGGTAACCAAGCCGACGCGATGGTGGCAGATGACCATAATCCACGTAGGGTATTAGCTATGGAAACGTTGATACCCAGTAAATCATGATTTATGTTTAAGACTGGCACTCACCTTCTATATGTTTTCTAATACTACAGTGATGATTGATTCTTAGGTGGAGTGTTTATAATACGAGTGTGTGCGAATTTCTCAAAATAAAACCTTAATAGAGTGTCAGTCCTTTATGCGAATATGCAAATTAGATGCCAAGTATCCTGGAGTAGTCCAATACTTGTGGGGGCAGTTCCCAATATTCGCAATTGCAGTGCTTTACGAGTCGCACTGCTTGCTGAGATCCAAGATGGGCACACAAGGTCTCGTGTGACAAAAGTGTGGTTTGAATCCACCTCTCGGCTTTATCACGGCAAATTTAACTATGATAGGAGATGAAAGCTCCTCTTTCGTAATTGCATAGTATTTTTTTTTCTAAGCCGTGATGTAATGCAGAGATTGCTTAATTCTTAAGTAATAAAAAACGATCTAGTCGATATCATTCTCTGTATTATGCTGATAAAGGTAGGGCTAAACACCCTAATGGTACGGTTCGATTCCGTCCATCAGCATTGTCCGCAATGACGTTAAACTAGATATATCACCCAAACGAAGTCTAGCTATTATAGCTAGGCTTTTGTATTATATTTAATTGGGTGATATATATGAATAAAATAAAAAGGTTATGTAAAAAATACCAGCAAGTAATTTATACACTATTTGCTGTCCTAGTTATTATAAGTGTTGTTTATTTTGCTTTGCATGGGTTTGATTCATTTGTAAAGTGGGCAACAACTGATGTGGGGTCTGTCGCTGATTGGGCTGGAAGTATTGGAACAATTCTTGCTTTTGTTGCTGTTATATGGCAACAAGGGAGACAAGAAAACATTACAAGAGCTGTTCATATCGAAGAATCAAGGCCTAGATTTTCGCTTACATATACACCTAAGCCGGTGTTGAAAACAAGAGTGTTGTTTTGGGGCAATGGTCGAACGGCAGTTAATATAAATGAAATTCTTGGAAGTAGGTCAGCTGAGAATTACAGATTTATTAGTATCGAAAATATTTCTAATAATGTAGTTTATGATTATTCCATAATATTAAAGTATCACTCTAATGATAATGCAAGAGTTAGAAAAGATTATTGGTCAAGTCATGGATTATTTCCAAGAAGAAGTGTTGCGATTGTTCCTAAGTTTATGGGCACTGATAAAGATAAAATAGGAAATTACATATATGATGAATTACTTGTTAAATTTACAACTCCGGCTAATGAAGTAGGATTTTTTATATCGAAGAACATAAATAACGCTCAAACAGATTCTAGTTTTGGCAAAAGTCAGTATTATTTTGTACGAGGAAGCCACGTTAAGCGTGTAACGGCTATTAACACAGATAAAATGATTGATGTTGATAGTTCCATTTGTAGGAAATTAGATAAAGAGTTTGACGAAATAATTGGTATAACAAGTTTAGGAGAAATAAATGAGAATGGAAAACTTTCTTAAAATTTTAGGAACAATGTTATTTTACACTTGGATAATTCTAGTTGGATCGGTATTGACACTTAACATTATTAAATAACTCTAAGTCAGTTCAACACTGACTTTTTTTATTAATGTCTTTAGACCTAGTTGAGTGCGCGAGCAGAGCGAGTGCACGAAACAAAAAACCACCTGCTATGCGGGTGGGCGATAAAAATTATATAAAAAAGGCCTCTTTTGCCTTAAGATGTAGGTGTTCAAGCCAAAGTCAATAAGGGAAAAGAGGTTATATAAATATGGCTAATAAATTAAATAGCTTAGCCCATACGAAGTGGTTATGTAAGTATCACATCGTATTCATACCAAAGTATAGACGTAAAGCGATCTTCAATCAATACCGAAGAGACCTGAGAGATTATATTCGTTTGTTGTGCAAATATAAGGGAGTAGAAATAATTGAAGGTCATATGATGCCAGATCATGTGCACTTGTTAGTAAGTATTCCGCCGAAACTAAGTGTCTCGCAGTTTATGGGATACTTAAAAGGGAAAAGTGCATTAATGATGTTTGATCGACATGCAAACTTAAAATACAAATATGGGAACCGACATTTTTGGGCTGAAGGCTACTATGTGAGTACAGTTGGATTAAATGAATCCACGATAAAGAAGTATATCCGAGATCAAGAGAAACATGATATAGCAATGGATAAGCTAACAAGTGTGGAATATTCGGACCCTTTTAAGGGTAAGTGAGGTAGTATAAACACCGCTTAAAGCGGTGGCAAAGTAGTCAGAGCATTTTGGCTTGAGCAAAGCGAAAGCCAGCGCCTTGAGACGCCGGCTTTTATTATCGGCTTATAGCCGATGTGCAAACCACCCGTTTGACGGGTGGTTATGATTTTGGAGGAAAAATGTTTCAGACTAAACGGTTTGGCTTAGTTGCTAGCAGGCAGGAATATCAAATGCTGTGCAGAGCCGAACGACACATGAATAAAATACAAAAGAAAAAGCCGACAGGTCAAAGCTTGCCGGCTTTTAAAGTACACAAAAATAAATAAGAATATTTCTCAATTCACTTGATATTGTACCTATATAGGTGTATTATAATAAGTGAAGGGAGGGATGATGATTAGAACAGATAGACGTAAGAGATTACAAAAAGAACGCCGAGAAGATATTAAATTTTATCTCAGCATTGCAAGCTTTATAATATCAATCTTGACGTTCTTATTTAAGTAATCTAACACCAGCAAGGGTTCCAACAAAGCCCTTGTTTAGGTGTATATAAATTATATCATGTTCTAATCGTGTCTGTTATGAAAAGAGAAACAAAAGATAATATCTCAATCGTTCTATCAGTGCTTGCTATCCTAATTTGTATTGCTACTTGGTTAGTAAAGTAGGTGATACAGATGGCAGAATTAAGTGAGGCACGGCGCAAAGCTAACAAGAAGTGGAACGAGAAGAATAAAGATAAACAGCGTGTCTATCTTTATCGCTCACATGCTAAGAAGTTTGTAAGAGAGATTGCTAATGAGGACGACCTCAAAGAATTACGTAAGATGATTGATGATAAGTTGAATAACAATTAAGGCGATAGCAATAGCTACCGTCTTTTATTTTGCTTTCATACATAAGACTAGAAAGGGGATGCTACCAATGCCAAGGTATAGAAGATGTAGACAACCTAACTGTCATGCAATGGTTCAGTTCCCTAATCATTATTGCCCTAAGCACTTTGAACATGAAGCAGAGTACCTTGCCAATAGACAGCGATGGGCACGTAAACATAGTGAACAGTATCAGCATAAAGAGAAACAATATAACCATCATTACAACACTGTTACTCGTAATCGTAATGATAATAGAAGTGAACAGTACAGGTTCTATCGAAGTAAGCAGTGGGTTGATTTAAGACAATCAGTATTAAACCATGACCATTACCTATGCCAGTATTGCAAGGCTATCGGTAAGCTTACATCAAATAGTAAAACAGTTGATCATATCATTCCTATTGCGTTTGATCATAAGCTGATGGCTAGTAGTAGCAACTTAGCTACCATCTGTAATAAATGCCACCGCTTAAAAACAAAATGGGAGCAAGGATATTATGGAACTGGTCAAGGAATGGAAATGAAAAATGTTCCAGAAATATCAGAAATTTCTAAAATCGTTCTATTGATGCACCAAAAATAAAACATCCCCCCCGGTACGGTCAGGTGAGGAGAGCAGCACACAGAACAATTTCCTTGTGATGCACAGTAATTTTCAAATTTTTACTTAGGGGGGTCAAAAGCAATTTATTAGGATACAAAATCGTAGCAAAAGAGGTGAAAGATGATGGTAAAACACGCATTCTATCAGCAAAATAACGGTCATTTATCATATAGTCCACCTAAATATTTAACACCAATTGCAAAGACATGTTGGCGAAAAGTAGTGCCCTTTTTAGAGGCAACTAATAGAGTTCAACGAATTGACTCGATGCTTGTTGAACAATATTGCGTTCAATACCAAGAATATCGAAATGCTTATGATAACTTACAAAAAGAAGGAGCACAGCAAAAAATATATCGTTCTTTGCAGGATGTTCAAACGGGAAAAGTAATTGGCAAGGATTTTGTTGGTTGGAAAAAGAATCCTGCAGTTGGCAGGTTAAAAGATGCTACTCAAATGCTTAATACAATTGGCATTCAATTAGGACTTTCGCCGAAATCACGAGCAGAACTATTTAAAACTGTTCAAAGTAAGAAAGAAGAAGGATCGACCGCTAAGAGTATTCAAGAATTTTTCAGTAACAATAAAAAGCAGTAGTCGTTGGATTACTGCTTTTTTGCTACAAATTATTTTGAATGATTTCTTCAACCTTACTTCCAACGGCTTGCCCAGTAGAATAATGAATATCATTTAACTTGGCATCTGGAAGCTTTACACAATCAATATAGTGTTCCTTTTGATCAGTCGTCATTACTTGAACTTGTATTCCAGTAATAACCTTCCGTTGTTGTTTCCCGGCAGCAGCACCAACCATTGCACCAAAAAAGCCACCAACCATTGCGCCCAGCGTAGCATATCCTAATGAGTGATTAGTTGTTTGTACACCATCACTTTCATCCACATAGCAATACATAATGTCCTCGTATTTGATGACTTCATATTGATTATGCTTTAACAGTGTAGAGTGGTTGATTAAAAGAAGCTTATCTTTATCATCGAAATAAGCATTTCCTAAATGTTCTGCATTTTTCTTGATTGCTTTAATATCATAGGTCATTGTAATTCTTCTTTCCGTTTTGCTAAGAGCTTAGTGAATTCTTCGATGTCTTCTAAAGTTGCTTGATTACGAATAAATGAACGAGATCTAGAGCGATCGCTTAAATACTTTGCTCGTTGCTTGTGGGTATCTACCCATTTTTTATTATATTGGGTCTGTTTAGTTGGCATTAATAACACCTCATTTATTTCTATATTTATTATACTCTGCATAGTAGTAAAAAGGAAGTGAGAAAATGAAAATTGATTTAACCCAAACTCATGATGTCCTTGGTGCATACCAGGCTACTGACTTTAGCAATATAAAAGAGAAATATCAGGACGCTGGTACTAAATATTGTTTTGATGTTTTGGATGGTAAATACATTACTGGGTATCAAATTAAGTTAGCATGTTTTAGACATTTACGAGACTTGCAGCGTCAAAACGCTAAAGATTTCCCTTATCATTACGATACAAGCGAAGTTCAAAATATTTTGAAATTTGCTTCAGTTTGTCCAGAAATTAAAACTCGTAAACCAGTTAAATTAATGGGGTGGCAGCAATTTGTTTTGGCCATGCTAGTAGGTTGGCGTGATAGTAAAGGAGATAAACGATTCACTCGAGCAATTTTATCTGTTGCCCGGCATAACGGTAAAACATACCTAATGTCAATTGTAACCATCTATAGCTTTTTGATTGAGGCAATTAATGAAGCAGGTCAAGATTTCTTAGTTAGTTCTATTAACTATAAACAAACTAGTAAACTGATGGGGTATATCAAGCAGATGCTTTTGTACCTCATGGAAGTTCCACCATTTGGTCAATTAGTTTTAGAGTTAGGAATTAATCCTAAGACACTTTCGTCACAGTCGGATCAAATTGTGATGAGTAAAACTGGAAGTCGATTATTAGCGGTAACTTACAAGTCGGGTCAATATGATTCTTTCCATTTCAAAACTGCAATCGGTGATGAATTTGCTGATCCTGAAGTAGGAGATAATAGTAAAATCTCGAAGATTACTTCCGGACAACTGGATGTTACTAATAAACAATTTATTCAAATTTCAACTGCTTATGATAATCCATCAGTACCATTCCATAATGATGAAAAACGAGTTCAAAATCTAATGGAAGCTGATTATTTGCGCCAAGGGGACGCTTATCTTGTCTTGAACTGGTGTCAAGATGATGAAAATGAAGTATTTAAGCCGGAAACCTGGTCTAAATCTAACCCGTTGATGGATATGCCAGGAAAACGTGATCGGTTTGTTTTAGATCTGCAAACTGAAAGAGATAACAATATGCTAACTGGTAATATGTTAGGCTTCCAAAATAAATCAATGAATATTTGGATGCAGCAGTCAGCAGATAGCTTCTTGAAACTTGATGATATTGAAAGAGCGATTATTCCGCGCTTCGATATTCGTGGTCGAGAAGTATATATCGGGTTTGACTATTCGATGTTTAGTGATAATACAGCCATTGCATTTGTTTATCCCTATCAAGATGAAAAAGGTAAGCAAAAGTGGCACGTTGAGCAACATAGTTTTATCCCTTGGAATAAAGCAGGGTCAATCGAGGCTAAAGAAAAACAAGATGGGATTAATTATCGTCAATTAGCAGATGAAGGGTACTGTACAGTTACAAGTCACCCACAAGGATTAATCAATGACGAACAAGTTTACAATTGGCTATTAAATTATGTTGATGAAAACCATCTTAAGGTTATCTTCTTCGGCTACGATGCTTGGGGTGCTACGACGGCGATCAAACAGATGGATTTAAATACTGATTTTCCGTTGGAATCAATTCGACAGCGGACTAGCGAGTTAAAGGACCCCACAAAATTTTTACAAAAGATCTTTGTTGAAGGCAATGTTAGCCGATTAGACGACAAGATCATGGAAAAGGCTCTGATTAATGCCGAGATTTACGAGGATAAGATCGGTATTCAGGTCGATAAGGCCAAGGCCACACTAAAGATTGATGTGGTCGATGCAATCATTGACGCACTCTATCAAGGTATGTATCACTTTGAAGACTTTGGGATTGCTAATGATAAGAGCCAGCAAGTCGATCGAATGACGGCAGAGCAGGTTAAAGCATGGTTTGAAAATAAGGACAGTGGTTTACTTGATAACTAATATTTTTAAATTTATTTGGCGTTATTTTGACGTAATTTGTTTCCTCAGTGCGGTTACATTCGCTATCTGGGGATCTTTTCTGCTGAGCTTTACAGCAGGCATTTTTAGTATTGCGGTTAGCTTGGTCATTATTGGTTATCTATCGGAGAAGATAGCTAGCCTTCAATAGAAAGGAGGTGAAAGCTATTGCCGCTATTTAATCAAAAGGTTAGTCCGGGATTATCGGTTACAGATGATACTGATATTTTGCACTTCTTAAATCCTGATAATTCAGATAAGTATGTAGACGCTCGGACTGCTTTGAAGAACTCTGACATTTATTCAATTGTTTTTCAGTTAAGCGCTGATTTAGCAAATGGAAAACTTAAAGCAGACGCGCCTCGGGCACAAGGAATTCTTAACACCCCAACACAAACGAGTAACGCACATTCGTTTTGGCAATCGATGTTTGCTCAATTGCTGTTAGGTGGGGAATGCTTCGCTTATCGTTGGCGCAATCAAAACGGAACCGATATGACATGGGAGTATTTGAGACCGTCTCAAGTTACTCCTTTTTTATTAGAAGATGGTTCTGGATTAATCTACAACATTAATTTTGATGAACCAGAAATAGGAGTTATGGAAGCAGTTCCGCAGTCCGATTTAATCCACGTTCGTTTGCTATCGCAGAATGGCGGTAAGACTGGGATTAGTCCTTTATCTGCATTAGCAAATGAACTTCAAATTAAAGATCAGTCTAACAAGCTCACATTAAGCGCTCTGGGACGTTCTATTCTTGCTCCGGGTATTTTATCGATTAAACACGGAGGATTGCTCAGTGATAAGGACAAGGCTTCTCGTTCAAGGAAATTTATGAAGCAAACGTCTGACTCCAAGAATGGGCCGATCGTTCTCGATGACTTGGAAGAATATACGCCGCTAGAAGTTAAAAGCAATGTTGCCCAGTTACTTAATCAAGTTAATTGGACTGGCGCTCAAATCGCTAAAGTTTATGGTGTCTCTGACAGTATTATTAATGGTCAAGGTGATCAGCAATCATCAATTCAAATGATGGGTAATGCCTATGTTAAGTCACTTTCTCGATATGCTAAAGCAATTACGGGAGAACTTAATAATAAGCTTAATGCTAATATCACTTTGGATTTGCGGTCTGCAATTGACCCATTAGGCGATGAGTACGCTTCTACAATTGCTAACTTACAGAAGAACGGGACACTTGGTGCTAATCAAGCAGCTTGGTTATTGCAACAAGTCGGATACCTACCAGATGATATGCCTGAAAAAGAACAACCAAAGGTACAAGTTCAGCCCGTTCAAATGGTTTCTTCTGATGATAAGCAATCAACGGAAGGAGGTGATAATGATGACCAAGATTAACGTTAAGGGCGTTATTGTCAGCAATGATGATGCCGATATCTATGATTGGCTTGGATATGATTGTGTTAGCCCTAATCAAGTAGAAGATGTACTTAATAATAGCGATGAGGATATTGAAGTTGATATTGCTAGCGGTGGGGGTAGCGTCTTTGCTGCTTCCGAAATCTATACCATGCTTAAAGCTTATTCAGGTAAGGTAGTAGTTAATATTCAAGGATTAGCTGCTTCTGCTGCTTCTGTTATTGCGATGGCAGGGGATGAAATCAACATGAGTCCTACCAGTCAAATGATGATTCATAAAGCCTCTACTATTTCTATGGGGAATGCGGATGACTTTGCGCATGATTCTAAGATGTTAGATGTTATGGACCAGTCTATTGTTAACGCTTATGAAGCTAAGACGGGAATGGATCGTGACGATATCTTACAGTTAATGGCTAATGAAACTTGGATGACTGCTCAAGATGCAGTTGACAAGGGCTTTGCTGATAATATTTCGGCTGGTTCTAAAACTCCCCAAGTGGTTAATGCTGTTAGCAACCAACCCATTCTTAATTCTACTGCTATCGCAAAAATCAAAACTGTTCTGGCTAAAGCACGAGATGCCAAGTCTAAAAACGAAGTGGAAACACCGATAAATAACAAAGAAAAGCCAACTCCTAGTCTTAAAGATCAGAAGTTGGCAATTTTACTAGGAGATGAAATTAATGGGAATTAATGAATTAAATGATGCTTGGATTGCCAAGGGTCAAGAAGTATCTGATTTAAACAACAAGTTAAATGCTGCTGTTCTTGATGACAATTTCACTAAAGACAAGTTTGCTGAATTAAAGGAACAACGTGATAACGCTAAAATTCAACGAGATGCTATTAAGGATCAGCTTGACGAAGCACGCGCTCAAAAAGTTAAGGCTATGAAGTCTGAAGACAAGAAGCCTTTAAACAAAAAAGAAATGGATATTAAAGACCAATTTGTTCGTGAATTCAAGGACATGGTTACTTCTGGTAAGACTGGCACGGGTAATGGTGGCCTAACTATTCCGGACGATATTCAATACGCTATTCATCAACTCGTTCGTCAATTTGCCACGTTACAAAACTTGGTAAATGTTGAATCTGTTACTACAACTACCGGTACACGGACATATGAAAAACTAAGTGACATTACACCAATGACCGATTTAGATGATGAAACAGCTACTATTCCAGATATGGACGATCCAGAATTAACACTTATTAAGTATGCTATTCATCGATACGCAGCAATTCAAACTGTTACTAACAGTCTTTTAAAGGATACTGTCGAAAACATCCTTGCTTGGTTGTCAAACTGGGTAGCAAAGAAGGTAACTGTTACTCGTAATGCTAAGATTATCGAAGCAATGGGTAAGCCAGCTAAGAAGCCTACTATCGCAAGCTTTGATGATATCAAAGATCTAGAAAATAACACGTTAGATCCGGCGATTATGTCCAGTTCAAGTTTCGTTACTAATCAATCCGGTTATAATGTCCTTTCTAAGGTTAAGGACGCTCAAGGACGTTATATGCTTCAACGTGACGTAACCCAACCAGATGTGTACCGTTTAGATGGTAAGACTATCACCGTAGTTGCTGACAAATGGTTACCTGACGTAGCGGCTGGCACTCACCCGCTTTACTTTGGTGACTTGAAGCAAGGAATTACGCTTTATGATCGTGAGCATATGTCATTGCTTTCAACCAATATTGGTGCTGGCGCATTTGAACATGATCTTTACAAAGTGCGGGTTATTGACCGGTTTGACGTTGAAGTAATTGATGATGGTGCTTGGGCTACTGCTTCATTCAAGGCTGTTGCCAACCAGCAAGCAACCACTCCAGAAGCTTCTGGTAAGACTGCCTAATTGAAAGTGAGTGATCATCATGAGTGATGAAACACCCAGCCTCGATAAGCTGGTACCACGAGTACGTGAAATGCTCTATCTTGATGACGATAGCGATGACCAATTACTAAATTCATACGTCAAAGCGGCAACGTCATTTATCCATAATGCGATTGGTGAAGATGTTAATGGCTTTTATGATGATTCGCGAGTAGTGTCGTTAGTTGATATTGCTGTTATGTCATTAGCAGGAACTTATTATCAAAATCGTTTAGCCTTATCTGATACTCAAACTTATCCCATTGATTTAACAGTTAATAGTATCATTGGTCAATTACGAGGATTAAGGAATTCGTACGATGAGGAGAGTGACAAGAATGAAACTTCCGATCAGCCGGCTGAATCATAAAGTTAAATTTGGCAAGACAGAAACCATTAGTGATGAGTCAATTGAAGGATCACACGAAAGTTTTATCACTCGACAGCAGTTACATTGTGCTTTTTACCAGCGAAGCCAAACTCAACAGTATCAATTACTTGGTACTAAACTTGAAGGAACGATTGTGATTGCTGTTCGTTCCCAATATCATGTTGAAGATGATCTTCAAGCTCAAATAGATGATGATAATACTATCTATAATATTGTTACGATCTCCCGTGATGAAAGCCATTCACCAATAAGATATGACTTAATTACACTAAAGGATACTGGAAAGAAGGTTGGTTAAAGTGGACTTTGCAGCTTCGCTAGAAGAATTTGGAAGAAAAGCAGAAAAAATTGCTGTTCCTGATCATGAAACTAAGAAAAAGATGACTGCCGCTGGTGCAGAAGTCCTTGTTTCAAAGTTGAAGGAAGTAACGCAAGAGAAGCACTACCAGCCGGGACGGAAGACAGGGAAGGTTAAACACTTAGCTGATTCGATTATCTTTGAAAATAAAGATATGGGGGATGTGGATAACGGAAATTCTCTGGTTGGGTTTGAAGGGCCAAAAGATAGCGGCATTAATCATGCACGTATTGCTAGATTCTTAAACGATGGAACAGTAAAGATGCGTGGAGACCACTTTATTGATAATACGAGGCGTGATGCCAAAGATGAGGTATTCGAGGCTCAAGCAAAAGTCTATCGAGGTCAGCAAAAATGAAATCTCCTTCACAACAAGCAGAGTTATTGATAAAGAATAAATTTTCGTTAATTGATGAAGTATATCGAGAATCGATTCCTAAAGAAATTATCGGAAATCAAGCCAAAACAATTTGTTTAATAACTGAATGGCTTAATGAGCCTACTTATTATGCAAATGCCACCTTTAAGGGATGGACAATTGGCGTTGAGGTGCAGCTTTTTTATCGAAAAGCATTGAGCGGAGAAGATGTAACAAACTTGGAAATAGAATTAGCAAAGAAATTCGTTCATGACAAATGGACGGTTGAACAATCAAAAGCGCATGTGAAAGATCCTGATACTGGTCAAAGTACCAAGGTCTTTTATTTTGCCAAAGATTTAGTAATAAAAGGAGTGTGAGAAAATGGCAGGAATGTCTATTAAAGGGATCGACTTTGTTATGGCTGGAATTACAGATGACAAAGGTGTTTTAATTACTGATCCCGAAAAAGGCGGATTAGGGCCAAAAGGAATTGCTCTTTGGGACGGTGATGGCGATGGTGCTACTACTGCTAATATCACCGGCCTAGAAGAAGCAGGGCAACAACAATATGCTAACAATAAAGTTAAGCGAATTAATCACGGGGTGCCAACACCACAAGTTGCATTAACTATGTTGGATATGCCATATGAAGATGGAAGTAAAATGGTAGGTTATACGGATATTAACGGTGGTCGTGTTCTTTCTAATAAGAAACCGCATGTTGCGCTTCTTATTGCATCCCATGACTTTGACGGGAATTGGTTCTTTGACGCCTTTGCAAATGGTGAAATGACGCTTCCTACGCGTAATCATGGAACAAATAACAAGAATGAAACTGATAGCAATGTTGCGTTTACCTATCAGAGTCTGAACCCAATCCCTAATAATGTCTTCTTAAACAAAGAAGGCTCTCAACAATCTTTCAAAGCCTATAATACTGGCGATTCAGCATGGCAAGGCTTTGAAACAATGTTGAAAGAAGTGTTCGGTGGCTATTCTGGAGATAATCCAATGGCAAGCTATATTCAAGCAACTGGAACTGGTAGTTTTGCAAATACAAATCAGTCTGATGTAAATAAGCCAACTGTTTAAGTGAAGATAAGTCGCCGTTGAAATAAACAGTACAGAAATGGGCGGCTGAATGGAGGTAAATATGACGGTTAAAATTAATACAAAGCAAATCGGCCTTGGCAAACCAATTAATATTCATGCAACAGTAGGAGCGGTCGATAAAGCAGATGAAATGATGATTACATTACTTTCTTTGGATGCTGAACTTAGTAAATCAGAGAAAAATCTAGACAGTAGTGAAGCCATGATTGCTACCCTAAAGAAAGAACGAGAAGTTAATAAAAAGATCTTTGTCTTTCTTCAAGATGTCTTAAAACTGAGTGATAAACAAGTTGATATGATCAAAGACCGTGTCGATTATCAGCAACTTGGGAGTTATGTAAGTTATGTCTGCAATCGTATTAAAGGTGTACCAGAAGATACATATCAAAAGACGGTTAATAATAAGAAAAAGGGCCCAAAAGGATAAGGGGAGAAATCCTCCGATCAATAGATTCACTGAAACAGGAAATTGAAGATCGTAACTATCTAAAAAAGCAGCTAATGTTTCAAGGCGGAATGGCACCATCACAAGTTGACTGCCAAGAATATGAAGAACTGCTGAAAATACTGAGTGCTAAATCTAGGGAAGATCGACCAATGAATACGGGGGATGCCCATAAGAAGTTAGCAATGTTAATGGGAGGTGGATAAATTGAAAGTTGAAAATGAAATGGCGACGCGGATATCAGTTGATACAATTGCTGCGACTAAAAGTTTATCTGCGTTCCGGAGTTCAATTAGTGCGGCCACGAATGCTTGGAAAGCTAATGAAACTGCGTTAAAAAATTCTGGCCAATATGCTGAAGCTGCTAAAGCGCGTATTTCTGGATTAAATGAAGTAATTGAACTTCAAAAGGCTAAGATTTCTGAATTAAAAAGTCGTCAGGAAGGCTTGAACTTATCTAATAAGGATCAATTAGAAACATGGCTGAAATTAGATAAAGATATCTCTCAAGCTAGTAAACAATTAGCTTCGTATGAGGTACAAGTTAATCGGGCTAATAGTACATTAAAGTATCAAACTTCGGGTTTAGCTGAATTACAAACTAGTTTTCGAAGAGCCCAGGAGTCTTCACGAGCATATGCAAATAATTTGCGTGCGAATGGTAAAGAGCTTAAAGCAAATGACGTTGAAATTAAGGGCTTAAGTATTGGATTAAAAACTCTTTCTAAGCAGTACGACCTTCAAAAGAAAGAGTTAGATCAGCTTGCTAAAACACAAGGAAAGAATAGTGAAGCATACAGAAAACAAAAAGTGAGGTTAGATGAAACTAGTGCGTCAATTGGAAAAACAAAATCGCAAATTTCTGAATTGAAAACTAGAACTGACGACTTGCATGCTTCACTAATTCGTAAAGACACTTTAGGATCTGGTTTCTTTGCATCTGCTAGAAACAAAATTCTTGGCATAAAAAATGCAGAAGAATTAACAAATCGTGAAACTAAATCGTTAAGGGAAACATTAAAAACATCATTCGCAGGTGTTTTTGTATCTAATCTTGCATCTAATGCGATTATGGCTATGACAAGCAATATGCATGGCTTAATTGAAGCGGGTCGCGAATATAATAAAGAACAAGATACAATGCGTACTGTATGGAAGTCTTTGACAACCGAGGCACCCCAGGATGGCAGACAACTAATTAATTTTATTAATGATCTTTCTCAGCACTCAATATACTCTGCAGAAACAATCAATAAAATGGCTCAAAGTTTTTACCATGTGGATAGCAATGTTAAACATGCTAAACAGTGGACTAATGACTTTGTGCGTTTAGGTTCAACCATGCATATGACGAATGCTCAGATTGCAGAAGCAGGTGAGCAGTATGCAAAGATTGTTGCTGGTGGTAAAGCGAGTCAGGAAGATATGAATGTTATGATCAATCGTTTTCCGATGTTTGGAGAAGCAATTCAAAAAGCAACTGGAAAATCGATGAAACAGTTACAAGAACTTTCCCAGCAAGGCAAATTAACTGCTGATGATTTTGTCAAGGCCATGGACTATTTGGGAAAGAAATATAAGACTGGACAATCTGAAGCGATGACAAGTTACATGGGAATGTCCATGTATCTTAAATCGCGCTTTTCAAAACTATCAGGGGATGTTCAAAAGTCGTCCTTTAAGATGAGTAAATCTGCTAAAGATGCTTTAGTTCAAGTTACGTCTGATAAATCTATGCAACGTTATGCTAATAGTATAAGTAAAGCATTAGCCGGAGTGTTAAGTTTATTATCTAAAACTATTGCTTTTATGAGTAAGCATCAAACAGCAGTTAAAGTTTTTTCTAAAACAATGATTGCCTCTTTTGCATTTACTAAGACTGCAAGATTAGTAACAGCTTTTTATATGACTTTGGGAAAAGGAATTGCTGTTTACAAAGGATTGTCTAGTGCTGCAAAGATTGCCGCCCTAAATCAAAAAATGCTTAATCTTGCTATGAAAAGTAATGTAATTATTTTAGTTATTTCTGCTATTGCTGCATTAATAATTGAATTAAAGCATTTATATGACACTAATAAACAATTCAGAAAATTTATTAATGGGATTGCTAAGTTTGCAAAGAGTGGATTGAAAAAAGTAGGAAGTTTTTTCAAAAATACATTCAAACAGATCAGCAAGAGCCAGGAACAATCCAATCGTGAGCAAGCTAAGGCTAATAAGCAGGCAGAAAAGAACTGGCATAACTTTACTAATAGTTTGGCCAAGAATTGGAAGTCTTATTGGCGTAATCGACAACGTGAACAACGCCAAGATGAAAAACAAAATCAACAGTATTGGAATAATGTTCGAAAGTCGGCATCACGTGGTTGGAAGAACATAGAAACAAGCGCTCGTTCAGGTGTGAATAATATTAATCGTTGGTATAACAATTTAAATAATTCAACTTCTAGAATTGTTCGAAATATGTATCGGCAGCACCCTAAAACATTCCAATCTATGTATCGGGTTATTCAAGATCATACAAGATCTTGGCATGACTTAGTGAGTGGCCACTGGGATCGGTTAGGACAAGATACCAGTCAAACAGCTAAAGATATGCGAAAAAATAATCATCAAATTTTTAAGGATATGTACGATCGTTTGAATGACCTTACTGGTGGTAGCCTAGGACGGATGCTTAAATCGTGGCAAGATCATATGTCTCAGATTGGGGATGCAATTGCAACTGGTAAGAAGAACGCCATGCGAGCAATGGCTGATTTAGCTAATGGTGTTCTAAAACCATTTAATACCTTAATGAATGATATTAAGAATGGTTTGAACTGGATCCTTGATAAAATTGGTGCTAGCAAAATTAGTGGTGACTGGTCAATCTCAGTTCCGAGCTATGCGACTGGGACTGCTGGAAATCCTGATGGCACTAAAAGGTCTTCACTTGCACTAGTAAATGATGGTCCGGGTGAACACTTTCGTGAAATGTATCGTCTTCCTAATGGTCAAATTGGAATGTTTCCTAATAAGCGTAATTTCTTAGCATTCTTACCAAAAGGAATTTCTATTCTTAACGGAGAAGCTTCTCACCAGTTGGCAAAAGCTTTTAACTTGCCTCGTTATGCTAATGGAGTAGGTGACTTTTTTAGCGGACTTACTGATAAGCTTGATAATGCCGGAGAGTTTATTGATAAGGTTATTGAACACCCAATAGAAGCGCTAAATGAGGTATTTAAGCGCTTCGTGCACATTTCAACACCAATTAAGTATGCTAGTGATTTGGTTGTTAATGTACCCATTTACATTGCTAAACAAGCAGGAAAATGGATTAAGAAACAATTTGAAGAATTAGCTGATCCTGGTGGTTCTGGTGTGGAACGTTGGCGGCCATACGTAGTAAAGGCATTAGCAATGTTGCATTTATCAGGCAGTCTTGTAGGTAAGGTACTTCGTCAAATTCAGACGGAATCTGGCGGTAACCCTAAAGCAATGGGTGGAACTGATGGTTTAGCTGACGGTCATGCGATGGGATTAATGCAAGTTAAGCCAGGAACATTCGCTGCTAATAAACTTCCGGGCCATGGAAATATTTGGAATGGATTTGATAACTTGCTTGCGGGACTGAACTATGCTCGTAAACGTTATGGAGATAGTCTTTCTTTTCTTGGCCAAGGTCATGGATATGCGAATGGTGGTCGAATTGATACTGAACAATTCATTCGGATTGCGGAACAGAATAAGCCAGAATATGTTATTCCGACAGATATTAATAAAAGGTCTCGTGCTTATCAATTACTTGGTGAGGTTATTGCACGTTTTAGAGGTGAAGAACCTAGCGTTCAGACAACACGAGACGACCAATCTATCGATAAAGATAATTTCAGGTCGTTAGAATCGAAATTAGATCAGTTACATAAGGACATACAATCATTAATCAATTTAGGAACTCAACAAGTTGCTGCAATTCATAGTCAGGGTAAATTCGACCCCAAGCGTCAAGATATTTTGCAAGCACAAAGACTGTCAATGAAATTAAATTCGTTTTAAGGAGATGGTAATAAGTGAGTGAACCAGAAATTTACGTTAAGGTTGGTAACCAGCCCGAAATAAAACTAACTGATAAAATCACTGGATTATCATACCTAGGAATGGATGATTCAGGTTCTAGCCCACAAGTAGTTAATAACTACCAACAATTAGCTGCAGTTGATGGTCAACAATTTATATCAGAGGCGTATGACAAACGAACAATGAATGAAAAGTTCTCATTAAACTTTATGGACTATGAGGATTTACAGTTAGCTAAGCATAAGCTCTATAATTTACTTTTTGGTAGTCGACAATTGATAAGGATTCGCCATTCTATTAATATGGCTAAAGTGTATTTCGCCTATCCGATGACCGCTGATGTTGCACCGATTAGTCCTGGAGCAAACGTAGCCACTTTTACAATCCCCTTTGAAAATCCGTCTGGATATTGGTTCAGTATTTTTCGCTCTGATACGGTGAAGGATTTTAATGGAGATGGAACTGGGTATGGAATGAACTACTTAGGAAATAACCCAGGAGATTACCACTTTAATTCAATGAATTTCACAGTTTATAATCCTAGCGATGTTGCTATTGATCCTTATTACCAACACCATGATATGAAAGTTCTGATAAGATTCTCAGGTAGTAAGTGTAAGATAACAAATACAACAAATAATTCGTCATTAGAAATTACCAAATCTCAATCAGGAGTAATTACTTATGATGGTGTTAATTGTTATGTTGATAATAACAATATTAACAATGATACAGATTTTGGCACGATTACCCTTGAACGTGGTAATAATAACTTTCAAATAACGGAATGCTCAAGTGTTGATATAACATTTAGCTTTCCGTTTATTTATTTGTATTAGGTTGGTGATGCTTATGAATGGCGATAAGTTAATCATTGAAGATATTCATGGTAAGCGTGCAGCACTAAAAGCGGTATTGTTCGATCAAGTAGAGTGGACTTACGCGGTTAATGGTGACTATACCCTTACCTTTACTGCTTATGATGACGGATCAGAAGCATACAGTATGCTAACTAATCAGTCTTGGGTATATGATCATGGTGAGATTTTTGTTATTAAACAGGTAAGTGATGCGCCTAGTCAAGGGTCTTCGGCAATTCAAGTTACTTGTTCTCAAATCTATACTGAATTATCTCGATCAAAGAGTGTTGATGGTAATACCGATTGGGGCGATATAGGTCACAAAGCATCACCTGATAGCAATGCTCCTAATCAAACAAATCAAGATAATAAAGATGATGAAAATACTAGTTTAACGCCAATCGGACCCGAGCAAATAATGAAGTACTACATTGGTGATGCCAACAATACAAATGGTAATAACTGGCTAAATTTCACTTGGGAAATCAAAGGTCAATTTGATCCCCAACCTGTAGCACTTGATGCCGTTTCTCTTAAAACAGGAATTTCTAAAATAACTGAAACCTGGACTGACGCAGTAATTTTCCCGATGGCCAAACATATTACCGTTTATTCGCATGATGAGTTCTATAAAGATCGTGGCCATCGTCTAGACTACTTGAATAATGTTTCTGACATTCAAATTGACATTGATTCTAATTCAATTATTAATGAAGCACGATGTGTAGGAGCCACTTATACACAACAAGATACATCGACTACGGATACAGGATTACCTAACGGAACAATTACAAGTGGTAAAGGTGCACAAGCAGTTATCAATGATGCAAAAAAGTATTTAGGCGTTCCTTATGTATATGGTGGAGCTGGTGGAACCCGTGGCGGAAATCCATGGTCGGGAATGGACTGTTCATCTTTTGTAAGTCAAGTTTATCAAGACTTTGGAATTAGAGTTCCTGCTCAAACTATTGCAATGGAACCTAGTTTTCACCAAGTATCAACACCACAAACAGGGGATGTTGGGTTTTATGGTCCCCATGGTGGTACCCATCATATTTGTTTAATGCTAGACGCAAATACAATGATTTATGAACCTGAACCTGGAGAAAGCTGCAAGATTGAACCTGTTAGCTACTACCCACCTTCATGGTACGCGAGAAACGACCAAATGGCAGCAGTTGTCTCACAAGGTGCATCTGATGAGGATGACGGAACTGATGCAACCACAACTACTGAAACAGATACAACTCAGTACTATTTCCAGCCATTTATTGTAAAGGACCAGGAAAGCATTGATCGTTGGGGATTATTCTTTGCTCCTGATGATATTACTAATGATTCCATTCAAGATAAAGATCAGATGAGAGATTATGCACTGAAACAATTTCATCCTAACCCAGATATGTCTATTACTTGCACGATGATGAATAATGAACGACCTATCCCTGGCGATATTGTTCATTTTGAAATCAAACAACGAAACTATAAGTCTAAGTTACCAATTGTTGGTTTTACTTGGTATTCGCATAGAAGATCATCAAATAATACTACAATTACTTTGAATAGTGTTGAAAAATCTATTCTTGATTATGAACAATCATTCAATAATGCTGCTAATCGTCCTACACAGATAATCAATCCAGGATGGTCAAAGCAGACTTGGACGAGACAGGAGGTGAGAACATTTGGAGAAAACATTGAAAAGCCAAATACCGATCAAGATACTAACAACAGCTAATAGTAATGACCTTAATAAAAGTTCAGTTGTATTAATCAGGGCCAATCAGATTGATACTGAAAAGTTGGTTGGATTGGCGGAAAAAGCTAATGCTAAAATTCATGCTCTAGTTAATTACTCAGGAGCAAGTGACGTATTAAATCTTTTACAAAATCTATCTAATCAAGGATTTGTAGAAGGAAGCTATGTATTTATAAACATTGAAGATGTAGGTAACATTAACGAAATTCAAAGTATCTATTCTAACTTACGTCAAGGTGGCTACTATGTTGGACTGGTTAACACTGTTAAGGGATTTGCTAGCTTAGATAAAGATGATGTAAAAAATATTAGCTTTTACAAAATGATTGATCAGGATGGCGATAATTCAATAACAGTTGGGGATACTGACGGTTATATTAATGGACTAAATATTGATCTAACTGAGAAACTAAATAAGCAACCAATTACCCGTAAAGAGCGGAATACCTACACCAATGTTGACGTAAATACTGATAGCAAAGGTTGGGTTGGCATTGGTCAAGATACAGTTCTTGGCGGTGGTAAAGGTTTTGGTTATTCCACAATGGGAAATGACTTTAATACAGTTATTTCGCCTAAAGGAATTATCTTTCGTCGGCCAGATGCAGAACGAATGTGGGAATTACTAAAACCGAAACAGCAAGCTGAGGTCAGCGAGCTGTTAGACCATACCGTTGCAGATGAAATAAAAAATCAATTACCAGGACTTGAAAAAGCTCGACAACAAGCCGATAAGGCTGTGAAATTTGCTGAGTCCGCTATTGCTGCAAGTAAGGTCAATAGTGATGCGATCGTTGCACAGAGTTCAGCGGTGGTTGAAGCAAAGTCCGCAATGGATAGTGCTACGGCGGAAATTCAGCAATTGAAAGCTAATGCGGCTAGTGATGTTGCGCAAATCGAATCAACTATTGCTGAGGTACAGGCTGGTGTCAATCAAGCAAAATCCGCCAATGAATCCGCCGTTCAAGCAGTTCAAGCCGAACTTAAATCGACAAGTGACTCGATGGATAAAGTCGAAAAGCAATTAAATGAGGTTGGAACTGACCTTGACACTTATGCTAAAAGTGCTGCTGAACAAGGCCATGACATCACTCTGATTAAGCAGAAACAAGGACAGTTTGAGGCTGATTTTGCTTCTGCACAGGGAAATGTCAATCAGATTCAAGCTGATATCAAAGGCTTACGCCAGAACATCAAGGACAATCAAGGTAACATTGCCTCATTGTTAACCTCTGCTGATAAGTTACAAGCGTCAATGACAGATGCAGAGAAAAACATATCTAATCTGCTGTTAACTGCCAGCAAGTATGAGCAAACGTTCAAGGATCAGGATGGACGTTTAAGCAAGGTAGAGCAGACTGCTGCTGAACATACGAGTGAATTGACTGACGAAAAGGGTAATATTGATAAGGTCACGCAGAAAGCAGACAATCTGCAATTATTACTTAGCGATGCACAAAAGAATATCCAAAACATTCAGCTTGACGCTAAGGGGTTGCATGACACTTTAACTGGTCAAGATAATCAATTGGCTAGTCTTAATGTGACACTTAACAACTTAGATAGTAAGTATTCTGGTATTACAGGCGACTTAAAATCTAAGCAAACAGCGTTAAGCACTGAACAACAGCAAACTAAGGATATGCTGCTAAATAAAGCCGATAAGTCCGAAGTTGATAGTGTTAAAGGAACTGTTAACCAAGTCAGCGCCGAACAAAAGACAATGGCTGATCAAATCAGCCAAAAAGTTTCATCCGCTGAATATCAGACATTGAGGGATAAAGTTAATGGAATGAAGATTGGTACTCGTAATCTTCTCCACCATTCAGACACATTTGACGGATGGAATAAAGGCTATTCAGTTACTGTTACATCGGACAAATATCTTGATGGTAGAATTGCTATTCTTGGAGGCGCTGGTGTAGACGGCGGACAACTTACTACTTTTTTAGATGGTCCATATAACGATGATCTAGTAACATGGGTAGTTTATGCCAAAGCAGATAATGCTGGAGATAAAATGCATACTGAATTATGGGGCGGTGGAGGTTATACAGATCAAAGTCTCACTACCGAATGGCAAGCTTATAAATTTTCTGGTCATAGAAATATTAATCACCCTGACTTTTATTTATGGGGCTGCGTTGGTAACAAGGGAAATATTTATGTAGCTTTACCCTTTGCTGTTGTTGGAAATTATATTGGTACATGGTTAGCTAATCCCGATGATACCATTACTGCAATTAGCAAAAACACAACTGCCATTGATGAAAACAGTAAGCTCATCAGTCTTATGGCAAAGCAAACTGATGTTGATAATATCAAGGGCACAGCTCAACAAATTAGTTCTCGTTTAGATGTCATGGCGGACCAAATAAAGTCAAAAGTAACTAGTACAGATGTGAATAACATTGTTGATGGAAAAGGCTATGCTACAACTAGTACAGTACAATCACTGATCACTCAGACAGCGGGTACGATCAATGAGAGCATCACGAACCTCGATGCGAAGTACAACGCCACTGTGACACAGGTACAATCACTCACCGCTTCAATTGACGGACTGCAATCGAATGTGACGAACTTCAAGAACGACACCTCATCACAGATTACGCAACTGTCGAACGTGATCCAGTCAAAGGTTAGTGCCAGCGACTTCAACGCTTTGAAAGACGAGGCGACGTGGAAGAGTACTGACAGCATTGACCTCAACACCGCCGTGTTACAGCAGAAGATTTTCGTCAAAGGCGGATCTAATCTGCCACCGGGTGACTATTGGTGGTACGTGCAGGTTGAACCCGGCTATGACAGTCGAATCGTCCAGTACGCCGTGTCTGACCGGGACAACATTCATTACAGCCGCCAGTACGACGGAAGTAAATGGTCCGCATGGTCGCAGGGTGCAACCGAGAGTGAGATCACCCAGCTTCGTGACGACATCAACCTGCGGGTCAAGAGCGGTGACCTGCTCAGTCAGATTAATTTAACGGCTGGTAATACGTTAATTCAGTCAAATAAGCTATACCTTGATGCTTCGTCAGTCGTATTTTCCGGTCGTGCTTTTATTCCGAGTGCGGCAATTGCTAGTTTGAGTGCCGATAAGATTAATACTGGAACACTTAATACCGACAAGATATCGTTGAGTAACGGACATGTAAGATTATCATCTGATGATGACCATTTTTATGTTCAGACAGAAGAGAATGCGGTTAATAACCCTACAACTCGATTTAATTTTGATGGTATAGACTTCATGGATAGCTCATATGGTAAAGAAGTTCCTCAATATAGCATTGGGTATGATACTTCTAGTGCCGATCGTCATTTATATATCAATGCTTTTGACCACTTTAACTCGGGTGGGACAACAGCTAGCCAACTATGGTATTCAATGGTACCCGCTATTAGTCTGAATAATCAGGAAATTAACTTTGCTGCTAAAGGTAATATGCATATGCAAGTAGTTGATGGCGGAGTAAATATTAAGCCAACGTTATTTTTCCAAAATAATACTAATAATGGAACTTATACTGGCTTTACCCGTCTTGATAATTCTAATACTGTTGAATTTAATACCGGTGATAACAACGGCGAGAACTTCCATGTTAATTCTGGTGCTCGCTTCATGAAGTATGTTTACTTCAACGATTATTGCCGAGCACAAGGATGGCTCACTTATTCGACCCTATCAAAGAAGACGAATATCAAAAAGCTTGATACTAGTCTAGCGCTAGATAAGATCCGTCAAGATGATCAATACCTTTATGAGTATAAGCGGAATGTAGCTAAGGGTGTCTACGACCCACAAGCTAGTTTCATTATTGATGATGTTAACGATGTATCGCATTACTCGGTCCCAAGAGAATTCATCGACCAAACCGGAAAATATCGTGAGCCGAGTGTTGAATTATCATACCTCATCGCCGCATTCCAAGAAATTGATAAACAAGTGCAAACACAAAAAGAAGAAATTAAAGAATTAAAGGAGAAATTACAACATGAATAACAATGATTTATTAGTACAAACCGCCCGAGAATTAGCAGCACGTCTTTCTAATGCCGAAATCGATCGAGCAAGTTTCAAAGCACAAGCAGTTGAACTATCAAATGAAAATGACCAATTAAGGAAACAAATTGAAGACTTGAAAACCAAGTTGTCTAAGGAAGACGACAAGAAAACAGATAGTCAAACACAAACTACTGAACCGGAAACAAAACAAGACCCACAAGCTAATAAGTAAGCTGTGGGCCTTTTTAGTACAAAAATTTAGGAGGAAAATACCATGAATGAAACACAATTAAGCTCATTTAACTACCAATTTGATACTAATACTGGCAAGTGTCTTTATGCGCAAGTTGGTTTGCATAATGAAAGTGCTGATAGTACTGAATTTGTCAATGCTTCAATTCGGGTTAAACCAGATGATTTACCAGAAAGCAAGGACTTTATGCAATTATCAATGAAGGACTTAATTACCATTGCTAAGCAGAAGCTCGCCGCTGATACAGCTATCAAAAAGGAAAACCAAAATACTGAACCGAACAATCAATAACGAGGTGGTAACATGACCAAACTAGTTGCGTTTGGCGATTCAATTTTTGCTGGTTGGGACGGAAAAGAAAATGTTTCAGCCAATCAACGGATCCCTGAATTGATTGGTCAACACTTAGGCTGGCAGGTAGCCAATGTAGCGATTGGCGGAACTAAGTATGACAATAGTTCAAATGGCTTTACGGCGATGGTCAATAAGACTGACGTATCAGGGTTCGACTATGCGCTAGTAAGTTATGGAGTTAATAACTTCAGCTGGCCCGAAGCCTTAGCAACTGTTAAGCAGAATGCGGTTAATGGGTTTGAGGCGTTAAAGCGTAAGAACCCTAACATTAAAATCTTGTTGGAATTGCCGACTGAGGACTTTCGACAAGGAAGCAAGACCCTTTATGATGTCAACAATGCTTTCTGGAACCAGAATCAGTTAGACGACATGTTAATTGACGTTGCCAAACAAGAAGGGCTTGAATATTACGACTGGCGCCCAGATCCATTAATTACCTACGAAAATGCTAATCAAACACTGGGTGACGGTAATACAGGAGTACACCCAACGAAAGCAACGATGCGAGCTATTGCTCAACGGCTAGCAGAGAAGTTTAAGCAAATGGCAGGTGGAACAGTTCAACCGAGTCCACCACCACATATTGACCCTCCTCACGATAATCCACCTAAAACTGATAAGCCAGAAAATAAGCCTCAACCACCAGTTGTTAAAACAGTTGATGAGTTGAGGCTTGACCGTTTAGCAGATTTATTTGGGATTGGTACCAATGTGAGTAACGGGATTAACCGGACGCTCAACAAGATTAATGAACTTTATAGCCAAATGCACAACCTTATGGGAACGGATAGTAAGCAGGTTCAGGCAACGTTAATCGCTCCCGACAATGCGCTTACTCGTCCGCTTCGCAACTATGTATTATTAAGTTTCTTCAACTTAGAGCGAGAAGTTAACGAGCTGATTAGCTTATGTAATAGCAACTGGTTATGTGACCCTGAAACGGGTGCTAAAACTAGCCTATTGCGATTGCTACGTGTTGACAGTTTGGCGACTGATGCTCATTACAAAGATACCGTTAATTACAACTGGTATCTGATTGAAAACAAATTAAACACGTTAATTGGTTATATTAATAAGATATTGAAAGGAGAATGATAATGGCTGATTTAATTGAAGCTAAAGACCGCAATAATCGGATTATCCTTGATACCACAGTTTCAGCCGATACTACGGTTAAAATGCCAGCAATGAATGGTCATCAAGGCGATAACGGGCGAGTTGTGCCATTTGTTATTGTACAAGGTCCTAATCACCTGCCAATGAATATGCAAGGCAAGTCGATTGACCTTGTGGGTGTTGACCATGATGGGCGGTTAAAAATTTCTGGTGCCACTTACAAAGTAATTGATCCATCTGTTGGTACGCTTGACTTTACAATTCCGGGAGCGTTCTATCAAGCACTTGGTGATTATCAGCAAGCCTATTTCCGTATTAAGGACAGTAACAATCAAGTTATTTCAACGATTAATGTTGCCTTTACTACGCTAGCTGGTGCTGACTATATGACCTATGGAGATTCTAAAATATTCAATGGATATGTAAGTCAAAGCATGGCTGGAGTTGAACAAGAAGTTGCTAACTGGGTTAATCAGCTTAAAGCAATGCTTTCAGGAACAGAGGGAGCAGCAGATGTTGCCCGTTCAGCAGTTCAAGCATTATTAGCTGCAATCTCGGCTAACCAAGTGGCAACTTTTGGTGGGAACAATAATTTTACTGGTGAGAACAAGTTCCACGGAGTTACTGAGATTGACAACTTGCAAGGACCAGCTCGCCAAGCGCTATTCAACTATACTGATAACAAGTTCAATGGTTTAACTAGCCAGCTTAATTCGATTACTGGACGGTTAGCTAATGTATTGAGAACCGATTCCGCTTGGACTCGTGATTATACCTTAGGTGGTTGTCTGTCACGTGCTAACAACGGAAATGACTTTGCTCTCTCTAAGTTCCATATTATGCAGAATGTGAACCTAATTCTAGGACGTGGTGATGTTAAGGTCGACAATGACCAAGACTTTAATGAATCACAAATCTATCTTCCATGGACCGTTGATAACGCTGATGTGGCAATTGCACAGATGTATCACTTTGAAGGGTATGCTTTACCACGTCTTGATATTGATAGTAAGAAGCTCAATATCAGTCTTAAAGGCAAGCGCCACGAAATTGAACGACTTAGTCTTGTAATTATTGCATTTGACAGATAGGGGTGAGCAATATGGCAACAATCTATGTATATAACAAGAATAACCTCTTTGTGGG
Organism: Limosilactobacillus reuteri subsp. reuteri; assembly: GCF_000016825.1. NCBI lineage: Bacteria > Bacillati > Bacillota > Bacilli > Lactobacillales > Lactobacillaceae > Limosilactobacillus > Limosilactobacillus reuteri. The sequence goes on along the minus strand of NC_009513.1, from coordinate 1,162,566 downwards.
ACGTAAAGACAACATTAACTTAGAAGCATATGAATTGGCGGATAATGAATCCATCAATAAGCCGCAAACAGTTTATGAATATGACGATAGCTATCACCTAACTGGTTTAGCCAAGATTAAGCCCGGAACAGTGATTGCCAATGCAACGCCTACTGTACCACCAGATGGATTGAATGAGCCTACTTATGATCCAGCAAATAATACCTGGCATGGCATTAGTAATGATGAATACCGAAAGCTATACAACGTTCCAGCAAGTGAACCAGACGGATCAGCTAAATTAATCAATGCTTTAACACAACAAGTCTTCCAATTGACGCAAAAAGTCAATCAGTTAGAAAAGAGTGATAAAAATGATTGAGATAATCAAAATGCTAGCTCAACAGTATGCTGATATTCGCTGGGCAGTTAAAGACGGGGCAATTACAAAGGAACAATATAAAGAATTTACTGGCAAAAAGTATGCAGAGTAATTGTATAATTAATTCATCAATTAAAAGGTGGATTAATTATGTGGAACGTAATTGGAACAGGTCTGGTAGCAGGTCTTATTGCATCTATGACGAATATTTTAATTGCACATTTAAGCAATAGAACGCAAAGGGAGACTACAAAAATGTTAAATCTCGAAAAGACAAATGAAGTTACATTAGAGTGGAACAATGAAACTCGTGATCTTATTAGCAAGTTTGTCAAAGCGTGTTTTCAGACTCATCAAGTCTACAATGCAACCGATGGTTTAGTAGGGCGTTTCAGTGAAGCAATAAAGTCAAACAGCAATGATCGAGTTTTTGACAACATAACTGAGGATGCAAAAGCAGCGATTAAAAAAGCAAATCAGACTTCGAGCGAGTTATATGCACTGCAAGCCCAAATACGAATGCACTTATATGATGATCATGATTATCTAGTAACAGACATTAATAATCAGATTGAGAAAGTTATTGAAAACCTGGAATCGAATAGATCTCTGCCAGCAAAAGAGATTGATGATCTTGTTGATTTGTCACGAGAATATTTTTCCATTCAATGGGAAAGAATAAAGAAGGAGAACGTCCGATAGGGCGTTTTTATTTTGCACAAAATAGAAAGGAGAAACATATGCGCACACTAACAATTGCTGATAATTGGAAAGATTGGAAGTTCGGTGATACGGATGCAGTAATGACTTTTACTGCGCTTGATGATGATAAAGTACCTGATTTTAGTAATCGGACATTAACGTTCAAGATTGCTAGTACCTTAAACAATGACTTAGAACACCCTAAGGACTTCGCTGCTACGGCTACCGGGTATATTCAAGATAAGAATGTCATTCTTAAAACAGAAGACGTTAAACAATTAACCCCTGGCAACTATATTGTTGAATTGTGGGCGATGAGCAACGACACGCAGAAAGATGCTGTCTATCCCTCAAAAGGATTTGCTCAATTTACGATTGAAGAAAACTCAATGAAGGTATCAGATGTAACTAACATTCCATCAATGACAATTAATGCCTTTTGGAATGCGGTTATGCAAAAAGTGGGAACTTTGACTAAAGGTGCCAAGGGTGATCCTGGAAAGACCCCGAAGATTGTGATTGGCTCGGTAACCAAGCTGTCACCAGACGCTCAACCATCAGCTACTTTAGTACCATTACAAAGCGATCCTAATACCTATACTTTGAATTTGCAACTACCACAAGGCGTTCAAGGCGAGCAAGGACTCCAAGGTATTCCCGGTGTTGGTAGCAAGGGGCTTGATGGTAACAATGGATTAACGCCAACAATTGACCCTAAGACTAAACACTGGATGATTGGTGGCACCGATACAGGTGTGATTGCTGAGGGACAAGCGGGGAAAGACGCAGACCCTAGTAAGTATGTTACGATTGCGTCCTTTAATCAGTTGCGCCAACAAGCGCAAGACAACGCAACTGCATTAGATGCGTTGCAAAAGTCGGCAGTAAATAAAGACTTGCAAACGCAGGTTGCTAACTTAACATCACAAGTAACTGATTTAACATCACAAGTTAAAGCTTTACAAGAAGCTAAGCCGGATACGCCGGCTTCATCAGCTGATTCGCCATCTACTCCAGCAAGCTCATCAACTACGACACCAGATAGTACACCAGCATCATCGGCCCCAGCTACTAATGCAAGTTCAGCAAGTACCTCTGAGACGTCGGCAAGTAGCGCCGCTCAATAGTTGGAGGTGAGTAAATGCACTGGGTAACAGTTCGCTATTTTCTGGGGTATTCGTTAGAGGATTGGGTGGCAATTCTAACAATCATCGGCTTTATTATTGCTGGCTTCCGTTGGCTGGGCAAACGCTCAAAGACGGCAATTGATAATATCGAACAAAATATTCTCGGCCCAATTTATGATGAACTAAGTAAGTTGAATCGAAATATGGAGGTTTCTAATCGTCAATATGCTAAAGCCAATGAACGATTGGAGCAAGGAGATAAGAAATTTATTCGTCATGATGAGCAATTAAAGGATCATGAACGAAGAATTACAAATTTGGAAAGAGGGAATTATAAATGAAACTCAAAACAGTAATTAAAAAGAAGTTCCTTAATCCAGACGGCACAATTAACAAAACAGTTGTAGCGTCTTTTATTACGCTGTTAATTGTGCTCATTCAACAAGTCATGATGGCTTTTGGCTTTACATATGGTCACTGGGATCAAGTAGCGGCGATTATCAACACGCTTTTAACCATTCTTGGTTTATGCGGTTTTGTGGAAGGCAACGGCGAAGTCACCACCAGTACTGTTGAAACTGGAGTTGATGGTGTAAAGACAACTATTTCTAACAGTTCCATTAAGTTGAACACAGACAAGACTATCTTTAGTGGTAAGAGTTTTATTCCTAATCAATCTAACAAGGAGGATAATCCTAATGAAAAATAAATCATTCAAGAAAGTTAAGAACTTGGCACTAGCAACAATGGCTAGTGCTTTTTTATTAGGTTCAGCAAGTGTTGCTTCTGCTAATACCGGTTGGCAAAAGCAGAATGGCACCTATACTTATTACGAGAGCAACGGGAAAGTGCAAAAGGGTCGTTCCTATCGGCAACTTCCTAAGGCTAATCCTGGAACAAGCTGGTATTTAACCCAAGATGGTAAGATGCTAACTGGAGTTCAACAATGGCAAGGTTCTTATTGGTTCTTTAATCAAGATGGAACCCTCCATACTAAGCGTGACTATGTGCAATCCCAGTGGGGTGATTGGTACATGATTGGTGATAATGGTCAGGTTCTTTCTGGAGTTCAACAATGGATGGGAAACTATTATTACTTTGAACCCGGCACTTATCTAAAAGCCAATAAGCAGGAGTACGTAAAGTCACAATGGGGTGACTGGTACATGGTTGGCAAAGATGGCCGTCTAATGAGCGGACTTGTTAACTGGCAAGAGAACAAGTATTACTTTGACCCATCAACCTATCTCAAAGTAACGAATACTAATGTAACGGTTAATGGCGTTACCTACCATGCGGACCAGAATGGGATTCTTTCAGAAGTACAGAATACTGGTTTCACTCCATCACAAATCAACCACACCTATGACCTAGCTGATTGGCAAGGTAGTAGCCAAACTGCAATCAACGATTACATCATCATGCACGATGTAGGTGCTGAGTCTGGTGCGGCTGCTAACGCTAACTACCTTCACAATAATTGGGAATCAGCTTATACCCAATTTGTTGTCGGCGACGGTGGTCAAGTCTTTGAGGTTGGTGAACCGGGTTATGTTTCTTGGGGTGCTTTGAACGCTAACCCTTATAGTCCAGTACAAATTGAGCTTGGTCGGACTTATAATCGTGATCAATTCATTAAGGACTACACTGCTTACATCAATGTTGCTCGGTACTATGCTAAGCAATATGGCATTCCGCTAACTCTTGATGCTGGTGGTGCAGGAACTCCTGGTGTTAAGACCCACAACTGGGTAACTGAAAATATTGGTGGATCACATGTTGATCCATATGGTTACCTTGCAAGTTGGGGTATTGGTTATAATCAATTTGCTTCTGATATTGCCAACGGGGTAAATGCTTCTCAACTTAATTCAGTTGTTTACTCGCAACGACAATAATATTCAAGCCCTAGTGGTAGTTAGAGAAATTGTAATTATCACTAGGGCTTTTTGACGTATAATAAAAACAGCGATGACAAATAAAATGTCGCCGCTGAAATAACTATTTGCCTAGCCACAAGGGCTAGACACGCAACCATGCAAATAGTTGCTTAATAGTCTTTTTGATTAGCTTTTTTATGTGCTTATTAGGCACAATCAATATTACTATGCCAGTGTGCAAAATGGTTTCAGTTGATTACTTAAACCGTACCGGTAAGCAGGATGCCTTAATCGGCATCCTTTTTTGTTTTAAATTTAATATAGAATTAGCGCGAAAATTATATTGGAGTTATAATGAAAATAAATATAAACGCGTAAAATAAAACGACACCTCATTAAGAGATGCCGTTAATTATCTGGTAGGTAGTTGGTAGTTTTTTTGTGAGTAGTTTATGAATACTTCATGACTAATTAATGAGTTTCTACCTATTTAAATTAACTAATTGAATAGTCTGTGAATACTTCATGAATAGCAGATGAAACAGCTTAGCAAATCCGTGAACGTACTGGTAAGGCTACTCGTATCGCTGAACGTCGTCGCGACAACTAGTAGTGCGGAACCCTTGTGTATCAAGGGTTTTTTTTGTTTTAAAATTTATTTGTAGAGAAAAGCTTTGAACTGCAATTGCTGCTCAGTTTTTAAGTATAATAAAAACAGCGATAGCAAATAAACGCCACCGCTGAAATAACATCTCGCCCACCTCCTTTTGGAATTAAATGGAGTTTAACCAAGTAGTTCCTCGATTAGGCGTTTGAGAGCCTTTTTGATTGCAACCTTTACAAAGTGTAACAGTTGCTTAACGAGCCCGTTCGGCACGATCAGAATGAGAAGTACAAACTTCATAGGGGAATTCACCCCTTTTGCGTGTAAGTTTGGGTCGTTACTCCCGACACGCAATAGTATTGTACCATAATTTATTTATGTTATAATATATATATCAGATGAGAAGTACCGGCATGCAAAGTGGATTCAGTTCGTTACTTAATCCGTACCGGTAAACAGGATGCCTTAATCGGCATCCTTTTTTGTTAATGTCTTTAGACCTAGTTGAGTGCGCGAGCAGAGCGAGTGCACGAAACAAAAAACCACCTGCTATGCGGGTGGGCGATAAAAATTATATAAAAAAGGCCTCTTTTGCCTTAAGATGTAGGTGTTCAAGCCAAAGTCAATAAGGGAAAAGAGGTTATATAAATATGGCTAATAAATTAAATAGCTTAGCCCATACGAAGTGGTTATGTAAGTATCACATCGTATTCATACCAAAGTATAGACGTAAAGCGATCTTCAATCAATACCGAAGAGACCTGAGAGATTATATTCGTTTGTTGTGCAAATATAAGGGAGTAGAAATAATTGAAGGTCATATGATGCCAGATCATGTGCACTTGTTAGTAAGTATTCCGCCGAAACTAAGTGTCTCGCAGTTTATGGGATACTTAAAAGGGAAAAGTGCATTAATGATGTTTGATCGACATGCAAACTTAAAATACAAATATGGGAACCGACATTTTTGGGCTGAAGGCTACTATGTGAGTACAGTTGGATTAAATGAATCCACGATAAAGAAGTATATCCGAGATCAAGAGAAACATGATATAGCAATGGATAAGCTAACAAGTGTGGAATATTCGGACCCTTTTAAGGGTAAGTGAGGTAGTATAAACACCGCTTAAAGCGGTGGCAAAGTAGTCAGAGCATTTTGGCTTGAGCAAAGCGAAAGCCAGCGCCTTGAGACGCCGGCTTTTATTATCGGCTTATAGCCGATGTGCAAACCACCCGTTTGACGGGTGGTTATGATTTATCTCGCTAATATGCATCATAAAGTTATCTCAGTATGTATGGTTACTCACTATCGTCATGGTATTCACTGGAATTTTTTTATGTTAGAATTAAGCTTGTTCATCACTGATACTAAGTAGATGAATAAAGAGCGCCTTAAGCGTCCCAAGACCGGTATTGAAGGTGTCCAAATAGGGCACCTTTATTTTTGTTTTAAATTAAAAAACTCACCACAATCATGATTGCAGTGAGTAGTCAAAGTAAATTAATTTTAAAAAACATTTTTCATCAATTGGGATGGGAGATTTTGATAGGTAGTGAGTTCGGTGATTGATTTAGTTCTTTAAATCGAAAAAGTCTCCCATTTCCTTAAGGCTGCGATCTTCTTTTGAACGACCTTTATTAATAACGGCTGTTTGAATTTGGTGATAGAAAGTAAGCGCTTCTTCGTATGCTTCCTTGTAAACCCTTAATTTATCTTCAGTGGTAAGATCAGGTGAACTTTGCACGCAAGCTAAAGCAAACTTAGCAGGGTCGATTCGATACTTGGTTAAGTCCATTTGTTTCACTTCCTTTCCCTAGCAATAATTATAACAGCGGTGATTGATAAATACTGTTAAGAAGGCTTGCGTGAAATTTTCTTATTGCGTAGCTAGTTCTTTTATTTTATAGTTAAGACTAGAATTATCACTTGATGAGGTGACATGTGATGAATTACGAGGATCTGTTTCAAAAAATTGATGAGTGGGCGCATGAACGCGGGATTGACCACGCGGATCCACGTGTCGAATTTATGAAGATGGCAGAAGAGCTTGGCGAACTTTCTAGTGCGTATAATAAGGAAAATCAGACTAAGCTTATCGACAGCATCGGTGACTTACAGATTGCACTGCTAATCTTTTGTAAATTAGTGGGCGTTGACCATCAACAAGCGCTTACCGCAGCTTATCAAGAAATTGCAAAGCAAACGGGTAAGACAACTGCCGATGGGGTATTCATCAAAGAAAGCGACCTTAAATTAAGAAATAAAAAGGAGAAATAGCTGTGAAATTTATTTCGTGGAACATTGATTCAATTAATGCAGCACTAACTGGAACCTCTGTACGGGCAGGGGAAACGCGGGAAGTATTAAAAAAGATTGCAGTGATGAAGCCAGATGTCATTGCCATTCAAGAGACCAAGCTGTCAAAGAATGGGCCAACTAAGAAGCATTTGACGGTTTTACAAGAATTATTCCCCAATTATGAAGTGGCATGGCGAAGTTCCGTTGAACCAGCACGGAAAGGGTATGCTGGGACCATGTACCTCTATTTAGCCCAATATGAGCCGAAAGTAACTTATCCTAAAATTAATGCGCCAGAACCAATGGATGATGAAGGAAGAATCATTACCCTTGAATTTCCGGACTTTTATGTTACAGAAGTATATACGCCAAATTCCGGCAATGGGCTTAAAAGGTTAGATGAGCGGCAAACGTGGGATGATTGTTACCGGGACTACCTGCATGAACTTGACCAACAAAAACCGGTAATTGCTAGTGGTGATTTTAATGTGGCTCATGAAGAGATTGATTTAGCTCATCCAGCAACCAACCATCATTCAGCCGGCTTTACCGATGAAGAACGTACGCATTTCTCAAAACTATTAGCTGCTGGCTTTACTGATAGTTTCCGGCACCTTCACCCCGACGAAAAGGGAGTTTATTCCTGGTGGGCACAACGGGTAATTACTAGTAAACAAAATAACTCTGGCTGGCGGATTGATTACTGGTTAGTCAGTGACCGGCTCGCTGATAAGATTACAGAAGCGGGGATGATCGATAGTGGAGAACGCCGCGATCATACGCCAATTATTCTAGAAATCGATCTTTAAATGAAAATAAGAGATTTGGAACACCAACTTTGTCCCAAATCTCTTATTTTGTGTGCGCCCGGCATGGGTATTAGCTAGGCGGTGAGAGTCCGCTATGGGCCGTAGTAGTCGGAACCATGAGCTGAGGACAAGGGTGTCCACTGTGAGGTGGAATCTGAAGGAAGTCTAAGGCAAAGTACTGCACCGATGAACAAGAAGTAGCTATAAGGCTGGAACTAACTGGATAAGACTGCATGACAAGTTAAAGTCCAACACTACTCGAAGTTACTTTCAGTAAAGCTACCGGTGACATGGTACGAAAGTTAATATCCTTACCCGGGGAGATCTGGCCTACACGTTTCCGACAAGAGGAATAAGTTTAATTTCCACAGAAACAAGCGGTGCAGTGATGTAGCGTTGAGTAAGCCAGAAGTCAGCCGAGGTCATAGTAGTCTGAGTAATCAGATGAAGGACTGAACGACAATAACTTGTAACTTATATCGGAGGTGTAATCAGGTGCGACAATCGCAGAAAACAGAACAACAAGCTGACCGCTTGTCGAGGATAGGTTTGGAAAACCGAAAGTACACAAGGGCGCGTAGTACCGATTATGGTGAAGGTAAAGGTATGAGTGTCACTATCCAAGACTTAGTCTTGGACCGCAATAACCTTAATCAGGCTTATTTGCGAGTTAAGAGAAATAAAGGGGCAGCAGGCATTGACGATATGACAGTCAATGACCTTCTGCCATATCTCAGAGAAAATAAGACGGAATTGATTGCTAGTTTGCGTGAGGGCAAGTATAAACCAGCACCAGTCAAACGGGTAGAAATTCCGAAGCCTAATGGTGGAGTAAGAAAACTCGGAATACCAACAGTGGTGGACCGAATGGTTCAACAAGCTGTGGCCCAAATTCTTACACCTATCTTTGAGCGTGTTTTCTCTGATAATAGTTTTGGCTTCCGCCCTCACCGTGGGGCTCACGACGCTATTGCAAAAGTAGTAGATCTTTATAATCAAGGTTATCGAAGAGTTGTCGACTTAGACCTAAAAGCCTATTTTGATAATGTTAATCATGACTTGATGATTAAGTATCTTCAACAATATATTGATGACCCATGGACACTAAGGCTCATTCGTAAGTTTCTAACTAGCGGAGTCTTAGACCATGGGCTTTTCGCTAAGAGTGAAAAAGGAACCCCACAAGGAGGGCCATTGTCACCAATACTGGCGAATATCTATCTAAATGAGTTGGATAAAGAGTTGACTAGACGTGGTCACCACTTTGTGCGCTATGCGGATGATTGTAACATTTATGTTAAAAGTCAACGAGCCGGAGAACGAGTAATGCGAAGCATTACCCAGTTTCTTGAAAAGCGATTGAAAGTTAAAGTGAACCCAGATAAAACCAAAGTCGGTAGCCCGCTACGGTTAAAGTTTCTTGGCTTTTCGTTGGGTGTAGACCACAATGGAGCCTACGCCCGTCCAGCAAAACAATCGCAACAACGAGTAAAGAAAGCATTGAGGTTATTAACTAAACGTAATCGTGGAATATCTCTGACAAGAATGTTTGAAGAAATTCAGCGAAAAATGCGTGGATGGCTTCAGTACTACTCAATTGGGAAACTAACTGACTTTATTCAACGCCTTGACAAGTGGTTGAGGGCCCGAATAAGACAGTATATCTGGAAGCAATGGAAGAAGCTTAAAACTAAGGTAACTAACTTACAGAAGCTGGGGCTGTCCCAGCGTGATGCATACGTCTTCGCTAGTACCCGCAAGGGCTACTGGCGAACTGCACACAGTAAGACCTTGAGCTATTCTCTAACAAATAGAAAACTGGAACAACTCGGACTTATGAATATGTCCAAGACGCTCCAGTCAATTCAAAGTGATTAAGTTGTCGAACCGCCGTATACGGAACCGTACGTACGGTGGTGTGAGAGGTCGATAATTGAACTAATCAATTATCTCCTACTCGATTATTTATTCCAAATAATATGATGGTTATCATTCTTGGCAGTGTGGCCAATTACTTTTCCATTCAAGTAAACAGTAGTTGGGCAGCCCTTTTGAATATCTTTTTCAGATAACTTCTTAAGGTCGTTGTCTGCTAATGTGCCATACACACCATTTTGCAAATCTTGAATCAAAAGTGAACGCCGGGCTTTAGATAATTGATAGATATCATTATTAACATCAATTTTAATCTTGTTGTCCCGCGAATAGGTAATATCCTTGATTGAAGAAAAGCCTTTGAATGTTTTGTCATTCTGTTCATATTGTTGACAATTGCCTAAATAATCAGCAATATAACGATTAGCTAAATCATTTTTTTCCTTTGTCATCTCAGCAGCATAGGCAACACTGGTTGATTGAAAAAAGGTAGTGCTAAGTCCAGTACTAGTTCCAACAGTAATACCGGCAAGAGCGAGTACAAGGCCCTTAGAAACTTTATTCATAATGTAAATCTCCTCATCAATAAATCTCGTCCTCTTAATTATGATCATTTTAAGGGAAATAAACAAGGGAAAATAATTAAGAATAAGATTAGTAGATTGAATTATCCTTCCTATCTTCAAACTAGTGTATAATATTTACTAAACCCATTACTAAAAGAGGTGAAAATGATGGCGACAATTAAAGAAATTGCGGAAAAATCAGGATATTCACCAGCAACGGTTTCGCGCCTTTTGAATAATGACCAAAATTTATCGATCAGTCCAAGCACCCGCAATAAGATCATGACGGTGGCTAACGAGCTTGGCTATTGGAACAACCACAAGAAAAACTCTCAGCAGCAACCAATCCGTCCTAATCTTGCTCTATTGTATCGGGTAAGTGGTAAAGAACAACTGCAAGATGAATATTTTACGTTTTTGCGAAATGCAATTATTAAAGAAGTCGATGAAGCTGGGGCGCAAGTTGAAATCTTTAGTAATATCAAAGATTTAATTGCGGCGGCTGATTCGTTCCAAGGATTTATTGGCGTGGGGGCGGACCGGGTAACGCAAGACCAGCTTATCGAACTTCATCAATACTTACCGCATGGCGTTTTTGTTGATATAAATCCGATGCCGCAATTATTTGATTCTGTCCAGCCTAACCTTGAATTAACGATTCAGGATGCTCTTCATCGTCTTACCAAAGCAGGCTATGAACGAATCGGTTTCATTGGCGGAAAAGGCCTTAATCTCAATAACATCCAACAAGCTGATGCCCGTGAAATCGCCTTTCGTGAATTTACAGGGATGCAAGGGATAAAAGAAGCGCCATTATATGTGGATGGCCCATTTAATGTAAAAAACGGTTATCAACTTGGTAAACGGGTTCTTGAACAAAGCGGTGATAATTTACCGGAAGCATTTATTATTGCCTCTGATACGCTAAGTGTTGGTGTTCTCCAGGCTTTTAATGAAGCAGGGGTAATTGTGCCACGTGATACTGTCGTGATTAGCATCAATAACAGTGACGTTGCTAAGTATGTTTCACCGCCGTTAACGTCCTACAATATCAACCAAGAGACGCTTAGCCGGATGGCAATTAACCTTCTCCAAGATTTAATAACTCATCCCCAGCGCCCGCACGTTCATCTGACAGTAAATACCAATATTGTTTTTCGTAAAAGCTTTCCTAAAGAAAATAAGTAGCTAATCAGTATTCGTATCAGCGATTCACGGATTAGCTATTTTTTTATATCCTTTCATAGTAACGGATTTACTTTTTAAATAAATATTTACTAAAATTACCTAAAGAATTATAATATATTTGTAAGCGATTACAGAATGTTGTAGTTTGGAGGTTGTAAATATGACACATAGCCATAAGCTAACGGGAAAGCAGCTTATTTCTCGCGCTTCGTTTTGCTTTGGTAACCTCGGGCACTCCGCATTTTATGGGGTAATGAGTACTTACTTTATTATCTTTGTCACAAGCGGAATGTTTGCAGGACTAAGTAAAACGGTTGCTAATAAACTAATTGGGTTGATTACTGGTTTGATTGTTTCTGTCCGGATTTTGGAATTATTAATTGATCCGCTATTAGGAAATATTGTTGATAATACGAAGACCCGGTGGGGAAAATTTAAGCCATGGATTTTAATGGGAAATATCGTTAGCGCGATTTTGCTGTTAATCCTGTTTACCGGAATCTTTGGTTTAGCAAAATATAACTGGGTTCTTTTTGCCATTTTATTTGTTATTATTTTCGTTACGTTTGATATTTTCTACTCATTTTCTGACGTTTCGTATTGGGGAATGGTGCCCGCTTTAAGCGAAGATTCTGAAGAGCGGGGCGTTTATACCGCTCTTGGTGCCTTTGCGGGAACACTTGGCTGGAATGGATTAACGATTATCGTGGTCCCGATTGTAACGACTTTTACTTATTTAGCTACAGGTCATCATCGGCAGGGGCCAGCTGGTTGGTTTGCCTTTGCTGCCATCATTTCGGCATTGGCTGTTATCTGTGCCTTGGTTGTTTGTGTTGGGACGAAAGAAAATTACAATGTGATCCGTAAGTCTGCCCAGGATAAGACAACCATTCGGGAAGTTTTTTCAGCAATTTTTCACAATGACCAAATCTTATGGCCAAGTTTGGCATATTTACTTTATTCATGTGCCTATGTTGTAACTAATGGTGTCCTTTTCTACCTTTACAAGTTTGTTATTGGTAAACCTGGTGAATTCTGGATTGTTGGGGTCATCGCTACGATTATCGGTTTCTGTACTAGTCCCCTTTATCCTATTTTGAATAAATTTATTCCACGGAAATGGTTATTCATTGGTGGCCAAGTCTGCATGAGTTTAGCATATTTAATCTTTATTTTTGCCCGCTCTAATGTTTTAATGATGGACTTTGGATTGGTCTTGTTTAACATTAATTTTGCCCAATTGGTAACAGTTTTAACATTAACGGATGCAATTGAATATGGCCAATTAAAGTCTGGTCAACGAAATGAGGCGGTTGTCCTTGCTGTGCGACCAATGATTGATAAATTAACAGGGGCGATCTCAAATGGACTTGTCGGTTATATCGCAATTGCGGCCGGAATGACGGGGAGCGCAACTGCTGCTGACATGACAGGTCATGATATTCGGACTTTTGATAGTATGGCCTTTTATATCCCGCTGGTATTAGCTGTTTTATCAATTTTTGTCTTCCTTTTTAAGGTGAAATTGAGTGAAGAAGTTCATGCGGAAGTAGTTGAAGAATTAAAGGATAAATTAGCACAAGGAGAACTGACAAGTGAAGCGTCGACATCATCGACTGGTCTTAAAGAAGAAACGATTTATGCCCCAACAGATGGAGAATTAGTCGCCATGAAAGAAGTTGTCGATCGTGATGGTCAACCGTTCCCCGGCAAGGGCTTTGCAATTAAGCCAACAAGTGATAAGTTGTACGCCCCATTTGACGGTAAGATTAATTTTACGTTTGGCACCCGGCATGCGTTTGGCATTACTTCTGACAAGGGGTTAGAAATGATTGTTCATATTGGCGTCGGGACCGTGAACATGCGTGGTGAAGGCTTCAATGCCCATTATAATGACGGTCAAATCGTTAAAAAGGGTCAGTTACTCTTTGATTTTGATCGTGAATTGATTAGACAAAGCGGGTACGAAGATTGGGTAATTACTTTCTTTGCGCAACCGCATAATATTAAAGCAACGGCTGGTTTTACTCCCGGTAAGCTTATTAAGCATGGCGATAAGGTAGTAACAGTAGAATTTAAATAGGGTGAGATAATGATGAAGAAAGAATTGCCGCGTTTCTTATATGGTGGCGACTATAATCCGGAACAGTGGCCAGAAGAAACGTGGGATGAAGATATTAAAGTATTTAAACAGGCAGATATAAATTCCGCCACGATCAATGTTTTTTCATGGGCTTTGCTTGAACCGCAGGAGGGAAAATACGATTTTACTAAGCTTGATAAGATTATCAAAGAATTAACAGTTGCTGATTTTGATATTGTCCTTGCAACTTCAACAGCCGCGATGCCCGCTTGGATGTTTAAGAAATACCCAGATGTTGCGCGGGTCGACTACCAAGGACGCCGCCATGTATTTGGTGCCCGGCATAACTTTTGCCCAAGCAGTAAAAACTATCGGCGCTTAGCGAAAAATCTTGTTGAACAGCTTGCTAAAAGGTATGGCGATAATCCGCATATTGTTGCTTGGCATGTTAATAATGAATATGGTGGCAATTGTTATTGTGAAGAATGCCAAACAGAATTTCAGCAATGGTTAAAGGCGCGCTATCAAACCTTGGATAATCTTAATCATGCATGGAATATGAATGTGTGGAGTCATACAATTCATGACTGGAATGAGATTGTTGTGCCTAATGAACTTGGTGATGCATGGGGTCCAGAAGGATCGGAAACAATTGTCGCCGGACTTTCAATTGATTATTTACGTTTTCAATCGGCCCAAATGCTTGATTTATTTAAGATGGAAAAGCAAATCATTGAAAAATATGACCCAACGACTTTAGTCACTACTAACTTTCATAGTCTGCCCAATAAAATGATTGATTATCAGCAGTGGGCTAGTGCGCAAGACATCATATCATATGATAGTTATCCGGCTTATGATGCGCCGATTTATCAACCAGCATTCTTATATGATTTGATGCGTTCCCTAAAACACCAACCGTTTATGCTGATGGAATCGACGCCATCACAAGTTAATTGGCAACCATATAGCCCATTAAAGCGTCCGGGACAGATGGCAGCCACTGAATTACAGGCAGTTGCACATGGTGCGGATACTGTTCAATTTTTCCAGTTGAAGCAGGCACTGGGCGGATCAGAAAAGTTTCATGGTGCCGTGATTAGTCACGCCAACCGGACTGATACCCGGGTATTTAAAGAAGTGGCGAAATTAGGTCATGATTTAAGAAAAGTGGGCCCGGTTATTAAAGATTCTCAGACTAAAGCGCGGGTGGCCCTTATCTTTGACTGGAGTAATTTCTGGTCTTTTGAGTATGTCGATGGTATTACCCAGGACCTAAAATATGTACCAATTATTCTTGATTATTATCGGCAATTTTATGAGCTGAATATTCCGACTGATGTAATTTCCGTTGACGATGATTTTAGACAGTATGATCTCGTAGTTGCTCCTGTCCTTTACATGGTTAAGGGTGGCTTAGGCAAGAAGATTACGGATTATGTTGCTAACGGTGGTAATTTTATTACTAGTTTTATGTCCGGAATGGTAAATGAATCCGACAATATTTATCCTGGTGGCTACCCTGGACCATTGAAAGATGTAATGGGACTGTGGGTTGAAGAAAGTGATGCAATCCTCCCTAATAAAGATGTCAAATTAACAATGACGACCGGGGATGAATTAACTGGATATTTGATAGCGGATTTAATTCGCCTTAATGGAGCTCATGTCCTGGCTGAATACGCTAGTGAATTTTATGCTGGGACTCCCGCGGTAACCGAGAATACCTATTCAAAAGGGAAAGCATGGTATGTTGGTAGTCGCCTTGACCATGCTAGTCTCCGTAAGATCATAATGCATATTGTTGATGATGTGCACCTTTCCGCGTTAGTTAAAGAACCAACAGAACTGGAGATAACAAAACGCCAAAATTCAGCAGGTCAGGATATTTACTTTGTCCTTAATATGGGAAAGGGTAAACAACCATTACCAGTAGAATTTCAAAAGGGTTATCGAGACCTTTTGACTGGCGATTCACCTGAAACGATGCTTGATTCGTGGGATGTTGAGATCTTGGTTCAAGAATAAAAAACAGATAAGACTGAGAACTGGAATTTTCTTAGTCTTATCTGTTTTAATTTACCCTCGTCAATAACTTATTTGCTACCAACTTCAACATCTTTCGAGTATGCTTATCTGCTAATTCATCGATTTCGGTTTGCGCTTTTTGTGTAAACTTAGTAGCAATTTCTTGCGCCTGTTCAACACCGCCATGAGTGACAACAATCTTTTGGACTTTTTCTATATCTTCAATCGTCATTTGGCGTTTCTTGGCAAGTAACGGTTCTAATTCATGACGATGATTTTGTAAGGTTAAAAGAAGGGGGAGGGAGTAAACACCAGTTGCTAAATCCTCCAAAACAGGTTTGTTAAGGCGTTCATCCCCTGAATAATCAAGAATATCATCTAATATCTGGAAGCTAATCCCAATGTTTTGGCCAATCCGTTTTGCTAAATTGATGGTCCGATGATCGGCATGACCAAAATAAGCTCCTTCTTCAGCGGCAAGACTAAAAATGGCAGCCGTTTTGCCGTTTACATTGCGATAATAATCGAGTAATGATTGATCAAGATCAAAGCGATTATCCATTTGTCCTAGTTCTCCAGTAAGAATTTTGCGCATCGTCCGGGCATTTCGTGTCAAGTAGGCTGACCCGGTCATCGTTTCTACGAGGAGATCAAAGAAAATAGTAAAAAGGAAGTCCCCAGTATAGACAGCCGTATCTTTACCAAAAGCGGCTTGGACACTGACAGCTCCACGACGCTTAGGTGAATCATCAATAATATCATCATGAATCAAAGTAGCCATGTGTAAAACCTCAAGTGAAGAGGCAATTTTAATTAGCTTTTCTTGCTCATCGGCAGTTTGATGATTGATATTTGCAAATAAAAGGAAGAATGCTGGGCGAAGGTATTTACCACCATTTGAGGCCATTTGTTGTAGGGCATCGTGTAGTTGGGTATTTTTAATTGTAATCCGGTCATTAATTGTTTGATTTACTTTACCTAGAGCGTTATTAATCGCCGGATAGGTATGGAAAAAATGTTGTTTCATTAATCGATAATTCCTTTGTTATGGTGTACCATCTATATTGTACCGAACAACTAAGGAATTATGAAAGGAAAATTTACTAAATGTCGTTAAATGTTTTTTTGGAATTAGTAGAAATTAAGGCCAAAACTGCCAGTATCTTACCGATGCTCCTCGGGGTTTGCCTTAGTGTCTATTATTATCATTCCCTAAACCTACTAAATTCAGTTCTGTTTTTCATTGCAATGCTATTATTCAATATGGCGGTTGATATGATGGATAATTATAATGATTATAACCATGCCATTGATACCGTTGATTATAAGAAAAATACAAATATTATTGGGCGGGAAAATATTTCACCGCGTTTAGTTCTCGGTCTCTTGCTTGCCTTTAGTATAGTAGCCGGCTTAATCGGAATCTATCTAGTTACTCGTGTTGGCCTTCCGTTACTATGGATGGGAATCTTTTGTTTTGCAATCGGCATTCTTTACTCTTCTGGTCCATTTCCTTTGTCAGGGTTGCCAGTTGGTGAATTTGCCTCGGGATTTACAATGGGGTTCATGATTACCCTTATTTCTGTCTTTATTAATGTTGGCCAGCAATTTACATGGTCCTGGGCAAATATCGGGGTCGTCTTTCTCGTTGCTTTACCGGATGAATTGTGGATTTCCAACCTATTATTAGCAAATAATATTTGTGATGCGGGTGAAGATGAAGACAATCGCCGTCATACAGTTATTCACTTTATAGGGCAGAAAAATGGTCTATATGCATTTGCTATTAAGAACGTTTTAGCATTTTTAGCTATTATTTTCGCCGCGGTTCTTCATTTCACGCCATGGACAGTCTTGTTAACCTTATTGATTATCCCATTTGTGGTTAAGCAAACACGGATGTTATTTGCTAAGCAAGTTAAGAAAGAGACATTCCCATGTGCAGTTAAAATATTATTAATTGGCTCACTGGTTCAAGTCGTAACATTTGCAATTGGGCTGATTTAAAAGAAAGCAGAGTTAAATGAAATTTATTCAAAGGTTTCATTTAACTCTGCTTTTTCTAATATTAATCGAAAATTGCATATGCGCGAACGGGAAATCCTGGAGCCTTTTCAGGTTTTGCAACTGAAATATTAATTACAGCACCAGTTGTTGGTACCTGGTCCAAATTATCCAATAATTCAACCTGGTAGTGACCATGAGACAGGACATAGTATTCACCAACTAATCCATTTTGCTGTTTAGTTGCTGTGTCTGTATCAAAAGTCTCATGCCCATTTGCAGTAGCGTGGCGCGTCTCATAAATATACTTTAAGGCTTCTAGTGACCATCCGGGATAATGATTCTGACCATTTTTATCCTTATTTTCAAACTTTTCTTGTGATGGCCAGCGTTTTCCCCAATCAGTACGAAGAGCAACAAATGATCCTGCTGGAATTGGTCCATTTTGTTTTTCCCAATCTTTAATATCCGCAACTGTTAGGCTGGCATCTGGGTTGGCTGCTGCCTTTTGATGATAATCAATGATGACTAATGGTAAAACAAGATCTTTGAGTTCTAGATCCTCGACATAGCGATCATCATCCTTGTAAAAGTGAACTGGCGGATCAATGTGTGTACCATATTGTCCAGCAAATGTATATTCCTTAACGAAAAAACCATCTGCATGAGTGAAAATTGTTTCAAATTTTGCGGGCTTGAATGATGGAAATCGCGGACTAGCTGGGCCAAAAGTATGGGTTAGGTCTACCCAGTGTTTTTGCTTAAGTTTAGCGATTAGTTCTTGTGTTGATGATAATTGTTGAGCCATATCTTTTTCCTCCTTATTTAACCCCAAACTTCTTTAGCAATATCTTTAATTAGTGCAATCTTTGCCCATTGTTGTTTTTCAGTCAGGATATTGCCTTCTTCTGTTGAAGCGAAACCGCATTGTGGACTTAAACAAAGCTTATCGAGTGGGTGAAACTTAGCTGCTTCATGAATGCGATTAATTATTACTTCACGATCCTCAAGCTGGCCGGATTTAGATGTAACTAGTCCTAATACGACATACTTATCATTAGGTACTTTTTCAAGTGGCTCGAATCCGCCAGCTCGTTCAGTGTCATATTCTAAATAAAAAGCAGTTACATTTTCCTTGGTAAAAAGCGGATCAGCAACTGGACCATAACCGCCAGTAGCGGCCCATGTTGAATGGTAATTGCCGCGACAATCATGAGTATTAATAGTTAAATCGTGAGGTTGGTCAGAAATAATAGTATTATTTAGTTCGACAGACGTCTCTTCTAATTTCTCAAGTTGTTGAATATTAAAACCAGCAGATTTGATATGTTCAGGATGTTGGGCAAAATCGGCATATGCTGACCAGGTGCAATCATCTAACTGTAGTGTCCTACATCCAGCTGCATATAGGTCGGCGATTACTTGGCGATAAGCAGTTACAAGGTCTGCCGCAAAAGCATCAAATGAAGGATAATATTTATTGACACTAGCAATGTTTTCTGGGCGCAAAAATTCAAAGAAGGCTTGAGCAGGCGAAGGGATTGTTTGTTTAACCTGCGTGCCAGTACTAACATGGTCACGTGTAAATTTAAAATGCTCAACAAAGGGATGATTATTTCCGCTTACTTTACCGACTAACTTTGCCGTTTCCGCTCTTGTTGTTTCATCGTGAAACTCATATCCTGTATTAGAAGTTGACTGTTCAATTCCCTCCAATCCCCAAATAAAGTCGAGGTGCCACCAGCTACGACGGAATTCACCATCAGTAACGGCGTGTAAACCGGCTGCTTCTTCTTTCTTAATTAAGTCAATGATAGCTTTATCCTCAATTGCGGTTAATTCTGCTTTCGTAATTTGTCCCGCCTGATATTTAGCGCGAGCTTCCTTTAATTCTTTTGGGCGTAAGAAACTGCCAACAATATCAAAGCGAAATGGTGATGTAGTTCTCTTAGTAAATTCAGTCATAATAGTGACTCCTTTCGTGAAATAAAAAAAGCCCCTAGAACTAACTTGTTAGTTCTAGGGACGCGTAATGATTAGACATCGATAGCGTGTTACCACCCTATTTTAGCTTGACCTCACAGCCAAACTCTCTACAAGTACTCCAAGGGAATACCCAAGTGTTATAACGTACACCAACCCGTAAGCTGCTTACAAATAGCTCACAACTTTCATCGCTCCAAGACCATCTTCACTGACTTAGCCAACGCTGCTTCCCATCATCCGCAGTTCTCTGGAGAAGGCGACCATCAATTACTCATCTTTTCATTGCGGTTATTAAATTGCTTGTCAGTATATTATAATCATTTTTTAATGTTGTCAATATTCTTTTTTAATAATTTAAAAAGGGAGCGAGATAGTCATGAGTGACTTCTACCTCGCGCCCTTTCTATTTATCGCCAAAATGTAATGCAGCTGCGCCAAAGTTCAATGGTTGGTAATGGACTTCTTTAAATCCGACTGCCTTCATCATCCGTGCAAGTTGATGGGCGGAGACGAATTGTTGGCTGGTTTGCTTTAAATATTGATAATCGCGGTAATGTCCACCAGCTAATGAAGCCATCAATGGAAAGGCCGTAAAGTAAGCTTTCCAGCCGACTCTAATAATGGGATTAGTCGGCTGCGACATTTCCAAGCTAACGAATTGCCCACCTGGCTTGAGGACCCGGTAAATCTCGCTGAGCGCCTTATCTGCATCTGGAACGTTTCGTAAGCCAAAGCCGATGGTGACGATATCAAAGCTATTGTCATCAAATGGCAACGCCATGGCATCCCCTTGTACCAAGAAAAGATTGCCAATCATCTTTGTCTTTTCTTTAGCGATTTCCAACATTTCTTTATTAAAATCAAGTCCGGTTACTCGTCCAGCAGAGATCCGTTTAGCCAGGGCAATTGCGAGGTCTCCCGTTCCACAGCAAACATCTAAGGCGTTATCGGTAGGCTTAATTTGAAGCTGGTTAAAGATTTCGTGTCGCCATATTTTCTGCGTTCCTAGACTAATCACATTGTTTAATAAGTCATAGCGGGGGGCAACCCGGGAAAATAAGTTATTTACTTCGTGTTCATTTAATAATTTATTTGTTTGAACCATGATTTTCTCTTTTCTTTAAATTATTCTGTAAGCTGCTTCTTTGGTCTAACCAACATAACCAAGATAAAGTTAAGCAGGAGAGTCAAACCAGTAATGACAAAGACCATTTCATAACTAGAAATCCCCGAGATGAATGAGCCAAGAATTGATCCTAACACTGCACCTGCAGCCTGGAAAGATTGATTATAACTAAAGATCCGGCCAAATGCTTCGGTTGGGACGTCAAGGGTTAAGACCGTTTGGGTAGCAGGCATTAACGCCGCGTTTGCCAAACCAAGCAAGAAGCGCCAGAATGCCAAGGCCCATGGAGATTTAGTAATGGTCATGGGGATAAAGAGGATAAAGGCCGTGAGAATTCCAATCTGTAATACTTTTTCTGGTCCAATCCGGTCCATCGTGTGACCAACCTTTGAAGCGGCAAGCAATGTACCTAATCCTGGAGTAGCAGCGACAATCCCGGCGACAAAGGCAACATTGCCATGGCCGCCCATCAATTGCCGAACATATAAACTGATAATTGGGTCAATTGACATGGTAGAAGAAGTAACAATCATGGTGGTTAAGAACATAACGAAGATCAATGGTGGATTATCCAAATTATGAATTATCTCTTTCATTGGCTTCATCGCTTCTTTTTTAATTGGGGTGAAGTGTTCTACCGTCAATAACCATGTACTGAGAAAGACACAAAACATTAGTGCTCCGGTGATGAAAAATGGGATTCGGTACCCAAACAATCCTGATAGGAAACCACCAAGCAAAGGACCAACCAGGTTACCGGCCACCCCCGCAGTAGTCATCGCTGACATTACCCAGCCTGATTTATTATGCGGTGTTTCCCCAGCCATTAAAGCAGTAGCGTTATTAATGTAGCCAGAAAAGACTCCTTGAAGGAACCGCATGCCAATAATCATCCAGACACTTTGGGCAAATCCAATTGCACAGATTGTACAAGCCATTACTCCCGATGCACGCATACACATCAGTTTTCGTCCTTTGCGATCAGCTAGACTGCCCCAGAACGGTGAAACAATGGCTTGACTAATGAAGGTCACCCCAAATGCTAGTCCGGAGTAAATGTTGAGCTGAAAACGCGTAAAGTTTCCTAATTCTGCAATAAAAAGTGAGATAAACGGCATCGTCATCGAGTAGCCCATCCCGGTGATGAACGCGCCGAGCCAGAGGGTGTAAAAAGTTCGGTGCCAACCGTGAGGAAATTTTCCTCTTGCGACTTCCGAATCCATTTTAATTATCATCTCCTAAAATGATTTATTCATAAAAGTATATTGTAACAAAATAATTTGTAATATGGGGAATCCTTCCGAAAATACAAATTAATTTAGCATTCCTTTTCGAAAATTTGCTAATATATTAATGAAGATAAGAAAGGGGAAATCATCTGTGAAAAAGAGGATTGCAGTCTTTTCAGATACGCATGGAAATCTAACAGCGTTGCAAGCAATGTATCGCGATAGCATAGCGCAACATGTTGATGAATATTGGTTTATTGGTGATTTACTGATGCCAGGCCCAAGTGTAAAACCAATTTGGGAGATTTTGCAAGAAATGAAGCCAACAGTAATTGTACGAGGAAACTGGGATGACCTAGTTGTTCGTGGTGCTCGCGGGATGATGGATATGGAGCGTCCTTCCCACATTTACTTTGCACGGTTAGCCCAGTATGTTGCGGAACATGCCCCTGACGGAATGGTTGATGAAATTGCAAGTTGGCCGATGCACGTGACGAAACGCGTGGGCCCCCTTAACTTTGGTATCTCCCATAACCTGCCGTGGCTTAATATGGGCCAAGTCCTTTTTCCTACGCAAGCTAGTGAAAATTTTGATAAGTTGTTTAACGTCGCTGGCGAACCAGTTGATATTGCCATTTATGCCCATGTTCACCATGACCTTTTGCGGTATGGGAGTGATGAACGCATGGTTTTAAATCCCGGAGCAGTCGGCGAGCCATTCAACCACTGGCAACCTCTCCAGCGTGATTTGCGGGCCCACTATCTAATTTTGGAAGTAGACGATATTGGTTTAGCTGAAACTAGCTTCCGTCATATTGGATATAGTCGCGATCAGGAAAAACAAATTGCCGATAAGAGTGATTTGCCATACCGTGACCTTTACAAGAAGATGATGGTGACGGGACGGGCTTATACCCATGATGATGAACTTTTAACTGAATATAATAATCAATATAATTATGCTGACGAATACCGTAAATACGCGAAAAAATTAAATGGTTAAGAAAGGTCAAAAACTAATGCAAAATCCTTGTATTTTTTGTAAGTATCAGCGATAATATTAAAATGAAAAGAGTTCGCAGATGTTTTAATTTTAAATAGTAATTGTATAGTAGATAAAGTTTTTAATATAAAAGGAGAACTACTTAATGGCAAAAAAGTCAAAGATTGCTAAATTACATCACCAAGAAGCTTTAGTAAAGAAATACGCTGAAAAGCGCAAAGAATTAAAGGCGAAGGGCGACTACATCGGTTTATCTAAACTTCCTCGTAACTCTAGTGCGGTTCGTCTTCACAACCGTGATCGTTACGATGGCCGACCACATGCCTACATGCGTAAGTTTGGAATGTCACGGATTAAGTTCCGTGAACTAGCACACAAGGGTCAAATCCCTGGTGTTCGTAAGGCTAGTTGGTAATAAGGAGTGAGTGGGAATTAACCTTCTCGACAAGGCGGTGGGCTAAGGATAGAACGGTGATTAGCACGGCACGGGCTGATTATCGTTCGGACTTAGACTTGAGTCTTGTGGTTAATTTCCACGATATCTTAAATAATGTTCGTATAGATTAAAGAGGCTGTTGAAAAAACAAAGTTTTTTCTCAGCCTCCTTTTTGAATAATGGACGAAAATTAAGACTAATAATAGCTTAATTACACTTTGCTCAAACCGGCGAGCGGGTAAATTTTTCGATAATCTTCTAAAAAAATTGACATTTTAGCTTCGTTCGCGATCAATAACTGCTATACTAAGAATAATAGACGAGTAAAGTCGGGCGGTGGAAATCTAATGAACGAAAAAGTAGTTTTTGATCAACTAAGTAAAGATGTAGCTGATCAAGTACGTGTAAGGCAAACATATAAATACTTTAATGGGACTGATCGTTCTAAGGATCTTTATGATGAAGCCATTAGAATGGGGGAGGATGTCCTTCAAGAGCATAAAGAGGGACATAATGAACCACAAGCAATGGTCGACCTTGTTGATCAAGCGATTTATAATTCGCGAAAAGCATTAAATGGTCAGCAAACGGATAAGCATTCGTTGAAGATGCAGTTATCACGAGCAGGTCAGTTCTTACGGAGCCAGGAGTTTGCTGGTTTACCTATTAAGACACAACAATACTGGGAACGTGAGATTACGGCAGCCCGTAATATTGAAGTGGCTTCAAATACTGATCAAGCCTTAGCCAATAAGACAGCTATTAAGGTGGCAACAATGTTTGATACAATGGAACAGATGCGGCACAATTAATGAAAGAAGCTGCTCAGCAACGGGCAGCACGGGCTAAAAAGGCAATGGCAGCCCGAAAAGAGGCTGAAAAAGAGCGGCAAAAGCGGGAAGCAATTCTCGCCAAGCAAAAAGCATTCGCTGAAAAAGCTGACAAAGAAGATCGAAAAGCAGAAAAGAAACCGAAGAAAA
This sequence comes from Limosilactobacillus reuteri subsp. reuteri, assembly GCF_000016825.1. NCBI lineage: Bacteria > Bacillati > Bacillota > Bacilli > Lactobacillales > Lactobacillaceae > Limosilactobacillus > Limosilactobacillus reuteri. The sequence continues at coordinate 1,138,280 of NC_009513.1, read as the reverse complement.
AATCTGGTGGTCATCGCGGCTTCTGGTCATTTCTTGGCTTTCATAAAAAGAAAAAGTAATTATAATGAAGAGGTTGAGAAAAACATGGTTTTTATTTCAACCTCTATTTTATTTTTAAGGGAACAACAACATGAAAAATAACTATAAAAGTGTTTTTGACATTATTGGACCAGTAATGATTGGTCCTTCTAGTTCGCATACTGCAGGGGCGGTCAAGATTGGTCGAGTCGCAAATAAGCTTTTTGGCATGGTTCCACCTAAAGTAACCGTTCACTATTATGGATCTTTTGCCCAGACGCATCGTGGCCATGGCACAGACTATGCAATTGCGGCGGGATTGCTAGGATTTTCGCCAGATGATTCGCGAGTTCCATCGGCGCCAATGATTGCTCGCCAAAGAGGAATAGATCTTCGCTTTGTTGAAGAAGAGGGTGAAAGCCCGATTCACCATCCTAACACAGCCATTCTTCAAATGACTGGTGACAAGACGAGGGTAACGGTTGCCGGTTGTTCGATTGGTGGCGGGATAATTGAAATTAGGGCTATTAGCCTTGATGGTGTTGATATTTTACCAGCGGGTCCCTTACCAATTGTTATCTTTCGCGATTATAGTAAACAGATGGCCAATGCACTGGCGGTCAATACTGATTTGGAAGAAAAAGCACCATTTACCCGGCGGCAAGTATTACGGGCAGATGATTGTGATATTTATGTTTACGATATTAAGAAACCGATGCAGCCAGCGACGATTGCTTATTTTGAAAAGAAGTACCCGGCTGCAATTTGTCTTTAGGAGAAAGAGCGATGTATCAAAGTGTTAAAGATTTAGTGCGAACTGCAGAAATTCAGCAAAAAGCATTGTCCGAACTAGTGATTGAGGCAGAATGTCATGAATCCGGTAGCAATCGAAAAGAAGTCTGGCAACGGATGCGATCAAACTTACTGACGATGCGAGCCGCAATTAAACAAGGTGAAAATGAGCTGGGAGTTCGGTCAAAAACTGGTCTAACTGGAGGCGAAGCGATTAAGCTGAAAAAATATCGCGCAGAAAGAAAGACCCTCTCTGGTGATGTTATGATGGCTGCCGTGGAAAATGCGATCGCAACTAACGAGGTTAACGCAGCAATGGGAGTCATCTGCGCAACCCCGACTGCCGGTTCATCCGGGACTCTTCCTGGCGCTCTTTTTATGTTAGAAAAACGATTAGGCCTTAGTGAAGATCAGATGATTCGCTTCTTATTTACTGCTGGTGGGTTGGGCTTAATTATTGCCAATCATGCGGGAATTGCTGGCGCGACAGGTGGCTGCCAAGAAGAAGTTGGTTCAGCATCGGCAATGGCTGCCGCGGCGGCTGTTGAAGCAGCGGGTGGTAGTCCAGAACAAAGCAGTCAAGCATTGGCAATTGCTCTTAGTAACTTGTTAGGCTTGGTATGTGACCCGATTGCCGGTTTGGTAGAAATCCCTTGCGTTAAACGAAATGCGATTGGAGCTGGAAACGCATTGATTGCAGCCGATATGGCACTCGCTGGTTGTACGAGTATGATCCCAGCCGATGAATGTATTTCTGCACTTGATAAGGTGGGCCGATCAATGCCAGTTGATTTACGGGAAACAGGTCTTGGTGGACTGGCTGGAACCCCAACTGGACAGGCGATTAAGGCGAAAATCTTCGGCAAGGAAATTTAATCTTTCTTAGAATTGTTCTAAAATTGCTTGCAAATTAGCATAAAAAGGTTATACTAAGAGTTGTAGTTAAGAATGATTCTAATTTAAGGAGAGGATATACATGAACTTTGTAGGACATGAAATTGAAGATTTTAAGGTAAATGCTTATCATGATGGTGAAACAACCGAAGTATCCAAGAAGGATGTTTTAGGTAAGTGGAGTGTTTTCTTCTTCTACCCAGCTGACTTTTCATTTGTTTGTCCAACTGAATTGGAAGCTTTGCAAGATAAGTACGAAGACTTCAAGAAAGCAAATGCCGAGATTTACTCTGTTTCTGAGGATACCGAATTTGTCCACAAGGCATGGGCTCAGGCTTCTGACAAGATTGGCAAGATCAAATATTCAATGCTTGCTGACCCAGCTGGTAAGTTAGCCCGAATGTTCGATGTTCTTGACGAAGACGCTGGTCAAGCATACCGGGGAGTCTTCATCATTGATCCTGATGGTATTATCCAATCCTACACAATTAACAACATGGGAATTGGTCGGAGTGCTGATGAGATCTTACGGACGCTCCAAGCTGCCCAATTTGTTCGTGAACATGGTGACCGGGTCTGCCCAGCAAACTGGAAGCCAGGCCAAGATTCAATTAAGCCAAGTCTTGATCTAGTTGGTAAGCTTTAATTTGGTGAGCTAAATGGCAGAACAACATTTATATGATTTAATCATCGTTGGTGCTGGACCAGCGGGATTATCTGCTGGTTTATATGCTGGACGTGCAACCCTGGATACATTGATTTTAGAAGGAGATACTGTCGGCGGTCAGGTAACAACGACCTCGGTGGTTTATAATTATCCAGCTGTCGAAAAAGTCGACGGTACCCAATTGATGAACCAGATGCAAAGCCAGGTCGCTAGCTTTGGGGTTGAAATTCAACATGATGCGGTTGAAAAGTTTGATCTTACTGGTGAAGTTAAGACATTGATTGGCAAGAGTGGTCAAAAATATACTGCCCGAAGCGTAATTATTGCGACTGGTGCTAACCCTAAAAAAGTTGGTTTTCCCGGTGAAAATGAATTCCGTGGACGGGGAATTGCTTATTGCTCAACTTGTGATGGCGAACTTTTTACCGGTCTTCAAGTCTTTGTCGTTGGTGGCGGATATGCGGCCGCTGAAGAAGCTGACTATTTGAGCCGCTTTGCCAAGCACGTTACTGTTTTAGTTCGTGGCGATCATTTTGCATGTCCTGTATTGACGGCTAAGCGTGCCTTGGATAATCCTAAAGTTAGTGTGGAATACAATACTGAGGTAAAGGAAGTTAGTGGGGATGATTACCTTACTACTGCTACCTTGGTTAATAATAAGACTGGCGAAGAGACGGTTTACCATGTCGATGATGGTGACCAGACATTTGGGATGTTCATTTATATTGGTACGCAACCAGCAACGAAAGCATTAGCTAATATCCTTGATTTGGATGATCGGGGCTATATCATGACGGATGAAAATGGTAAGACAAACATCGATGGCGTTTACGCTGCTGGGGATGTTATCCATAAAAATCTTCGTCAGATCGTGACAGCTGCATCCGATGGGGCGGTTGCTTCTACTGCTGCAGAACGATACATTATTTTGCAAAAGGAAAAGCAAGGTATCCCAATTCATGCAGAAACTAATAAAAAGCCTGCTAAGACTGTGGGGCAGACGAGCGAACTTAGTCAACAAGAAAACACTACGTCGCATGAAGGAAACTGGTTGCCAGCTGAGATTGACCAACAATTGCAGCCAATCTTTGCCCGTTTGACTAAGGATATTAAACTCCAAGTGTTAACCAATGGGACAGAGCTTAGCAATCAGTTAGTTAGCTTTGTTGAAGAATTTGCTTCACTTGATAAGCACCTGCAGATGGAGACTAAACCGGCGCCAGCGGACGTAAAGTACTTACCACAATTGCGCTTGCTTGATGCGGATGGTAATGATACTGGCTTACATTATGCGGGGATTCCAACTGGTCACGAATTAAACTCCTTAGTTCTAGGTGTCTACAACGTTGCCGGTCCTGGACAAACAATTGCACCAGAAATGGTAGAACGAATTAAGAAACTTGCGCCGACTAAGATTCGGATTGGCGTTTCCTTAACTTGTCATTTCTGTCCTGATGTTGTTGCGGCTTGTCAACGGATGGCTTCTCTCAACACGGGAATTACTGCTACAATGATTGATCTGCAACACTTCCCAGAATTACGGAAAGAAAAGAAGATCATGAGTGTTCCAGCGACGATGATTGATGATGACCCAGTTATTTTTGGAAGTCAATCATTGGAAGAACTAGTTACGGCAGTTGAAAAACATCATCAAAATTAAGATAAACGAGGATTTGAAGAAGTAAAACTCTTTGATCCTCGTTTTTATTTGCATAGAGAAGAGGACCTTCATATCAATTGATAAATACAAGCCAGCCAATGATTACTGGTAAATACTTAAACTTTCTATTAATGACAATCAAAATCAAAATTTAACATTTCTGAAACAATGGGATGGAAAACTTCATTTATCAGCATTAAGAGACAGCAAAATTCGCAAAAGGGCTTAAAAACGGAAAAAAACATTAACTTATGTATTGAAATTTATCTAAATCCTGTTATCCCATAAATGTGGATAAGTTATAAAATTTATCACATGGTAATTATTATAACAATGCAGAGAGCAAGGGTTTATTGCAATGACTTAACGCTTATGCAATGCTTGCTTAATTACTTACAGTAATACTCGATGCATTGTCTAAAAAAGAGGCTGGGAATTAACTATTAATTCTTCGTTCTCTAACAGTAAAATCCGGACTATGATTTTGATCGATGGCACTAGTGCCTGTCAAGTATACAGTTTAAATAGAAAAATAGTTTATGCGGCTTGAGCGCGGAATTTTTCTGCGCTCAAGCCGTTTTTGGATGTATAAGCTCGTTGAGTGTTGAAATATTTAATAGCTTTCTTTACTGATTGTTCTAATTCCGTCAATGTTTTAGGCCGCGAACGTTTGGCTAACCAAATGAGCTTAAAATCACTCCACCAGCGTTCCATCGGCGAGTTCTCCCAAGGATGGCCTGGGTGTGACATGCTGTGAATACAGTTTTGATCGGCTAAATAGTCATTAAAAGCCATTGAACAATATGCTGATCCGCGATCCGTATGGATCAGCGGATGGGCATCCGGTTCCACTTTGAAGGCACGTTTAAATACCTCAATTGCTGACACTGCTGTTTCTGTGGGTGAGATATTGTAGCTCAAAGCGTAACGTCCATACAGGTCCAAAGCCACATGCACGTGAGCCTTCTTTACCTGATCTATCCCGTACAGAACCTCTGTAGTATCGGTTACCCAAACTTCGTTTTTACTCTGACGATCAAATTGTTCATTGAGTAAATTATCATTGATATATTCTTCATAACGCTTAACACGATTATGTCTCTTCTTCCGGATATTAGCCCTGATTCCATGATTTCTCATACAATTAGTTACCCGCTTTAGTCCCGCCTTGAAGCTTAGTTTATTTTCAAAGGCTAGTTGCGTTGTCATCGCTAAGTAACCCAGTGTCCACTTATGTTTTTCCTCTAATTCTAGAATTGCTTCAAGTAGCTCTGATTGTTCAACTTTATAATTACTTGGCTTTCTATGAAGCCAGTTGTAGTAAGCATCTCTAGTTATGCCAGCGATCTGACACAAGACACTAATTGGCCAGTCATGTTCTTGACTCAATTTTTTGATAGCTTGTTGTTTGAAGAATCGTTCGCCTCCCGATTGCGTATTTCCATTACTTTTTTTGAGTAGGTATCTTCCATTTCTTTACGAAGAAGTTGGGTCTTTAGTAAGCGATTTTCAGCTTTTAGTCGATCAACTTCTGTCCATGCTTCCTTCGGCTTGGCTTTACCCCGCCGATCGCGAAGTGATTGCGGGTCATTACCACTTTTACGATATTTTTGATACCAACCATAGACTTGTTGGTAACTAACATGGTACTTACCTACTGCCCAATTGTAGTTGATATCATGTTTAATCAGTTCCTCAATTATCGATAATCGTTCTTCAAAAGTAGTTTTCCGTCCTAGCATAATTGAATCTCGCTTTCTTGACGTATAAGCCTTCAGTTTTGATTCATTATACTGGATAATCCAATTTGATAATTGTCTTTTTGATTTTAATCCATGTTTGATTGCGAATACTTCAAGGGAATCTGTTGATTCCTGATATTGTTGAACCAAAGCCAGCTTAAATTCCTTTGAATAGCTACAATTGTGGTGAGTAGATCGCAATCCATCAATCCCTTGGTATTTATAAAGTAATTGCCAATGTGAAATGGTACTGTCATTAACTGAATACTTTCTAGCAACCTCTTTAACACTAGAATGACTTAATTCGTTTAATATCGATAGCTTTTCTTCTGTACTATATTTTGAATTCCTACCCACAAAAAATGCCCTCCAGTATATAAGATGAATTTTCTATTTCATCTGTATACTTAGAGGGCATTATAGCCATCAATCAAAATCATAGTCCGGATTTTACTGTTAGAGAACCAAGAATTAATAGTTAATTCCCAGCCTCTGCTTCTTTTTTGTCTTACAGATTCTCGTCCGTATTAAAGTTTAATTCACAATAATCAGTCATCTTCGTAATTAGCTCAAGGCTTAATTTCTTATATGCGTTCAAAGTATCGGTCGCATAATCGTCACTTTGTCGCGTTAAGAAAATTGCTCGTGCTTCTCCTTTGAGGCTTGGAAGGCGACGATCAGTTTCGGCAATCATCTTAATGGCCGCGGCGTTTCGTTCCTTTTGTACGTCCCGTAATAATGGAAGGAAATCGTGCAGGTGACTGTCAACTAGCACACTGGTATGCTTGAAAATCCAGTAAGCAGAGTTGAGCTGGGCCGGCAGCTTCCCACGCTTGTAAGGGGCTGGCGTATCAGTAATGCCGTTGAAGAATGGCACATAGGTACTTTCAGCAGCGACTCCCATTGCTAACCAGTGAATATTAGCGCCCGGTCGGTTCATCTGTAAAATATGTGACTCTTGGGTCTTTGCTAAACTAATTGGCCGGTACTTATGAGCGTGTTCACCGTGACCAAGGGGATCGAATTCGGTTCCCTCATAGTGATTACTGAGATAGTTCTGGGCATCAAAAATCGATAACTTATGGTCCGGCTTCATGATAAATGGCAATTCAGTGGATTCTGGTGTCTCGTCCGTTGCTTGCCGGGGGCTAAACATTTGGTGACCAGCCCATACCCGCGGTTCAGAGTAGATTGCGTCTGACCGATCAGCCGTCCCAAAGATCTTGCGGAAGTTAAAAGTCGATGGATCAGGGTTCAAGTCATGCTTCTCAACGAATTCTTGAATCCCCGGATGGAACATGAAGTTGGCAGAATCATTAAAGTCAATCTCTTGAATTGCCAGTTGGTTGGCGACCACCGCGTATGAATCATCTGGAATCCGTTGCGCAACCCAGTAGTGACCTGCCCCGGTTTCGAAGTACCAAGCCTCGTCATTATCGGCGAAAAGGACCCCGTTTGTTTCGCCAGTTCCGTACTTTGCAATCAAGTTACCAAGGCGTTGAACCCCTTCACGAGCAGTTTTGACATATGGTAGCACCACGGTGATCATTGCTTCTTCGTTTAGCCCATTTTCAACCAGCGGATCATAGCCTAAAACAAGGGCATTCGAATAAGCACTTTCGGTTGCGCTCATTGCGACATCGTATTCATTAATCCCATCTTCTTCAAATAAACCATCTTTATCTGTCCATTCGGGAGTCGCCGTGTATCGAGCGCTTTCTTCTGGCAAGTCAAGCTCTAAACGGGTATCCTTAGAGATGAAGTGGTTGGGCATTTCGCCACGCTGGTGAACAACCATGTGCTTGGGCCAGGCAGCCTTAGCATCTTCATTTCGACCGATCATGATCGTGCCGTCGATACTAGCATCCTTTCCAATTAATATACTTGTACATGCAGTTAATTTATTCCCCATAGATAATAAATTCTCCTTTTGTGTAATATATTAATTGTACCGCGAACAATGATTTAAGTCGATTTAGTTAGAATATTTTAATTTCAAGTTAAGAAGTATATAATATTGCTGTATAAAATAGGAAGGGAGAAAGAAAATATGCAACAATTATCACTGTTAATCGTTATGTTAGCGGCGTTAATTATTCCTATTATTATGGCGCGGTTTAAAGTTTCTTCAATTCCGACCGCCATTGCTGAAATTATCACGGGGATTATTCTGGGAAAAAGTTTCTTAAATATCGTTAACCCCAACTGGACCCTCAATATGATGTCGTCGATGGGGGTTATTATGTTAATGTTTTTGTCCGGGATGGAGATCAATTTTGACCTGTTCCGCAAAACGCCCGGGAAAAAGCGTGATAGTAAGTCACCAGTCGTTATGGCCTCGCAGGCATTTGGCCTTATTATCGCCGCAGCGCTGATTATTGCAATCGTAATTAGTCGTTTGGGCTTATTCAAGGATGTTCTCTTGGCGACAATTATCTTTTCAACGGTTGCCCTCGGGGTGGTTATCGCAACGCTAAAGGAAAAGGATATCTTGCAAAAACCGGTGGGCCAGACGATCCTGCTAACGGCGGTTTTAGGAGAAGTGGTCCCGATGTTAGCGTTGACTTTTTATGCCTCAATCAATGGGGGTAATGCTCGTCGGCTATGGCTAATTGTTTTACTTTTCTTAGCGGCTTTTATCCTGTTACGTCGGTTTAAGCAGCCATATGTTTGGTTTAACAAGATTTCAAAATCAACAACCCAGCTAGATGTTCGCCTTGCCTTCTTCTTGATCTTTGCACTAGTGACGATTGCCGAGACAGTCGGGGCGGAAAACATTCTTGGTGCTTTCTTGGCAGGAATGGTGATGAAACTTCTTCAGCCAAGTGAAACAACTGAAGACCGGCTTAACTCCATTGGCTACGGTTTTTTGATTCCGTTCTTCTTTATCATGACCGGCGACCGGCTCGACTTGAAGAACTTATTTGCTAACCACCAAGCGCTTGCCCTAATCCCGATTTTGGTCATCGGCTTTATCCTTGCCAAGTTGCCAACCATGATAATTTATCGGCGTCGGTTTAAGCTTCGTAACTCGTTTGCCGGAAGCTTCTTGGTAGCAACCACGATTACCTTGGTTTTGCCGACCTTGGAAGTTGCTCGCAACCTGCATGCAATTACCCAAGCGCAATCAGCAGCTTTCACTTTGGCCGCTGTTATTGTTTGTATCATTGCGCCAATTGCATTTAATTCAACCTACAAACTTGAGAAGGCGGACTTAATCAAACAAAAGGTAAACTTTATCGGAACCAATACTTTAACTGTCCCGATTTCACAACAATTATATAAGAACTGGTATGACGTGCGGATGGTTACGGACAATGAAAATAACTTCAAGATTTATAATAGTCAGGTGAAACATTTAGAATATATGCCTAAACTTGACGCGGAGTCCCTTGAACAAGGCGGCTACTTTGATTGTGACATTATCGTTGTTGGATTCTTAAATGATCATAAGTCCGCGCGGTTAGCTCAGATCGCCAAAGAACATGGGGTAAAACGGGTGATTGCTAGTCAAAATAATCCCCGTCTTGATCCCAAAGATGTTAGTGCTCTTCGTGAAAAAGGAATTGAAATCTTTAATAGTTTCAATGTCCAAAGCAGTGTCTTGCGGGCCTTGATTGAATCACCATTGATCTTGCGGATGTTGACCGATACCGAGGCGGGACTATATGAGGCTACACTGTTAAACAGCCGGTATAGTGGACGCGAATTGCATACTTTACCGTTTGTTAACAAAATTACGATTAGTCGAATCTTCAGAAACCGCAAGCCAATTGATCCGCATGGGGATACAGTGCTAGAATACGGCGATCATATTCTCTTTACTGGTGACCGCCAAGCAGCTGAGGAAGTCCGGGAAAATTTACAAGGGCGAAAATAATTTAATATTTTGACCTAATGTAATTGCCGGAAAAGCGCTCTTATGGTAAGATTTTAAATGAATTTAGAAGGAGGCACGGATTATGCCATTAGTTCATATCGACTTGATTGAAGGCCGGACCGATGAGCAGTTAAAGGCTCTCGTAAAGGATGTTACAGCAGCAATTTCAAAGGATGCCAATGTTCCTGCCGAACGGGTGCATATCGTGTTGAATGAGATGCGCAAAGACCGCTATAGTGTAGCTGGTAAGATGGTTAGCGACAAGTAACAACAAGAGAGTCATCGGGGGAGGCAGTTCAGTCTTTGCACGGTGGCTTTTTTGTATGATCTAAAATCCATCAAGTTTCTTCCCATTATATAGGTAGAAACTGCTCGCAATTAGCAGCGAAAGGATGAATATAATTGAGTGAACAACAATATATCATGGCGATTGACCAGGGAACGACGAGCTCACGGGCGATTATCTTTGACCATGACGGAAATAAGGTTGCGATCAGTCAGCAGGAATTTCCCCAATACTTCCCGCAGCCGGGGTGGGTTGAACATGATCCTCTAGAGATTTGGGATAGCGTTCAATCAGTGATTTCAAATGTAATGATTAAGTCCCAGATCAAGCCCTATAAGATTGCGGCAATTGGGATTACTAACCAACGGGAGACGACGGTTATTTGGGATCGCCATACCGGTAAGCCGATTTATAACGCAATTGTCTGGCAATCGAAGCAAACGAGCGACATCGCCGAACAATTGATTAAAGATGGTTATAAGGATATGATCCACCAGAAGACTGGCTTGGTGATTGATTCGTATTTCGCGGCCACTAAGATCAAGTGGATCCTTGACCATGTTCCTGGTGCCCGGGAAAAAGCAGCAAAGGGAGACTTGATGTTTGGGACTATCGATACTTGGTTACTATGGAATTTATCGGGACGGCGGGTCCACGCAACGGATGTGACCAATGCCAGCCGGACGATGCTTTTTAATATCCATACCCTCGACTGGGATCAAGATATCCTTGACCTGCTTGATATTCCCCAGTCGCTTTTGCCAGTAGTAAAGCCAAGTTCAGCCATTTACGGTTATACTGGCGACTACCACTTCTATGGGGTGCAGATTCCAATTGCCGGGATTGCAGGTGACCAACAAGCAGCCCTCTTTGGTCAAGCAGCCTATGATAAAGGTTCAATCAAGAACACCTATGGGACTGGAGCCTTCATCGTCATGAATACGGGACTAAAACCCACGCTTTCGGATAACGGCTTGTTGACGACGATTGCGTATGGCCTGGACGGGCAAACTCATTACGCGCTTGAAGGAAGTATCTTTGTGGCCGGTTCTGCCGTTCAATGGTTGCGGGATGGTCTCAAGATGTTTGATAAGGCAAGCGAGTCCGAACAAATGGCTGTCGATGCCAAGACAACTGGCGGCGTTTATGTCGTCCCCGCCTTTACAGGATTAGGCGCACCGTACTGGGATCAAGAAGTGCGGGGCGCAATGTTTGGCCTTACCCGTGGAACTGAACGGGGACATATCATCCGTGCAACTTTGGAAGCCATTGCCTACCAGACCAAAGATGTTGTCGATACGATGGTCAAGGACACCCAATTACCACTAACAGCACTAACGGTTAACGGGGGCGCTTCACGGAACAACTTCATGATGCAGTTCCAGGCCGATATCTTACAAACGCCAATCAAGCGGGCAGCAATGGAAGAGACAACCGCGCTGGGAGCAGCCTTTCTCGCTGGATTGGCCGTTGATTTCTGGGAAGACCAGGATGAGTTACGGAAGCTATCACGGATTGGCGACCAGTTTGATCCACAAATGGATCCGCAAAAGGCAGCTGACTTGTATCGGGGATGGCAACGGGCCATTGCAGCTGCGCAGTTTTATGGCAAAGATTAACTAAAAAACCACCGATCACCATTCAACAAACTAATATAAAAGGAAAATGAGAGAAATGAAAATGAAAACACCGGTTCAGATGACTGATGATTTGGCACACTTTATTAAGGAAACCCGGGAAGACACGGCTTTCCCTCATGAATCACTCTATGTTGATTTGTTAGAACAGTGGAAAGTTTTAAGTCGTTATCAGTTAGAATACGCTGATAAGGAAAGCAAACGCCTCTACAATGCGTACTGGAACTCTATGTCGCACTGGTATAAGATTTTTGACAAAGAGCGAGAGCATTTATTAGAACCAACTGCCTTGCCAAGTGAGGACTTAATGGACTTCTACTCGGGTTTGATTGAAGGCCTCATGGATCACGTCCTTAGTTTAGTCCCACCATCGCCCCATTCAACGATTATTAAACTAACTGACTTCCGGGTCTTATTGAGTAATGAGTTGCAAAAAATTACCCAACTTGACCTCGAGATTCAAGGTCCGATTGACTTTGCGATGATCATGGATTATTGGAAGATGTTGGGTGAAAGTTTTGATCGGGAAAAGATCAAGTAAGTGAGTAAAAAACAGGCCTGGAGCAATCCAGACCTGTTTTTTTAGTTAATCCACTTTTGCAAGTAGTCAATCAATACCTTTGCGTCCTCTTTTGTCAGTGCAAAAGTATTATCATGGCTGATATTATCAAAATCAATATTTGATACCAGCATTTGCAGCTCAGACTCATCAGTGTTCTGGTAAATGCTAAGCTCATTAACACACTCATCATCGCGATCTTCGCCATCATACTTAATATGGAGCCACTTAGCTTGGCGGTCAATTTCATGTTTTTCCACATTCTCACCTCAAAACTCTCCTTTCATTTTAGCACGAATCTGGTGGGCACGGGTAATCACTCCTCGCCGCCATTGCGAAACGGCTGCCCGGCTGACCTGGTACTCATCCGCAATCTGCCGGTCACTCAAATGGTGGTTGAGTTTGGCAATCAAATACCGTTGTTGAACGCGGGGACAATGGTGGTAGAGGTAATTAAGAAAGTCGCTATTTTCTAGGTGAGCAAATGGGGCGGTCGCTGTATGGTCAACCATTGTCTCGTCGTAGTCATGATCATCTTCCTCATTGTCGAGGGTGTAATTAAAGAGGAAACTTTCAAGTTGCTGCCGCCGTAACCGGTCCAGTAAACGCCAGCGCATCCGTTGGTAAGCAAAACACATCAAGTCCCGTTCGTTTTCGACCTCATCTGTCTCCTGTAAGAAATCAGCGTAGGCCTGGGCAAAGATAATCGAAGCATCTTGGACAAAATCATCATAGTCGTCCCGGCGCGGTGAGATCCCGAGACTCTTTAATACTCCATGGACAATCGTGATCCGCTTATCGCTCATCAGAAAAGTTAGACCGTCAGAAATTTTTTGGTAATTCATTGTTGAGAACATCCTTTAAAAATATTCTCAAGAGCTCTTGAGTACCGTTAACTTATCAAAAAATCCATTGTCTTAGCGAACGATAAAGCAGGGCGAAAGTGTCCCAAAAAGACGTTGACAGGGTAGATTTATCCCAGTATCTTAATATTCAAGTTAAAAGTGAACCGTTTTACAACGAATTTGCACTTTTTTATGATTTGCTTGGAGGAGATAATTGTGGTTCGTAAAACAATCGATATGACCATGCTGGATAAATTAAAAATTGATGGGGAGGTGGCAAACTATCTGGTGCAGTGGGATAACACCTTGTTGCTAACAGCTTACGATCAAAATCGAATGTTTGTCTTAACAATCGACGGGGAACAGCTGCTTATTCGGGAACGGTTGAAAGATGTTCTTAGTCGTTTTGTACAGGCGAATCTAATTTATCCATAAATTTGCGAGAATACTTCTATAAGTAGGGGATGAATCGCTCTCTTAAAGCAAGTTAGTGATTTTTCTTTTGTTATATGATATATTTAGTATATGTCTATAAAATGTGGTGATAACAATAGAATTAGATAGAAATCATCATTCAGTATACTTACTTAATTACCATTTGGTAATGGTGGTTAAGTATCGTCGAAAAGTAATTAACGATGAAATATCTGAATATCTTAAACATCGTTTTGTAGTTGTGGGACAAGCATACGGTATTAATTTGCAAGAATGGAATCATGATCAGGACCACGTACATGTTTTGTTTAGAGCAACACCTCATAAGGAAATGGCTAAATTTTTAAATGCTTACAAATCGTCTAGCTCCAGAATGGTCAAAAAACAATTTCCAGAAATCAAGCAGTATCTTTGGAAATCAGCCTTTTGGACACAAAGCTATTGCTTAATTAGCACTGGTGGAGCGCCTTTAGAAGTTTTAAAACGATATATTGAAAGTCAAGGGAGAAAATAATGGTTCTAAAAGCCGTTAAAATGCGCATCTATCCAAATTCAGCACAACGAAATCAGCTCTGGCAAACCTTCGGTTGTGTTCGTTTTATATGGAATCAAATGCTTAATATGCAAATTGAACGGCGCAAGAACAATCCGGAAGCTAAATTTGTGAATGCCTTTGGGATGAATAATCTGTTGAAACAACTTAAGGTTGAGTATCCTTGGTTGAACAAGCAGAATCAACTGCTTTGCAAAGTGCTAATCGCAATTTAGCCGATGCTTTTCAACGCTTTTTTAAAGGTCAAAATAAGTTCCCTCGATTTAAATCCAGAAAATATTCTCAGAGCTACAATTCAAAGTACGTTAATGGCAATATTAAAGTTTTAGATTGCCATCATATAAAGTTACCAAAACTCGGTATCGTCTATTTTAGAGCTGGTCGATTGCCAATGGGTAAAATTAAGAATGTCACTGTTCGTCTGAACGTTGCTGGTCAATATTACATTACTGTTTTAGTGGAAAGCGAAAACCAAACTCTTCCTAAAACAAGTAAATATATTGGTGGCGATTTAGGACTTAAGTCATTACTTAATCTTTCAGATGGATGCAAGGAACCGATCAATCATTTTGAAGACAAATACCGTAAAAAGTTATATCGTTGGGAGAAATTGCGTAGTCGTCGGTTCTTAAAGGCCCAGCAGGAAATCGCCTGGGATCATCATAATAAAGTGTTAGTTCCACGGCAATTAGACGATTTTAAGAATTATCAGAAAGCTCGTATTATGGTGGCGAAGTATCGGCAAAAGATTGCCAACCAACGGTTGGATCAGCTACAAAAATTCACTACTAAATTGGTCAAAAAGTACGACATCATTGTGTTGGAAAAACTTAATACTAAGGGAATGATGAAGAATCACCATTTAGCTAGGGCAATCGCTAACGCTAGCTGGTCAAAATTAGTAGATATATTGCAATATAAGTGTGACTGGTACGGTAAAAAGCTTATTCAGGTCAATCCGTCATATACTAGCCAAATTTGTGCTAATTGTGGGAAGAATAATCATCGGTTAGGATTGAATAAATCGGAATGGTTAGCGGTACGTGAGTGGGATTGTCCAAACTGTGGTAAACATTTAGATCGTGATATTAACGCTGCACAAGTCATCTTGCAAAAAGGATTAGCTATCCGATAGATAAAGTTAGGCTCGGGACGAGCCTTGGTTAATAGTCGTAACCTCTGCTTGAAGGTTCGTTCAGGATCGGTAGGGTAAGTATGCGATGTTTCCAGAATCTCCCACTTCAAGCATTAAACCGTAGGTTTAGCTAAGTGGGAGTAGTTCAAGAGTATGAAATGGAAGTGCATTTTGCTAAGGTTGGTTGTCAAACACGGGGGTATGTTGCTGGTCACCATCGCCTAGTGCCAACTTGTGGATCATCAAATGAACAGGTTATTTATTACATGGTTCATCTGATGGAGGACGCTAGTGAGTTAGAGAGTGATAAGAGGGTAGAAATGATTATGAATGGCCGAGCAGGAGACAAATACCATGTCCAAGTTGCTACTTCTGAGCGCACTTTTCGGCGAATTGTAAGTGCCGCTGATGAAGTTGCTAATGACCAGCTTTCCCTCTTTGAATACTGGATGCATCGCCTGGGGAAGGTGAAAAGGGAGCTCTTCGAACGAACCTACTTTGGTGATTATTGTGTTTATACGAAACTTCGTAAGTTGGCACTTGATCTCTTTATTCGAACAGTTTTACATATTCTGAATAAGGCTCATAAGAAGGTATATGGCGAAGAAACACCCGCTGAACTTGTTAAAGAAGTAAAACGGGTGATAAATAAGTTCTGAGAGAAAAAACAGCACAAAAATGCACAATAATTAAACATTAGTCCATTAGCTTGTTATAATAGGTGGTGAAGAGGAGTAGCTTAAGTAATAGAATGGAGCATTTTTATGACTGAAAAGAAAGATGAGTGTGGCGTAAAATACACACTAGATGTTTTAGAAGATCGATGGCAACCACGGATTATCTTTTGGTTAGGCTTTCGGCCATTTGCCATTGAGGAATTACATCAATTGCTACCAGAGTTGACAGATGTTGCTCTTAACGAAGAAATAACGTCCTTGCAGAACTTGCGAATTGTTAATCCAGTTGTCGATGAAGAAAACAAGTATTCATTGACTGACGATGGTAATGACTTGCGTAACATGGTCCTAACCATGAGCGTCTGGGGGCGACAACAAATGGATGACTCTGCTAACCGAGTTTCCACGCAGATCGTTGAGCCGGAAAAAGATGCCAGTATGTCAGAGCTGATAGAGTTTAATGAGAAGCTTAATGAATATATGTAACGAACGGTGAGTGCCTAAGGAAAGTTTCCTGGGCACTTTTTTTGTTAGGCAAAACAACCAAATTTGAATTTGTAACTAAAATGAAATAAACAGGTAATTAACGATCAGAATTCGCAATTAGCCCGTTAAAAGGCTGATATAATCACAAGGAAAGAGAGAAGGAACTTGATGATTTGACGAAAATGTGAAAAAGTTATGAAATTCATCCTTGACTATCGGTATTACATTCTTAATAATGTATTAAGTAATTATAAATTTGATTGACTGACAACTGATATTAAAAAAGTTTGTAACTCGTTATTTACCATTGTTAGTGTAGGTTTCCAGTAATGTAACTTGTTGCACTAGTGGATTTTTTTTAATTACGGCGTTAGTCAAAAATGGGAGAAATTTTTTATGTCAGACGAAAATAATCGACCCTTGAATAATGATGATGGTATGCAACAACCGGAACAACACCATCATCACCACCACAGACATCATCGGCGTCACCGGGGATGGAAGATCTTCTGGTCAGTTGTAGGGGTATTAGTCCTCGTCGCCCTGTTCTTTGCGGGGATGGCATGGCACAACCTAAAATCAACGACCGATGATATGTATAGTAGCGCGGGTGCTACCAAGTCGCGGGATGCGCAAAAGGTGCTTGATCAAAAGAAACCCGTGTCAATCCTCCTGTTAGGAACTGATACCGGGGCACTTGGTCGGGATTATAAGGGTCGGACGGATACGATCATGGTAATGACTTTGAATCCAAAGACGAAGACGACCACGATTGTTAGTCTTCCTCGGGATATGAAGGTTAACTTACCGGGTTATCCGCAATATTCACCAGCAAAGATCAATGCTGCTTATACCTATGGGGGAGTCAAGGAATCAATTAATACGATCCAGGACCACTTCAATATCCCAATTGACTACTATGTCTTAGTCAACATGGGTGGTTTGGAAAAGGCAATCAACCAAGTCGGTGGAGTTGATGTCAAGTCCCCATTGACGTTTGATTATGAAGGCTATCACTTTGAGAAGGGTGAGACCTACCACATGAATGGAAAAAAGGCCCTTCAATTCAGTCGGATGCGGTATGACGATCCTGATGGTGACTATGGTCGGCAACAACGGCAACGGTTAGTAATTACTGCTTTGCTTAAGAAGTCCGTTTCATATAAGACGGTTCTTAACCGGTCATTCTTACGGTCAGTATCTGATAACTCACAAACCGATTTGACCTTCAATGATATGATGCGGTTAGCGCAAAGCTATCGTGATACGAACGAACACATCGTTCAAGATCATGCGCAAGGGCGAGGGCAAAATGAAGACGGTCAAGCCTTTGAAGTGGTGCCAACCAGTGAGCAACAACGGATCACTAACTTGTTACAAAATAGTCTAAAAAATTAATACATGAGGAGTAGAAGTCGTGAATAGTTCACAACAAACAGCGAATAATACAATTGATTTGCATCGGTTAATGATGCTCTGTCGTAAACATATTAAGATGTTAATTATCTGGACATTACTTGCCGGAGTGCTCGGGTATGTCGTCGCCCAGTTCGTCGTGGTACCAAAGTATACGGCGACGACCGAAATCTTGGCTCCAACTTTGTTCACTACGTTGTTAACCATCACCCGGAAGTTGAACACATTACGGTTTTAGATAAACTGACTTATGCTGGTAATCCGGCTAATCTTGATGGTTTGCCAAAGGATAAAGTTGAACTTGTCGTTGGGGATATTTGTGATAAAGACTTAGTTGATAAGCTGGTAAGCCAAGCTGATGCCGTTGTGCACTATGCGGCTGAAAGTCACAATGACAACTCCTTAATTGATCCCACCCCGTTCATTCAAACTAATATTGTTGGTACTTCAGTTTTAATCAATGCTTGTCGCAAGTATGACGTTCGTTACCACCATATTTCAACGGATGAAGTCTATGGCGATTTACCATTGCGGGAAGACTTACCCGGTCATGGTGAAGGAAAAGGAGAAAAGTTTACTCCTGAATCACCATACCGGCCATCAAGCCCTTACTCCTCATCAAAGGCTAGCTCTGACTTGTTAGTACGGGCCTGGGTCCGGTCATTTGGTTTACGGGCGACGATTTCCAATTGTTCCAATAATTATGGTCCTTACCAACACATTGAAAAGTTCATTCCACGCCAGATTACTAATATCTTGAGCGGTATTCGGCCCAAGCTTTACGGATCCGGCAAGAATGTTCGTGACTGGATTCACACTAATGATCATTCCCGGGCGGTTTGGGATATTTTGACCAAGGGTAAGATCGGTGAAACTTACCTGATCGGGGCCGATGGTGAAAAGAATAACAAGGAAGTTCTGGAAATGATCTTAGAGTTAATGGGCCAACCTAAAGATGCCTATGATCAAGTTAAGGATCGTCCCAGACATGATTTGCGTTATGCCATTGATGCCACGAAGCTCCGGACAGAATTAGGCTGGGAGCCAGAATTTACTGATTTCAAGACCGGTTTACAACACACGATTGATTGGTATACGGAACACCAAGATTGGTGGAAAGATGAAAAAGCCGCAGTTGAAGCGAAGTATGCGAAAAACGGTCAATAAAAGATAAAAAGAGTCGTGTTATTCCCGAAGTTTAAGGGATGCACGACTCTTACTTTAAGGACAACAGATGGATGACATGGAAAAATATTGAGAGCTGTTGTCAAACTGATTATATCATTAATTGGCTTTAATTAAGGAGAAAACAAATGACAAAAATTTTAATTACTGGTGCTAATGGTCAACTCGGTTCCGAATTACGTAATTTATTGGATGAACGCGGGGTTGCATATGACGCCTTTGATTCGAACCAAATGGATATTACTGATCAAGTCGTTGTAAATGAAAAGATTAGCGCGCTTGAGCCGGAAGTAATTTATCATTGTGCTGCTTATACCGCCGTTGATAACGCTGAAGATGTTGCCAAAGATCTCAATTGGCAAGTAAACGCCGATGGTACGCGTAATGTTGCCGAGGCCGCTAAAAAAGTTGGCGCTAAGATGGTTTACATCAGTACCGATTATGTCTTTGATGGGACCAATGAAGGCGAGTATGAAGTTGATGCACCCACTAATCCACGAAATGAATATGGTAAAGCTAAACTTGCCGGTGAAAAAGTAATCCAAGAAACCTTAGCTAATTACTACATCATTCGGACATCCTGGGTCTTTGGTAAATACGGCAAGAATTTTGTGTACACAATGCTTCGTCTTGCCAAAGACCATGATCAGCTCACCGTCGTTAACGATCAATTTGGCCGCCCAACGTGGACTAGAACCCTAGCAGAGTTTATGACGTACTTAGTCGATCATAATCAGCCATTCGGTACCTACCAACTATCTAACGAGAATAGTTGTTCCTGGTACGAATTCGCCACCGAGATCTTAAAGGATAAAGATGTTGAAGTCGCTCCTGTTGATTCTTCAGCATATCCAGCCAAAGCTTACCGCCCTCGCCATTCAGTTATGAGCTTGAAGAAGGCAGAAGATACTGGTTTTGAGATTGTCGATTGGCAGACCGCGTTAGGTGAGTTTATGGGGGAGATTGAAAAATAGTTTTGAGGATTTTTGTCAACTGGTATGGTTAACTCCAAATACTTACTACGAAAGCGTATAATAAATGATCTACATGTTAAAGGAGAAAGGACTATACATATGGATATCAAGGTTATTAGCGATAGAAGTCAACAATTAAATTCTAATTCTCTTATATTAGAACATGATAATTGGAATGACTATGGGTACTATGATTTATATAATGTAAGCTATGTACCTGTAAATCAAGAAGAAAAACCTATATATATTGGGGATTATAGAATAAGAAGTAGGATGGAAAATGGAGAATTAGACCTTGAAAAAGGTCAGTTTATTTCTCTTGGGTGTTCTATAAAATTTTATGATAATCTTTATAAAACTCTGAAGCAGAATGAGTATGACTTAGAAGATATGGAGCAGATATTGTTAAATTTAAACGACCTTTTGGTGGTAGATTCAGATATTATTTCTATAGATTCTGTTATAACACTTGATGAAACGACATTAAAGATTACTAAAAAAGACTCGAAGATAGAATTTCCTGAGATTGATAAAACACTATTTAGAGATAAACAAGATGATATTTATTATTTGAATGTATTACTAAAAAAATATCAACATAATTTATTTGATTTTTTTGACCTAAATTCGTTTAAAGAAATTCTAAATAGTCTTCATCAAGATGAAACATTTTTAAATAACTTTGTAAAATATATTATTAATGCTGATACTGATATCATAAAGCCACTTGTGGAACTAATTGTATCGTTTAATGAATCTAATAGAGACTCAGAAGAAGTAAGTAAAATAATTTTGAAGAGAATTAGATCAAGATTCCAGCTAGATCAAGAATTAAATGAAAGAATAAATAAAATCTTAAATAGTCATACGAGAATAATGGAATTGGTAAAGGATATAAGGGAATTATTAAAAGTTAAGGAAGAAGAAATTGAGCAAGTTATTATCGGGCATTATACTAGTTTGAACACAATACATTATCTTATAAAAAATAAAAAAGAAGACCCTAAG
Source organism: Limosilactobacillus reuteri subsp. reuteri (assembly GCF_000016825.1). NCBI lineage: Bacteria > Bacillati > Bacillota > Bacilli > Lactobacillales > Lactobacillaceae > Limosilactobacillus > Limosilactobacillus reuteri. The sequence goes on along the minus strand of NC_009513.1, from coordinate 1,117,431 downwards.
ATTCCTTATATGAGGTTAACAAATATTAATCAAATGAATGACCCATTAGAAGGGAAAGTAGTTTTTAATTTTCTAAACCAAGAATCTACACATAACACACAAAATTACGTATCTTGTGCAACTATTGCTAAAGATAGTTTACCTATGTGGAACTTATATGCAGAGAATGCAACAGGAGTATTTCTTGTTTATAATAAGGAATATCTAAAAAATATTATTAATAATCAATCAATTAATCTATTTCATGTATGTTATTTTAATTATGAAAATATAGATAATACCATTTGTGTTCCTTCATCAAAAGATTCAGAAGCTCTTGCTAAAAAAGTAAACAAAAAACTAAAAAAGCTACAAGAAGAAATAGACTCTTCTTCTAGTTCTGATAATAATTTATTTCAAACTATTGAAGATATGTCTTTCCTATTTAAGAATATTGAATATTCTTACGAAAAAGAATTAAGATTTCATATTAATTCCCCAAAAGAAATTGAGTTAGAAACAAATGGTTCATTTCCATTTCCTTTTCTATATACCTACTTTAAGGAAGAACTAAAATACGATAAGATAATTTTAGGGCCAAAATCAACTATAGCTAGAGATTTTATTTCACCATATATTGGGTATATAAGTGATAATAAAGTTGAGGTAGAAGAGTCACAGACACATATTAGATAGTAAGTGGTATCTATACCAACGCATCTGTAAATAATTTGTGCCCATATCAATTCGTCTAGCCTTGAATAACGTGAATCTCCAAAACTGAGACTATTATCAGTTTTGGAGATTTTTGTCCGCATGGCATGAATATTAGCCAAGCGTTGGAAGTTTGCTATGAACCATAGTAGTCGAAACCGTGAGCTGAGAACGTAGATATCCACTGTGAAAGGGAATCTGATGAATAGAAAGTAGCTAATAGGTTGGAACCAGCTGGATAAGAAATAAGCTAAAGTACAATACTACTCGAAGCTAATTCTGGTAAAACTAGCAGTAACATGGTACAAGAGGCAATATTCTTGCTTAGGAAGAATCGGCTTATATGTTTCCGACAACATGAATTATATTAGAAGTAGAATTAGTGCGACTGTAGAAAATAGAAACACAAACTGACTACTTGTTGAGGATAGATGTGGAAAATCAAAAGTATATAAGTGAGTGTAAATAGTCCAACAAGTGATAGCTCAAGTGTTAATGCCCATATTTGAGCTATTTTTTCGGATAGTAGTTTTGGATTTCGCCCACAGCGTGGTGTTAAAGACGTGATAGCGAAGGTAGTTGATAGCTGATTCGACAATGTTAATTATGATTTGCTAATGAAATATCTCTAGCACTATATTAGTGAACCATGGATATTGTGGCTAATTCGTAAATGCCTTACGAGTAGAGTTCTAGCTCATGGGTGTTTTGTGAGGAATAAAAAAGTAGCTCTGCAAGGAAATCTGTTTTTACTGTTATTGATGAATATTGATCTAAATTAGTTGGAAAAAGAACTGAACAGGCCTAGCTTAGTTACCACGTTATATGGATAACTGTAACATTTGCGTTAGAAGTACATGGATCGAGGAGTAACGAGACTAAGTAGTACAAAGCATTACTTAATTTCTAGAAAGACAATTAAAAGTTAAAGTAAAGTTTGTAGTTACTTATGCTTAAAATTCTTAAGCTTTTTGTTAAGTATAAAACACACCTATGCGCGACCTACTAAAGAGTTACAACGGCGGATTAAACAAGCGTTAGCGTTAGAATACCTATCCAAATGTAATCGAGGAGTTTCGGTAACTAGAATATTTGAAGAAATCCAACAGAAAAATGTATAGGTAGCTTCAATATTATTTAATTGATAGAATGACAACGTTTGCTCAACGACGAGACTAATAGTTATGAGAACGTATTCGACAATATATCTAGAAGCTGTAGAAGAAATTCAAAATAATAATTACTAATTTAAGGAAACTAGACATATTATAATAATGCACAGAAGTTCGCTAGTACACACAAAGAATAGAGAATATCGGTAAATCACCGTATATGAAACCATACGTACAGTGGTGTGAGAGCTCAATAATTTAAGAAAAAAAGGAGATATTCATGAAAAAGAAGGTGTTTTCGGTTTGCAGATTAATAATTATTAATCTCATCATAACGTTGTTAAGTTATTTAGTTTTTATTCAATTTTCTAATAAAATAATAAAAAAAGTGAATGACTATAAGTATTACTTTATATTATGTTTTATTCTGTTTATTGTTGTATTTAGATTGTATTCTTTTTTGAAAGATAGATTTGTAAATCTAATGGATTATATAATTTTAAATTTTTCAATATTTAGTTTTCTTCTTCTTTTATATTATTCGGCTATCTACTATTATTTTATCATTTTATTATGCGACTATATTTATTTGGGTATTAGGATTGTATTTTTAACGGTGTATTCGACACTATATAAAAATGAAAAAAATCTTTTTACTATAAAAGAAGTGACCGAAAGTATTTTAAAAAAAGAGAAATTACCTTCACATTTCCTTTTAGATGAAGAAGCAGTAAACTATGATTTTTTAAATAGAGGTTTTCAAGTTAATGATCTTGCTAAGAGTATTAGGGACATAAACTTTAATGGTAGATTTACTATTGGAGTAATTGGAGAATGGGGGCATGGAAAGACTACTTTAATTAATAATTGTATTTATAAATTAAATAGTCCACAATATCTACTTTTTCAATTTAATCCCTGGATGTATGGATCTACTTCAAAACTTTTTGAGGCATTTTTTAATCAAATGCCGAATGAAGTATTTCCACATAATATAAGAAACTTAAAGTTAATTAAAGCTATAGTAGAATTAATCACAAAGCATGATTATAAGATTTTTGATACTATGGGAATTGATGAACTAAATAATTATAAAAGAATACTTAGTACTAATTTGACTAGGTCGGGTAAAAAGATAGTAATTATAATTGATAATTTAGATAGGCTAAATAGTGATACATTGATTTCTTTATTAGGAATGATTTATAACTATTTTGATATAAAAAATATGATCTTTATCCTTAGCTATGATCAAAGTGCGGTTAATAAGATTTTAAAAGATAATGGAATAAAAGAAGGATATCTAGATAAAATAGTTCAGAAAGAAATAGATGTTTCAATTATTGACTATGCTAGTTTAAGTGATAAGTATGTAATGACTATGTCTGCTTTAACAGAATATTATTTGAGCGATGTATTAGATCAAAGTAACCTTGAATATTTAGTTGGTGAGGTAAAAAAATTTGCTTTATATTTAGCAAAACAACAACTTTCACTAAGAGACTTTAAAAGATATTTAAACTCAATGATATTACCCTATTTACAAGAGTCTCCTAGATTATTAAATACAATTGATTACTATATCATTAGTTATATTCATATGTTTTATCCAAATTCCTATAAAACTATATATCAACGTAAAGAAGATTTGTTAGATAATAAAATTGATTCGTTTATTGATGAATTTGATAAACCATGTCATCCACTGCTTAATTATATTTTTATAAATACAAATGAAAATGCTAAAGCTTTTTCTGAGGTACCAGATACTTCAATTGATGAAAAAGTTATAAGTGATAGTAACTTCTTTTACAGCTATTTCACATTAGCTCAGAATTCTAGAAGTACAATTTTAAATAGGATAGAAGACATAGTAAATAGTTTTAAGAAAAACTCAATTAGTAATAAACAATGGAAAGCAGAATTAAAAGAAGTAATACAGATAGCAATTGATAAAAATTATATTCGTAAGACATTTAACTATCTCACTAATTATCTACTTATTCTTGATGAAGAAGAACGTAGTTTATTCATTAAAGAATTTCTGACTTTATATCCGTTTGACAACATCGATAACAAAAAAATTATGAATGACCTTCTAACTTTTTTACTCCAAGAGTTATTTTATTCGCATAAAGAAGAAAATATGAAAACTATTATTAACGGTTTAGATAAAGCAATGAGCGAACAAATTATCAAGGAAGTTAATTCTATACTAAATATAAGTAGTGCTAATAACATAAAAGTTTTATCTAGATTATTAGAAGAGCGAAAGGATTTCCTTAAAAATGAAGATTAACCTTAAAAATGTAATAATCGACTATTCATTTTAAGTTATTAGGCTGCCAATAGCTATATAGTTCTGATTTAAAAAGCTTAAAATGTCTGTACTAAAACTATTGAAATAGTAAGGCGCTTTTAAGACTTTGGTCCTATGTCAAGTAATGTTGATACGCAAATATGAATCATCGCCAGTTAAATTGGGCTAGGGAGAACTGTCATTCGTGGCGGTTCTTTTTAGTTAGTTTGAATTTGGTGGCCAATAATTAAATAGTAAGAAGTCCGTATTGACTGCTTACAAATAACATAACATATGGAAGAAGTTATTCTTGGAATATTTGGAACCATATTTTTTATACGCGGAGTCTTGTTTCATGCCTTGCAGGTCTTTACAACGGGAATTCTATCTATTCTCTTAGGAATAGGTTTCGCATTTCTGAGGAAGAAGCATAATCTACTCTTAGGACGAGTATGACTCTTATTATGTCAAGGTTGAGGGCCTAACTTCTCTGAAAGCCCGTGTAAAAGGCGCTGATAACAATGATGAAAAGACGATTACTGATCAAAATCGGCATTTTGAATTGGAATATGACCATTTTGATAATGAGGATAAAGAAATAACGGTTACAGTAATTAATCTGGGAAGAACCAAGGAAAATAATAAAGTCAAAGCAATGGAGAACTTGAGAAACAAGAAGAATGAGAGAAAGAAAAACAAAAAAGTGCCACAAATGATACTATATTTTCTTCAAGTAGTGAGAAGAATAATGGAAATAAGTATAAGGATTAAAAGTGGTGGTTGAAGATTATGTGGTAGATCATCATGCAGGAGCTAAAATTGATCCATTTAATTATGATATCTAGAAGATTTTTTCGGGGATGTATGAGGTAATTGGATCGTATAACAATGTTCACGGTCTTAAACATCATTATATTACGTTGGTTCTAGATGCTGGAGTTAACAAACCCGAAATTTTACAGTTAGAAAATCTAAAATTAGTATAAAAGTACATGGCTTGCAATTATTTATATAAAATAAAATTTTAAGGAGCAAGAGAATTGAAGAAGTATTGGAAATAAGGATGACAATGTTTATAAGTGTGAATTTGCTAGGTTATATTAATACGAAAAACAGCTTGGACGTCGTTTTTTTATATGGTAGGATTAGAACGTATGTTTATTAAGATAACTTTGAAAACTTAATCAACTTAAGAAGGCTAAAGTTTGATAGAGTAAACGAAATAGGGGGAGAGATAAATATTGTATCTTAATGAGTTGTACTTATACAATTTTAAAAGCTTTAAGGGATTACAAAAAATAACATTTAATAGGAATAAAAATATTTTAGTTGGAAATAATGGAGTAGGAAAAACAACTGTGATTCAAGCTCTTAGACTAATCTTGAAAGGATCAAGTTTTGAATATAACGGAGTGAGTTACTTAGCAAAACTCATTAATGCTGAAATACAAAAGAATTATGATATAGGTACTCAATCGGTAGATGAGTTGCCATCATTCCAACTGGCTTTAACATTTGAAACGGAAAGTGATGATGAACTTATACCAAGTCTTAGAAAATTTGAAGGAGAAACCATAATTGGAGGAAAAAAGCTAGAAGGAAAAATGGGAATATCATTTTCTTACGAGTTTAACAGCGATTATGAAGATGAGTTTACGCTTTATCAAAAAACTAAGAATAATGATGAAAAATTGTTAATCCCTTATGATTTATATCATGTTAAACATAATCTGTTTGGTGGTGGAACGTATACGGCTAGAATGGATCCGATGAAGAGTGTGTTTATTGATAATGATCGATTTAATGGTGATCCATATAATATGTTTGCAAGACAGATGTATTATACATTGGATAAGAAGGAGCAATTACTTGCTAAATTTACATTTCGAGATAAAAATAATGACCTTTTTTCGGAAATAAATCAAAAAATTAATGGCTATAATTTAGAAGTTAATACGGATGGGTTGCGATTTGAATCTTTACTAGGAATAAAGAATGATAAGCAAGTTGCAATTGAAGAAGAAGGTAGTGGTAAAGAAAACTTAATTAAGACTAAAATTGCTTTAGATAAATCTATAGAGACAAAGTTGGTTGTTATTGAGGAACCAGAAAATCATTTAACAGCATCTAGTACCAGAGAGCAGCTAGCCAACATTGAAAAAAATAGTGATGATGTTCAAATAATTATGACAACTCATGATTCTCATATAGTATCTAGATTATCTGTTAGGAATTTATTGTGGTTAAAGGACTTTGAGAACAGGAAAAGTATCTATAAATTTCAAGATTTAGATGAATCCACTTTAGAGTATTTCAATAAGAGAGATGATTTAGACTTTTTGAGAATTTTAACTGCTAAAAAAGTTATTTTAGTTGAAGGAGCAGCAGAATATATTTTAATGCCTATGTTCTTAAAAAAGTTAAATGTAAAAAATGATATTGAAGTGCTATCAATGAATGGTAGATACTATCAACCGTTTGTAAAACTTGGCAAAGAAGTGGGAAATAAGATCTTAGTATTTACAGATAATGATGGTGAAATTGAGCGATTGCAAGAAATAAAAGAATTTAATGGAGAAAATGTTCGCGTATATACAGACCTTAACCTACTGAATTATACATTTGAAGTTTCAGAATACGAAAAAAATAAGACATTAATATGCGAGGAACCATTTAGTACTAAAGCTAATGTAGAAAATAAAGTTAATGGGCACACTTATGATAAATATGTTTCTTACATGTTAAATCATAAAACTAAAGTAGCACTTAAAATGCAAGAAAGATTTGCAAGAATAGATAGTCAATATAAAATACCAGATTATATTGTAGAGGGGATAAAATGGCTAATAGTATAATTTATCTTGCTAAAGCAGGAGCAGGAAAAACGTATTTTATAACTCATAGGTTGGATAAGTTAATAAATAAAAGGATTTTATACCTTACTTTTACTAACGATAATGCAAGGAACTTGAAAGAACAATTACTTGATCAAAATTCAATTGCAGGAAAAAGTAATTGTGATTTTTTCGAAGTTGAAACTTTCGACATTTTCTTATGGAAGGAATTCATAAAGCCATTCGAACAATCAATTATTCTAGAAAAGGGATTAGCTCCATTAAAAGGAATAGATTATAAAACTGAGCCTAGTATGTATACAAGAAAAAATCAAAAATCTTTCTGGCAAAATGAGAAAACCGATCAATTATATTCTAAACAGAGAATAAGTGCCATTATGGAAACAAGTTGCTTTGAGAAAGGAATGAGGAGACTGCATAAATATTTTGACTTTATAGTAATTGATGAATTTCAAGATATCTGTAAGCCGGAACTAAATTTGTTAATTAAAATGACAAAATGCAATTTTAATTTAGTCTTAGTTGGCGATTTATATCAATCATGTGTTGTGACTACAAATCGTCGACGGCTACCATATGCAAAGAAAGATTATGTTTCAATCGGTGAGGAAGAATTTCTTAGAAAGAAGGCTGGTTTCTTGAAAAGATATGTTACCGTAGACGTAAAAACTTTAGAAACTAGTTATCGAGTTACCCCTGATGTTTGCAGTTGGATTAGGAATAAATTAGGAATTTCAATTGAGTCACAGTCGTTAAATAGCGGGAAAGTAGAGATTACTCCTGCAGAAGATGTAGAACAGAGATTGAAACAATGCGATAAAATTTTAGTATGGGACATTGTAGCAGAGAATAAAGTAAAAAAAGTAATTTCTGCTTTGAATGATGATAAATTAATAACATGGGGAAAATCAAAAGGACTAACATATAAAAATGTTTGTATTATTTTAACTAAGTCCACAGTCGAATTTATTCAAGGGAAGAAAAAAGTTACTGATCTTAAAAGTATTAATAAATTTTATGTTGCATTAACTAGATCATTAGGCGATGTGTATTTAATTAACCCCGATTATCTTTAAATAATGAAAGTAAACTTGAGGTAGACTATCGACTTATGAGGATAGATGTTGATATCAAGAATATATAATATAATTTTGTCCACACCGGTTATAAAATGTTGGAAAACACCGATTTAAAATTGTCGGTTTTCCAACATTTTTTATACTTGTTTCATATTAAATCTGGAGGAATTTATATGAGACAAGATATTCGACAGGAGTTGAGAAAATATCAAATGGATAAAATTAAACCAAATTTTACTGAATTAGGTCGTCAATTAGGCTGTGATCCAAGGACAGCTAGAAAATATTATTATTTGAAAGACGATGGTTATGAAAACAAAAGAAAACGACGTAAAAGTAAATTAGATCCCTATCGAAATATTATTGATGAGAAGGTTAAGAATTCTTGTTCAGCTACTTCAATTTTTTATTTCATTAAGGAGATGGGTTATACCGGCGGTATAAGTATATTGCGTGATTATTGCCATCAAATTAAAGTAAAAAAACAAACAACTCCAGTTGTAAGAATTCAGACTGCGCCAGGTCAATCTGCACAAGTTGATTGGAAAGAGGATTTTGTTCTACATACCCGAAAAGGTACTCCTATTAAGTTCTCAATTTTTCTTTATGTTCTTGGATATTCCAGGAAAAAGTATCTTAATTTTGTCTTTGATCGGAAACAAGATACCTTATTCTCGAGTCTTGTTGGAGCTTTTGAATTTATGAATGGAGTTCCTAAAGAAATTGTCTTCGACAATATGAAAACAGCTGTTGATCATGCTAGAAGTTCCTTTACTAAGGTTGTATGGAATGAGAAGTTACTGGAGTTTGCACGCACTGCTGGTTTCACACCTAAATCATGTAAACCATTCAGACCACAAACCAAAGGTAAAGTCGAATCACTAGCTAGAACCATTGAACGATTAAGAGTCTATGATTATGAATTTGATAATGTAAATGACTTAGCACAGCTAATTCACAAGTTAAATGTGCAGCTTAATAATGAATTGAGTCAAGCAACTGGGGAGAAGCTAAACACTTTATGGACAAAAGAAAAAGAATATTTATCACCTTTTGACAAGAATTTGCTTCTGTCAGTAATTGATCGGGATCAAACTCGCAAAGTTTCCAATGAATCCATGATCACTTACAAGGGTAATAAATATTCTGTACCAGTTAAGTATATCGGAAAAGAAGTTACAGTCAATATAACCGATTCTCTACTTCTTGTATCATTTGATGGTCGCCTTCTTCGAAAGCATTTGCTTTCGGATCAGAAAATAAATTATCACCATGACGATCTACAAGAAGTACTCAGTAACGGTGTATATCACGATCTTGCCGAAGAAGAATTAGAGAAACAGGTTCAACGTAATCTTACTATGTTTGATAATTTAAGAGGATAAATCAATGACAGCTTATACAGAACTAGAAAATAACTTAGAAGCACTGAAACTAAATGCTATTAGAGAATATTTACCAAATTACCTCGAAGGAGACAAACAACTCTCGCTAGCTGAAATTCTTAAACAATTAACTGATAAAGAATTAAATTACCGTAAGCAGCGCTCAGCTCGTATGTCAATTCACACAGCACACTTCCCTTACCAAAAGGAAATTAAGGATTTTGATTTTAATTTTCAACCTTCTGTTGATAAAGAAAAAATAATCAATTTAATGTCAATGGAATTTGTTGAGAATGCACGTAATGTTTTATTTATTGGCAGTTCCGGGGTGGGTAAAACTCATTTAGCTACTGGACTAGGAGTTGAAGCATGTAAAAACCATTTGAGTACTTATTTTGTTAATTGTCATGAACTAATTGAAAGGTTGAAATTAGCTTATCAAGAGAATCGTCTTGAGCCTATGCTCAAGAACTATCTTCGTTATAAGCTTTTAATAATCGACGAAATTGGCTATTTACCAATTGATAATTTAGGGTCCAACCTATTTTTTCAGCTAATTTCAAGGAGATATGAAAAAAAGTCAATCATTGTTACTACTAATATTCCGCTATCTAAATGGGGACAAACTTTTTCTAATCCTACTATTGCCAATGCAATTCTAGATCGATTAGTTCATCATTCAGAAATATTTAAAATTTCTGGTAAATCATATCGCATGAAAGATTACACGGAACAACATACAAAACAGCATTTAAACCGGTGATTTCTGACAATTTTAAATCGGTGTTGACATAATTTCTAATGAAAATATTATTTTCTAGAAAGGAGAAATATTATGGCGTTACCAGATCGTGGAAGGTATATATGCATCGCGAGGATTTGCCTATCAGGATTACACATTGATAGATTCAATATTTTGCTTTATAGATGAAAATAATTTTAGAGGGATTGAAGTCGAGAGTGACAATGATTATGAAATAATAAATCAGAATATTTCTGTACAAGTTAAAATCGGTAAAGAAAAATTATCAGAAATTTCAGAAGTAATCACTAACTTACCTGATAATAAGGATAAGTACTTACTATATTTTTCGCAATTAGATAATAAAGCTAGAAACTTTTTTACTAATGTTAATGACTTTGGAAGTAACATTAGTAAATTATCAGATAACGAAATAATTAATAAGCTAAAGATAGATAAGAAAGACATCTATAAAGTAAGAAGGTGTAAGATAAAAATTCTACCTGCTCTAAATTCAGAAAATTATGTATGTGGTATTATTAGTAAGTGGTTAAGCAAACATCAAACAAATTCTGATATTGTAGGAATTTTAAATACATTGTTACTTCTTGCGAGAAAGGCTAGGACTTCCCAAAGCATTATTTCAAAGCGTGACGTGTTAGAAGTTATTCGTGATCAAAAATATATTCCTAACTTTACACAATCACTTGATTTAATTAATTATTTGTTGGGATTTAAATCTGATATTATTAACTGTATCAATTTTTTTATTAATGAAGTTGGAGCATCTATTCAATTAGAGCAATTAAAGCTTTTAATCATTGATAACAATTATGCTGCGTTAAAGCTGGTTAATAGATTGGCGAAAAATAATCCAAACTATTGGATCTTAAAGGATGCAACATATTTTTTATTTGGCAAAAAGACACTTGATAATTCAGCTAATGGAGAACCTATAGCTGGTTTAGAAAATTTTTATAGATTAGTTAAAGGTATAAAATATTTCATACCTGAAATGTCAATTTAAATTAGAAAAAAGGTGAAAGTTGTTCTTCTGTGACATGACTCAAGAATACTTCTAATGGTGTACGATAATTAAGAGATTTTCGTGGGATATTGTTGCGACGATGCATTAGCTGAGTGACTAGTTCGTCTGGTAAGTCGCGAAAATCTAGCTTTTTACTAAGACCATCACGACGCAAGAGGCCGTTATTATTTTCGTTTAACCCTCGTTGATTGGGAGCACCGACTTCCGCAAAATAGGTGTGAAGATCATACTTATTGGCTATTTCTCGCCATCCAGCAAATTCTTTCCCGTTATCAAAAGTAATTGATTTAACAAAGTGACGTGGCAGTTTAGCGAGCCATTGATCAAGCTGGCAATTCACTGCTTCGTCTGTTTTATGATGAATATTAAGGACAATCATTACTTTGGATTGTCGCTCTACTAGTGTCATTATCGCTCCGCGGTGAGCTTTACCTTGAACTGTATCAGCTTCAAAGTGCCCAAATTCATGTTGGTAATGCGGAAAATCACGATATCGTTGATAGATACTGCGTCCTAATTGGCCAGCTTTACCACGATGTTCCACATAGCCATTGGGATGGCGTTTTCCTTTCATCGGTAGCTGTTTAACGGAAAAGCCATACTGATTGCGGGCAAACATGCGATAAAGGGTGCGCATACTGCAGCTAATCGGGTGTTCATGACGACCAATAATAGTATCAGGAGTCCAACCTGCCTTGATTTGCGCATGGATATAGTTAACTTCGATAGTTGGCAGTTGGGTCTGCTTCCGGCCACAACGACGCTTATGTCGCTGATAAGTCTGAAGATATTGGTCGATGGTTTTACCGTCGTTGAGGAAACGATAAACACGATAGATGGTTTCTTGACTACGCTGAAGTAATTTAGCAGCCCGATAAGCTTTAGTACCTTGATACCAAAAATCAGCTATGAGAGTTAATTCACGTGTGGTAAGATGTTTATAGGTCATTTGTGATTGCCTTTCTTTTGATTAGGGATATTCAAAAGTCTATCACAAATGGCTTTTTATTTTTTCTAACTTAATTTTACAAACGACGAAAGAAGAAGCTCTGGATACAAAGAACTGGATATCAGATGAAGAGATTTATTCTGCTTTTTTTGATGATAAAGATGACAGTAATATTATTGATGAGTTAAATAGTTTGATAATGGCTTCATCGCAAGATCATAATCTAATATCTGTAAATACAAATTCAGCATTCAATGAAACTAAGACAATTGAACAAAAGGTTGCTTAATTATGGATTCACAAAATAACAAAAGTATCATTCAGTTTACAAATCCTGAGTTAGTAGAGTCCATATTTATGGAAAATCCTAACTATAAAGGTAGTTTAGATATTTCTCAAAATATGATGATAAGCACTAACCATAGTGATATTCAAATAGAAAGTAAATTTAATAAAAGCTCCATTGTCTCTCTAACAGTTTCCAATTTTAATCAAATAAATATGAATAGTAATAAGCCGTTCTTTATTAGACAGACGATGAAGGCAAAGTTTATTTGGAAAAAAGGATTGAGTACAGAAGAGGAAGAAGATCTTTTAAAGGTAAATGCTGCTTCTCTACTTCTGTCCTATATCAGACCACAAATTCGTAGTATTACCTCACTTTCTAAATTTCGTGAACAGAATATACCGTTTATAGATTTTACAAGTCAGTTATAGAATTACTCTCTATTTAAAACAAGATTAGCATTCTTTCTATAAAGTATAGATATTATTCTTACATCAGATTCATTTATAAATTAAAATCACATTAAAAACACCCTTGACGAATTTGCCCTCGCTCGTTATACTAATCGTAATTTATATGAGAATTCGCTGAGATCGAATGAGTAACTAATGATAGATTTAACAGAGAGCTGTGACTGGTGCAATGCAGTATTTCTAGAGTTAGTGAAGATGGTTCGTGAGCGATTGATCGGTGAATAATTAGCAGATCACGGCGTTGCTACCGTTACCCAAGCTGCAAATTTATTACTTATGAATAAGTTTGTTTGAGTGCAGGATTTTAACTTTCCTGAATTTGGGTGGTACCGCGTATTGATCGTCCCTTGAAAAGACTAGTTTCTTTTTGAGGGGCTTTTTTATTTACGAGGAGGGATAAAGATGACAAAGATTACTGCAGAATTAACTAAACCATTACTAATTGACGGCGCAATGTCAACGGCTTTGGAACAATTAGGTGCTGATACCAATAACTCATTATGGACGGCGAGTGTTTTAGCTAACCAGCCAGCATTAGTTAAAAAAGTTCATCAGGAATATTTTAAGGCGGGTGATCGGTTAGCAATTACTGATACCTACCAGGCAAATGTTCCGGCATTCATAAAGAATGGTTATTCAAAACAAGAGGCCCATTCATTGATCCAACGAGCAGTCGTCTTGGCTAAAGAAGCACGTGATGAATATCAGCAGGAAACCGGGATTTATAACTATGTTGCGGGCGCGCTTGGTCCTTATGGCGCTTATCTTGCTAACGGGAGTGAATATAGTGGTGCTTATCACCTCAGTACAATTGAATATCAACAATTTCATCGGCCACGATTAACTGATATTTTAACGGTTGGTGTTGATGTGATCGCGATTGAAACCCAGCCACGCTTAGATGAAGTGTTGGCAGAATTGGACCTTGTCAAAGAACTAGCTCCCGATACCCTATGCTATGTCAGTTTTTCCTTGAAAGATTCCACGCATTTACCAGATGGGACACCGTTAGCAGTGGCGGCTCGAACCGTTGCGAAGTATACAAATGTTTTTGCAGTTGGCGTGAATTGTATTCCATTAGAAGAGGTAACGGCAGCCATTGAGACGGTCCATCAAGTTACTGAGAAACCAGTTATTGCTTATCCCAATTCGAGTGCGACTTATGATCCGACAACAAAAACGTGGAGCTATCCCCATGGGCGTCGCGGTTTAGTTGATTACTTACCACAATGGATCGCGGCTGGATTGATAATCGTTGGGGGATGCTGTACTACTACGCCACAAGATATTGCTGCCTTGCATGAGTACTTAAAAGGAGGCGCCTATCATGACTAAGAAAACGCATTTAGCTCGTGAAATGAGTGCTCGTCATATCCAGATGATTGCGCTTGGTGGGGTGATCGGGACCGGCCTATTTCTCAGTTCTGGTTACACGATTCATCAAGCTGGGCCGTTGGGAACCGTTATTGCTTATTTGATTGGTGCGTTAATCGTTTATGCCGTCATGCTATGTTTAGGTGAGTTGAGTGTTGCGATGCCGTATACGGGGGCTTTTCATGTTTATGCCAAAAATCTGATTGGGCCTGCTACTGGATTTACCGTTGCGATCCTTTATTGGTTGACTTGGACGATTGCGATGGGCTCCGAATTTACCGCGGCTGGCCTAATTATGAAGCGCTGGTTTCCCCAGATTCCGGTTTGGTGGTGGAGCTTGTTATTTATCATTATTATCCTCTTATCTAACATTTTTACTGTCAAAGCATTTGCGGAAAGCGAATTTTGGTTTGCGGTGATTAAAGTAGTCGCAATCTGCGCGTTTATTTTGTTAGGAGCTTTAGCAGTAATTGATCTTATCCCGATTCAAGGTTATCATCATGCCCCTTTGCTGAACAACTTTACTAAGGATGGGCTATTTCCAGGCGGTTTTAGCGGCTTATTTATGACGATGCTAACGGTTAATTTTGCTTTCTCTGGGACTGAATTAATCGCCATCACCGCGGGGGAAACGAAGCATCCTGAAAAGACCCTCCCTAAGGCAATTCATACTACTTTATGGCGCTTAGTGATCTTCTTTGTCGGGAGCATGATTGTTATGGCTTCTTTGATTCCTTATCAAAAGGCGGGGGTAACGCAAAGCCCATTTGTCTACGTTTTTAGCCAACTTGGAATTCCATATGCTGCCGATTTAATGAATTTTGTTGTCCTCACCGCGATTATCTCTGCCGCTAATTCTGGTTTATACGCATCAACCCGGATGTTATGGTCATTAGCTAATGAAGGAACGATTCCGGCTGTCATCGCCAAAACTAATAAGCGCGGTATTCCGGTTTTCGCATTGCTCTTAAGTATGCTTGGTGGGGTGTTAGCTTTGCTTTCCAGCATCTATGCGGCTGGAACGGTCTATTTAGTCTTGGTTTCTGTTTCTGGATTAGCGGTTGTCTTTGTATGGATTGCAATTTCCTTATGTGAACTCATTTTTCGTCGGCGCTTTTTAGCAGCTGGTCACCAGTTAAGTGAGTTAAAGTATCGCACGCCATGGTATCCGGTTGTTCCATGGTTTGCATTTATTGCTAGCAGCCTTTCTTGCATCTTAATTTGGTTTGATCCACAACAACGAATTGCCTTGTATTGTACGATTCCGTTTGTAATTGTTTGTTATGCTGCTTATTATTTACAGACATTGTGGCGCAAGTATACTACGAAGAAAAAGGTTTCAACAGTTGTTAAATAGATGTAAAAAAGCTGTAATTAAAAAATTCATAACGTGTAGTAAAATGTACGAGGATAATTTTTAGTTAGGAGATATAAAATGCATTCACTATTTCTACTACAGTTGATCCAGGCAGTCTTAGTAGCAATCCAATTAGTAATGATCTTCTCAGCTAATAAAGTTAAGCGAGAATGGTTAACGGTTGGCCAGCTTTGTATCGCGGTCGTAATCTTAGCCGACTTATTTTCAGAATTGATCTTCTTTAGTTATACAAGTGTCCTTACTGGTTGTGTATTATTCCTCCAGTTATTCTTGCTCCCAATGTTTTGGAAACAACTAAAGGCATTTGAAGAATAATACAAATAGGTAGAAATGAAAACGCACTTCTTGTGAAAGAGGTGCGTTTTTGTATATGCAGTAAAAAGTATAAAATTTTTGCTATAAAATTTCAAAAAAAACTGAATTTTCATCCATTTTCAGCAATTACTAAAAATTAAAGTAAATCGAAAGGGTTTGTGTTAAATTCTATATATCATAAAAAGAAGGAGTTATGATTATGAATCGCTTAAAATTCTTAAGAAGAAAGAAGCATTTGACACAGCAACAGTTGAGTAAGGAACTAAAAAAAAGAAATATAAAAGTTTCCGTAGCTTTAATTTCATCTTATGAACAAGAAAAAATTCCTTTTAATAAAGAAAAACTTCAAAAAATTGCAAATTATTTTGATGTATCTGTAAATTATTTAACTGGTAGAAGTAATTCTAAGGCTCCTACCTTATTAGATAGAGTTAATTTTAATGAAAAAGGAAATCCTGGTAACAATATTTATGTAGAAAGAAAAAAGAAGCATATGACACAAAAAGAATTAGGAATGAAAATTGGAGTTACCAGGGAATATATTTCTGAATATGAATTAGGAATTCGTCCAATCCCTATTGAAACTTTGAAAAAATTATCTGAGGCATTAGGTTCAGAAGCTAGTTATTTATTAGGGGTTAATGGAAAATATTTACCACATAGTATGAATGATTTTATTTTAAGTTTGGATGATCATGAATTATTGAAATCAACAAAGGAACTATTACATCGATTAGATTGGGCTTATACGACTCCAGCTTTTGGCCTTTTATACATATTACTTGCTTTTCGTGATGAGGACGACGAAAAAGAATTGGTAAGTAAATTAAAGAAAATTGAGAAAAACTCGGTATACATGCTTTACTCAATTATTTGTGATGCTGTAACAATGTTGTTAGATGGAGAGGGTAAAGAAAATGAAATAGACAATACATATTTTATGAAATTATTTTCAGTTATTGAAGATTATGATCTAGAAAAATATGAACTTTAGATCGAAAGGAGTAAAATTCGGTGAATGAGTATACTTTATATTTAGATGAAACAAAACTATGGAATAAAAATCGCGATCAGCACAATGTATATGGAATTGCTGGAGTGATTATCAATCAAGAAGATAAGTTGGAGATTAATAATAGGCTAATTAACTTTAAAAAGGAATTGTTCCATACGCCTAATGTAATTCTCCACGAAACAGATATTAGGCAAGCCGGTAAAAATAATGAAAAAATCTTAAATGAAATCCCAGAATATTCCTTATTAACTAGAAGGAAAAATATGAAATTAGTTTTTAACCAAATTGGCGATATTATTAATGAGTATTGTTATGTATTGGGAACGATCATTGATGTAACGTCACTTAATAAAAATTATAGGATTAAAGAATCTACCTATACTTCTTATTATCTTGGTATGAAAACTATTATGGAGAATTATACAAAATTTATATATGATCATAATGCTACAGGGAATATAATTTTAGAAAGTAGAAAAACAATTAATAATCAAAAACTAGATTCGAGAGTCCGTAAGCAATATTATAAAATAATGTGCCATGGTACTTATCGGTATTCGGCTCTATATCTACAAAATAAATTAACCGGCATTTCTTTTGTAGAAAAAATGAGTAATAATAATCTATTACAAATTGCTGATTTTATTCCACGGCCTTTGTTGTTACATTATGTAAAGATAGGGCAAAAAAAGAGTGATCCCAGTATTTATCAAAAAATTAGACGAAAGAGATATGATGGAGGACTAATTTATAATGGTGCTGGAAAATACGGTGTAGTTTTAATCGATTAAAACTATCAATTGTGTTTAAGGTTTGTTATAATTATAATAACGAATGGGATTAAAGATTAGTTTCAATGCTTCGGCAGCCCATTATGTGAAATGAAAACAGGTAATTTATACGGGCGTTAGTATTTATTAATACTTCATGATTGGGTTCATGTTGTCGCCTAAGAAAAAGAGGTAATGTGTATTTAACATATTATCTCTTTTTGTGTACATCATAAAGTATGCTAAAATGATAAAGATTATTAAGACCAATCAACGTTATTCGCTGACTGGCCTTTTGTAATTTTAAATATAATTAAGTGGGTTTTATTTATGAAGAAAAGAAAATTAAAGAAGAGTTTAGCAACAACTGCGACGGTGATGGCTGTTACAACGGGGGTGGCGGCCATTAGTAATTCCGCCAAAGCTGATACAGTGCAAAATAATAAAAATACTATTCAACAAACGCTGCCTGATGCGAACCAACAAGCTCAGCAGAATGTCTGTGCAGCCCAAGACGCGGTTAATAAAGCCAATTTTGATGTAGCAACCGCAAATAATGATCTTAATATTGCTAATCAAAATTTGGCAGACGCGGATCAAAATGTCGATTCTAATAAGAATCAAGTTAAACAAACGAAAGAGCAATTATCATCTCTTGAGCAAATGAAAGAAAATGCTCAACAAGTTTTAACTAACGCTCATGATGAATATTATGAATTATTGAAGCAACCAGTTGATGTTTCATACACGGCATTTTCTGGTGGTGGATTGAGCGTTTATGAAAGATCAATGCTTGATTATATTACTTATTATAACCAAGGAAACTTAACTTCTAAGAATCAAGCGTATAAAAATTTCCTTGCGAATGACTATCAAGGAAACATTGATTTATTGAAAAAGATTATTGCTGAAAACGAGAGAACCATTAATTATCTGAAAATGGGTCGACCATTTGAAGATAATATTAGAAATCTTGAGCAAGCAAGATTAACAATAAAAGAAGAACTAGAAGAATTATATAAGGTAGTGGAAGCCCAAAAAGACGGGAAATATTATAAACCAAAAGATGATATTAGGTGGGCGAATATCGATTCTTATGGTTTGTCATATTCTCCAGTAATGTCTAATGGATGGTATGAGGATAATCCAACTGACCAAATAAGTGACTTAATTGAAAATCACGAGGAAGCTCTAAACAAAATTCAACAAAGATTAGCCGAATTACATAATAAAATGCAGTCGGCTGTAGAAAAGGCAGAAAAAACATCCATTGCTGCTCAAGAATTACTTCAAAAGTTAGAGGAGATTTCACAACCGCTTATTACTGCTACTCAACAAATTAAAGATGCCGAAAGTGCAATGTCACAAGCTCAACAAAATCTGACACTTCAAGAAGAACTACTTACTCAGGCCAAAGATAAGCGCAATGTGATGCAATCTCAAGCAATCAATGCGCAAACCAAACTCTTGCAAGCACTTCTCAATAAAACAAATTCACAAGAAAAGTTAGCGTCAGCAAAAGAGAAACTTCCGGCACAAACTGATACCTTAAAGTATAGTTCGCTAATCAACCTTGAACCACTAACGGTTGAGCCAGGAGTAACTCCTACTCCTAAAGTTACGACAGCGATTGCGGTTGAAAATGATGATCATCAGAATAAAGCTGTTATTACTTTGCCTGGCGATGAACAAGAAAATAAGCTGCCTCAGGGAACAAAGGTAGTGTGGAAAGATGATGCTAAAGTTGCGACCGACCTTCAACGTCCCGGAAAGCATACTGAAGATGTCTTAATTGTTTTTCCTGATGGATCGGTGATTTTAACTAGCGAGCAAGTTACTGTTACCGCGACAGAAAAACAGGCAGACGCTAATAAAGTGACTTCGCCTGTACAAGAAACGGTTGATAGTACCCAAGAAAATAATATGCGTGTGAACGATCTTTCTACCCAGGTAATAGAAGTTAATGATAATAATCAAACCTCAGCACCAGAAATATTGGTGACTCCGCAAACCAAGCTAAATACCGTCCAACCAAACGGAGTAATAAAAGGGCAGACAGCTCAGAATAAGATTACCCAGCCTTCATTAGCTAAGTCTTTTGAGGATAAGACAAGAAATAATGTTTTGCCACGAACCGGAGATGAATCTTCACTTCCGATTATTGTCCTTGGCGCTGTTATTTGGCTTGCAGGAATTGGGGCAACACTTAAACGGTACGAATAAATTTGTTTTTCGTCATGCTAGTCTATATAATCAAGGAAAAGATAATATTTGAAAGGATCAATACATGAGTAACTGGCGTAATCTATTTGCACAACGAATTTATGAACGGGGTAGGGATTACTACTATCGCGATAAAGTTAAAAACTTAATAATCGATGAAGACGATAATTTTTCTGCAATTGTCGAAGGAAGTCGGGCTTATAAAGTAACTGGTAGATACCATAATGGGAAGTTTTCCAACGTTCACTGCGATTGTCCCTATGCGCAGGATAATCATCGTTGTAAACACATGGCTGCGGTTTTAGAGGCGATTGATGATGATTCGGCAAATATTGAACCGCAAAAATCATTAGGGGAGGTTTTTCAATCAGCTTTTCCGCCAAACCGTTTACCAGTTGATCCGCAAAGTTTTCTAAGTAAAGAAGTCTTTCCGCTACGGCTGATTGAACATGTCTTTACTAATCTTGACGATGTTCAAATCATTTCTGAGATCCTAATTAAAGCTGCAGATGCTTATTTCACAATTCCTGGAGCTAAGTGGAATTATTCAGTGGCTGGGCGTTTTAAACAATATTACTTTTCAGTGCTAGTTGCTTTTAATCGAGAAATGATTGTGGACGTCCAGGTAGACTTTATAAAGACAAGAGAAGGACAACAGATTGCTGAAATGGTTGCCCTTTATTACTTGTTAAAGTACCTTGATCAACATAATATTGAAGAGAATACTAATGAAGCGGCCCGGCAAATGCTAGCTAATTTTCTTGATCGCGATCCTGATAGTCAGACGATCATTACTGCTAATATCGGTGAATACTACGATGGTGGTCAATACCTTTACTTCCGGGCAGGTGTACCAGACCATATGTATAAGTTTCCAAACTTGACAACCTTAACAAATGGGATTGCCCGTGGTGAGCGGCTTCATTTAGGAAAGTTCTTTGATCAGCAAATTATCCCCGAAAACCTTGATAAAGATAGTAAACAATGGTTAGACTTGATCATCAAACTATCATCGACGGCTGATTTAACGAGGGATGGTTATTACGAAGCATCCGTGAAAAATGAACTTCCTCTGGCTGGTGTTATTATGGATGAAGTCGACCAAATATTAAGGGCTGGTAATACACTTTATAATCGGTGGAAAGTGCCTATTAAACGTGAAGAACGTGCATTAAAAGCGGCAGTTTCAATTAAAGCAAATGGTGCTGATGACGATCCAAGTCGTTACATTGATGTTAGTGTTGACCTTCCGGCTGACCTTATTCGTGGACAGGCAGCCTATTACCACCTTGATGACCATACCTGGACTGCTTTTACAGGAATAGCCCCTGATAAGTTAGACCCTGTTTTTCCAGTAACCAGTGACCTTGTTTTTGGTGTTGATACTATGGCTGAGTTTTACCGCTATGTGTTACCCAAGATTCAGTCGATGTTTTCAGTCGAGATGCCCCAAGATCGCGATTTATCAAAGTTTTTACCTCCATTACCAACAGTAGTTTTCTTATTGGATTATCATGACGAACAAATTTATTGTGACTTGGCAACTGAAATTGATGGAAAAACACAAAAAATTAAGAAAATTGATGACCTTCCGCAATTTTTGATGCAAAGAGTTGAACAGGTACTAGCTAAATATTTCACTAAGCTTAATCAAACCGAGACTAGAGCAGTTCTGTTAGTTGATGAGGCAACAAATTTGCTAGCAACTGGCGTCAATGAATTGCAAGAAATAGGAATTACTAAGGCTACTCCTGCATTTAATGGGTTATACAAACAGCCGTTTACTAAGGTAAGTGTCGGTATCTCCGTTGATTCTGGCCTTTTAAAGTTTGATTTTGGTGATGATCAACTAACCGCTAAAGAAATCAAGCAAATTCTAAGAGATTTCCGGCCGCATAAACAGTACTATCAATTGGGCAAGAAAACCTTGAAGATGGATGAACCTTCGCTAACTGAATTAGTTGAGACATTGCGCAAAATGGGAATCTCATCACGTGATTTTACTGCGGAAGAACTTAAATTGCCGGTGTATCGTGCTCTTTATCTTGATGATCTTTTATCCCACCAAGAAGCATTGAATTATCGTACTACTTCAGAATTGCGCCGGCTAGTTACTGATGTTAAAACTCCGCAGAAAGATTTTAAGGTGCCGGCAAATCTTCATGCAACATTGCGTCCCTACCAATATGATGGTGTCCAGTGGCTAATAACCTTAATGAAGTATCATTTTGGTGGACTGCTGGCGGATGAGATGGGACTAGGCAAGACCCTGCAGATTATTACTGTTCTATTAAGTGAACAAGGAAACGGACAGAATTTAATTGTTGCCCCAGCAGCAGTTATCTATAATTGGCAAAACGAGCTTAAAAAGTTTGCGCCAGATCTTAAAGTAACTGTTCTTGATGGTAGTAAAGCTGAACGGCGGAAACAGTTTGCGCAAAGTACAGAAAGGGATATCATTATTACTTCCTACGATGCCGCTAAACGAGATATTGATTTTTATGAAGGGCATCTCTTTAATATTGAAGTTATTGATGAGGCCCAATACATTAAAAATCCCTAAACTGCTGCCGCTAAAACAGTCAAAGCGATCAATGCTAAGCAGCGTTTTGCTTTAACCGGAACTCCAATTGAGAACCGGTTAAGCGAACTTTGGAGTATTTTTGACTACTTGATGCCTGGCTTTCTCGGTTCTTATCAGCAGTTCCGCAAACAGTATGAAGGACCGATTATTAAAAATCAGGATGAGCAAGCTCAGGACGACTTAAAACGTTTGGTACAACCATTCATGCTCCGTCGTGTGAAGAAAGATGTCCTTAATGATTTACCGATGAAAAATGAACAGGTATTTTTAACGCCCATGGTTGGTAAACAAGAAAGTCTATATCAGGCACGGGCTCAAAGATTGATAAGACAGATTCAAAAACAGAATGATGAAGAGTTTCAGCAGAATAAATTAGCAGTCTTGGCAGAAATTACTCGTCTTCGTGAACTATGTTGCAGTCCTCAATTGTTAGATAGGGGGTACAGTGGTCCTTCGGGAAAAATTAAGGCAACTATGAATTTAATTAAAGATGAAATGGCAGATAATCATAAAATTTTACTCTTCTCGCAGTTCACATCGGCATTAGCAATCTTAAAAGAAAAACTTGCTAATGCAGGAATTAAGTACTTTGTGATTGAAGGAAAGACAAAGAAAGAAGATCGTTTACAATTTGTTGATGAATTTAATTCCTATGATCAGCCAGCCGTCTTCTTAATTTCTCTGAAAGCAGGAGGAACGGGGTTAAATCTTACGAGTGCTGATGTTGTCATTCATTTTGACCCGTGGTGGAATATTGCAGCTGAAAATCAGGCGACTGACCGGGCTCATCGTATTGGTCAAAAGAATAACGTAACGATTTATAAAATGATTGCACAAAACACAATTGAAGAGAAGATTGTTGAAATGCAACAGAAAAAAGCAGCTCTTGCTAATTCTATTCTTTCAGGAAATGAGCTAGCAAATGCCGTCATCAACAAGGAGACCCTTCTCAACATCCTCAAATAATATAGGTTTTGTGAAGTTTTGTCCTAAGTCCCTATAAAATCCCGCTATAACTTGCTATACTTAAAATATTAATATGTGAAAAAAAGGATGAGAAGAATGGTAATGGTTGATTTGCATTGTCACCTTTTGCCGGGGATTGATGATGGTTCGAAAAGTATGGAGATTTCATTGCGACTTGCAAAAGAAGCAACAGAAAACGGGGTTACCCATGCACTTTTGACCCCTCACCATATGAACGGACACTATGTAAACCATAAACAAGATGTTTTAGCGCGAACAAAAGAATTTCAGGAAGAACTGGAGAAAAATAATATTCCACTAACTGTCTTTTCTGGACAAGAAGTGCGAATTAATGGTCAGCTAATTGAAGCTCTTGATAATGATGATATTCTATTTGCTGATGAGAGTGGAAAGTATATGATGCTGGAATTTCCAGACAATGATGTCCCTCATTACACTAATCAGATGATTTTTAACCTTCAACAACGGGGAATTACACCAGTGGTTGTTCACCCTGAACGAAATACCAAGATCATGGCTGAACCAGACTTGCTTTATCAAATGTTGGAAAAAGGGTGCCTGTCACAAATCACCGCTAGTTCCTATGTTGGTACATTTGGTAAAAAAGTCGAAAAATTCAGTAAAAATCTGATTGCGGCTGGTCAAGGATATATTTTTGCTTCTGATGCTCATGACCTTCCAGGACGAAAATACGAAATGCGGCAGGCCTTTGACAAATTATCGCGTGAATTTGGCGCTGACGTTGCTCAAGAATACCAAGATAACGCGCGAGCTATCATTAACGGGGATGAAATTGGTCGTCATCAGATTAAGAAGATTCAGCAGCGTAAGAAATTATTTGGGTTATTTTAAAAAGCTGTAGTTTTTACTATGGCTTTTTTAACGAAAGCAAAGAGTGGTGGGCGAATCCGTAATTATAATGCCTGGTCACGTCATAATGGCTATGTTTGGTTACGTCAGCCCCGCGCAGATGGTCAATATGGCTATCTTCCATGCCGAAACGCTGATAGTAATGAGGCATTTGGTAAATTTGAACCACTTAGTTAAGAAGCTAGTTCCACGTATTATTCGTGAAAAAAGGTGAGGCTGAGAGAAAATTTTTCTCCCAGCCTCACTTCTGTAAAATGCAAGATTTTAAGTGGATTTAACGATTCTTTGCGTATATATAATATTAGAGACACTACTTTTTGGAGGAAATTATGCGTTTTTTACATACGGCTGATTGGCATATTGGCAAGACATTAAACGATTTTAGCTTGCTTGATGATCAGCTAGCAACCTTTAAGCAGATTGAAGCAATTGCCAAAGACCAGCAAGTTGATGCGATAGTGATTGCCGGGGATTTATATGATCGGTCCGTGCCCAATGAAGCAGCGGTTAAGCTTTTAAACCAGATGCTGCAAGACTTAAACCTGGCTGATCATTTTCCTTTACTGGCAATCAGTGGGAACCATGATTCAGCGGTCCGCTTGAGTACGGGGACTGATTGGTTTGCTTACCAGTCATTTTTCTTAAACACTAACATTAATGACGCTTTTACTTCGGTCACAATCAAGGATACCCAGTTTTTCTTATTGCCATTCTTTGGGATTCAAGAAGTTCGCAACTATTTTAATGATGACAAGATTAAAAATGTCAATGATGCGATGGCGCGGATTACAACTGAGATGGAAAAGCATTTTGCTCCTGATAAAAGGCATGTCCTTGTCGCCCATTTCTTTGCGGCTGGAAGTAAGCGAACGGCTGATTCTGAAACTTTGATTGAGGTTGGCGGATTGAGTGCAGTTACGACAGATGTTTTAGCTCCCTTTGATTATGTTGCTCTTGGTCACCTTCATAACCGCAATGCTTTAAATGACGAAAAAGTTAAGTATAGTGGTTCACCAATGAAGTTTTCAATATCGGAAGCCAAGCAAGAAAAAGGCGTTTGGATTGTTGAGACGGCACCTTTTAAGGCCGAATGGGTTCCGCTATCGCCGGTTCATGATATTCACCTTTTGAAAGGGAGTTTTGCTGAACTGGCTACAAAACCTGAAGAAGCATTACGAGAAGATTTTTATGACATTGAATTGACCGACCAAGAACGAATCCCCGATGTGTTAAACAAGTTACGCGAATATTATCCGAAGATTGTCAGCCTCCACCGGACACATCAGGCCAAGCAGGTTCAACTCAACCTTAGTAAAAAGCGTGCTCAGGAATCGCCTCTTGATTTGCTTGCGGATTTTTATTCCCAAACGATGGGAAATAATTTAACTGACCGCCAAAAGAAGTGGGCAGAAAAGGCTTTGACTCAAATTATGAAAGGGGAGGAATAGGATGCGTCCATTAACGATTGAACTACATTACTTTGGACCGTATGAGCATCAAGTGATTGACTTTACGCAGTTCACAGAGCGTTCCTTATTTCTGGTAGCAGGGAATACTGGTGCAGGGAAAACCACGATTTTTGATGCAATGTGTTATGCGCTTTTTGGTCAAACAACCAATGATCGTGATCGGTCGGCTGCTGCTTTGCGTTCTGATTTCGCACCAGCTGATCAAGAAACAATGGTGAAGTTTACCTTTGAACACCAAGACCTTAAATATCAAATTATGCGTCGTCCTAAACAGGTTTTAAAGGGACGCCGCGACAATTTGGTTGAACATAATCAAGCCGTTGATCTTATTTACCCGCTTGAAAGCGATCATCCCCAGAAAATCACTAAAATCAAGGAGGCAGACACGTTTATTACTGACTTGCTCAATCTGACCCGTGATCAATTTAAGCAGATTGTCCTTCTCCCTCAAGGAAAGTTTCGGCAGTTTCTTGATTCAGATAGCAATACTAAGGAAGCCCTTCTACGTGACCTCTTTAATACGTCCCGTTATGAGCAGTGGGCAACGCAGCTAAAAAATGATTTGCGTGAACAGAAGAAGTCATTGACGACTCAAGAAACAAAACTTCAATCATTAAAGGAAACAGTAACCGCGATTGATGCGCAATTAACAACTAAAGAATGGTTAGCGGAAGCAAAAAATTACTTATCCCGACTAAAAGCTAATCTTGAACACTTGGGCGATGATGAGCAGCAACAGCAAAAGAAAGTTGATCAGCTTGATGCCCAACTTCATACTGAGCAAGAGTTGAAGAAGAATATTGAGGAGTTAGCTGAACTTATCAAGGTTGGAAAAACACTGCAAGCTCAAGCGGGAGAGATCCAAGAAACAAAGCAGCAAGTAAAAGTCCTTGAATGGTACCAAGAACACCAGACAGAATATCAACGGTGGAAAGATGGCGAAAAACGTCTCCAAAAATTAACGTTAGACAATAAATTTCTCCATGAGGACCTGCGCAACCTTCAAAAGCAACAGCAAACAATTGAAACCGACCTACAACAAACGAGTAAGCAGCAAGAAGAAATTGATCAGCTTCAAACTGAGGTCGCCGACTTGACGAATAAACTCCCATTCTTCGATGATCGAGATAAGCTAAAATCAGCTGTCGATGAACTACAAACAAACTTAAAGCAGCAGGAAAAACAGCAAGCTGCTTCCCAGAAGAAGTTGCAAGACGCTCAACAGCAATTGACGGTTGTTACTAATAATTTAAAAGAGCATGAAAACTTGGGTGAGGTTCAAGTTTACATAGCAAAACAAGAAGGCCTTCAGGAAAAATTAACGACTGCTGGAAAAGATTTAAAGCAATTAGAAACAAAACTTTTATCTGAAAAGAAAAATTGCGCGAAATTAGAGCAAAAGCAGGGGGATGCTGAAAAACTCGTTCAAAAATCGCAAGGTGAGTTGGATGACTTAAATGATCGCTTTGCCCGTCACCAAATTGCCATTCTTGCTCAAAAATTAAAGCCGGCCACCCCTTGCCCAATTTGTGGATCACTTGACCACCCCCATCCGGCAAGCTTAGCAGATGATGGTGAATTGGTAACGGAAGCGCAAGTTAAAGCGGCAACCGTTAAAGCTCAACAAAACCGTAGTAGGCTTGACCAGTTAAAAGAGCAAGTTCGCCAAAGCGTTGCCCAAATTGCGAACTTAACAACACAGGTAGAAACTCGGCAGGCGAATTTAGCTGAACTGTTAGGGGATAATGAATTACCGAGTGATTGGGAGGGACAAATCGAAAGTCACGCTCAAAAACTAGCAGAAATGAAGACTGACCTCGATAGAATAGAACAACAGGTTAAAGAATGGCGCCAAGAAGAGGAAGAATTGCAACAAGAATCCAAGTTCTCTCAAGAAGAATTAGATAAAATAGACGAAAGTGTGAACCGCTGCAAACAGGATTTAATCGCCAAGCAGACTATTCTGAAAGAAAAAGCAGCTTCTTTACCAGCAAAATTTCCTACTAAAGAAGCTGCTGACAAGCGAATTCAAACTGATCAACTAAAGATCAAAGCCTTTAATAACCAGCTTGAGTCATTGCAACAACAACGACAAGAAAATGCCAAAAAATTAGCAGGGACAAATAGTCGGATCGACCAGACTAAAGAAGAACTTGCCACCCAAACGACGCAACAGGATAACTTACACCGATATCTTGTGAATCTTTTAGCCCAATATGATGTCCAACTTAAATGGAATTTCTGGCAAGAAGCTAGTGAACAAGTGGCAACATTGTCATCTTTACGTGAACAGGTAACGACCTTTGAGAATCAAGTCCAGGATAATCAGTCCCAACAAGAGCGGTTGACTAAGGCCATCAATAGTCATCCCATGCCAGATATTACATCAACGCAGACAAAACTTAATGCTGAGCGTGAACAACTTCGGCAATATCAGCAAGAAATTGGTCAGTTAACTGCTCAGTATAAGCAATTAGAAGAAACGGATCAAAAGATTATTAAGGCAGTCGAAAAAACTGGAAAACTTGATCAAGAAATTAATGAATTACAAACATTAACAGATGTTGTGACTGGGAATACCGAAAATCACGTTAGCCTAGAACGGTATGTATTACAGGCATATTTTCAAGATGTCTTAGTAGCAGCCAATATTCAGTTAGACCGGTTAACTAATAGTCGCTACCAGTTTGAATTAGCAACGGAAAGTCATGGGGCCGGTGCCAAGTGGAGTGGGCTTGAAGTTAATGTATATGATGATAATGCTGGCAGAACGCGAAGTGCCCGGACGCTTTCTGGTGGTGAAAGTTTTATGGCTTCGCTTGCTCTTGCTTTAGCTCTCTGCCAGATTGTCCAAGAGCAAAGTGGGGGAATTAAGATTGATGCGCTCTTTATCGATGAAGGATTTGGTTCCCTTGATCAGCAAGCTCTTGAAGATGCTCTTCATTCCCTTCAAGAACTTGAAGGCCACCGGATGATTGGAATTATCAGTCATATCACTGAACTTGAGGAGCAAATTCCAGATCAGTTAATTGTTCGATCAAGAAATGGCCGTAGTTATGTCGCATACCAGCATGAAATATAAGTTCAAAACAGTATTTAAATTTGCGATGATGAAATTAGATAAAAAGATTAAAAATAAAAAGTGCAAAAATTAGTTTTTTGCGTATATATATTTATAGGGGAGGTGATTTGCGAGATGAAGACTTGTTCGTTCATAGACTCCTTTCCCCATTAGTTGCTGTCTTCGTCTGCAATCACTTTCTTAATGGGAGCTGTGACATGAGTCAAGTTGCTTTCATAACAAGATGACAGCGTAGTACAATAATGGTCTATCATTGCTTGGCAAAGCTGTTGGTGACTATTGATGTTTGCGTGACCTCCAAAGGCTAGGTTCGCGTCAAAAAATGAAGTAACAGGTGATTCCTGTCTTGCTCTCTTTCTTCTCCCACAAATCTTAATGTAAAGATCTCTTATCTGCTCTTTTTTTACGTACCACCAGATAGGAGATCTTTATTTTTTAAAATAAAAAGTGCAAATGTTATCTTTTTACGTATATATTTAAGTGAAGGCCTAAAAAATGCATTTAATGCTCTTTAACTCCATATTATCTTCCACAGTCAAGTAGGCCTTCATTTTAAAAGCTAGGAAATTCTTCTTAGCTTTTTCTTATAATATAAAAAAGCCATTATTGTGGGGAGGGCAATAATGACTTTGAAATTATTTATCTTAATGATTTGCGGTATCCAGCGGTTTGCGCTTCTGCTTCTGAGTTGAAATATACCGCATTTGCTGAATTCATATGATAGCCTTGCTGATCAGGCGTATGGTAGATTTTTGAACGAGCATTACCAACGATCATACCGGCCTGATCGGTTCGCATATCACCGTTATTCGATGGTGCAGTTGAACTACTGCTTGTATTAACTGCTGAACTTTCCTCGCTACTGCTGCTAGATGATATTTCTGAAGATGATTCGCTTTCAACAACTGGTTTTACGTAAGTAGTATTAGTAACAGTAAAACTTGTTTTGGCGCTTTTATCATCATCACCGTTAGTGGCAGTAATATCGAAACGACACTTCTTGGTACTAGTAGCAAGTTTTAGACTCTTACTAAAATTACCATTATCATCGGCTTCGACAGTATAGCGACCGTTGTTTCCGCCATGCTTTACAATTTTAATGGTTGCATTGGCTTCAGTCTTTCCTGAAAAAGTGATAGATCCATCTGCTTCAGTATCAATCTTAATCCCTTTGCTTGTCGCTTGCGCATTCTTACCGTCTGGGATATTAACGGTGAGTGGTAAATCACTGGCAAGTACTGAATGTTGGTTAATTGGAATAATAAATAAACATATTCCAGCAAAAAAGCTAGTAAAGATTGTTGCTAGTTTTCTCACAGTATACTTCCCCCCCATTTTCTTTAATAGGTGTTTTTCCCCTCTAAGATCATATCATATAAAAGTCAATTTAAAAAGTTAATCTAGTCTTGTTGTATACCCTTACATAAGCGTCGAAATTACTATAAAAATTAACTTTTGGTCATGATAAAATTAAAACAGCTTTTAGGCTATTGTCCATTGTATATTTATAGAGGAGTTTTTTATGAAGAATAATAGTTCAAAATATTGTTTATTGTTAGGGACAGCATTGTTAGGATTATATTTCCAAGCTAATAGTGTTCATGCGGATATGACTGGGACAACAGTTAATGGTGAAACTGCCCATAGCAATGTTACGCCAATGGTCCAGACTAATAAGGATGAAGCAAGTACTCCGCAAACGACTACTGATTGGTCTGACCTAGCCAAATATCAAAATGACATTCCAGTTCAGATTTTAGGAATCAATGACCTGCATGGTGGGTTAGAAACCACTGGATCAGCTACGATTGGAGATAAGACGTATTCGAATGCCGGAACAGTTGCACGCCTAGCTGGTAACCTTGATGCGGCAGAGGAAAGTTTTAAGAACGCTAATCCGACAGGAACCTCAATTCGGGTAGAAGCCGGAGATATGGTTGGGGCTTCTCCAGCAAATTCTGCTCTTCTTCAAGACGAATCAACTATGCATGCTTTAGACGCAATGCATTTTGAAATAGGAACTTTGGGAAACCATGAGTTTGATGAAGGTTTAGCTGAGTATATGCGGATTGTTAATGGTGGTGAACCTACTAAACAATATAATGAAGCTGAGATGGCCTATCCTCATGTGAAAACAGGGATTAATATCATTACTGCCAATGTTGTAAATAAATCTGATGGTCAAATCCCATTTGGAATGCAACCATACTTGATTAAAGAAATTCATACTAGTGATGGTAAAGTTGCTCGGATTGGCTTTATTGGGATTGAAATTACTTCCCTACCAATTTTAACCTTATACGATAATTACAAAGATTATGATGTTTTAGACGAGGCTGAAACAATTGCAAAATATGATCAAATTTTACGTAAAAAGGGTGTTAATGCAATTGTAGTTCTTGCCCATACAGGGGTTTCAACGGATAAAGATGGCAGCACTAAAGGTAATGCTGTTGATATCATTAAGAAGCTTTACCAAATTGACCCTGATAATTCTGTCGACCTTTATGTTGCCGGTCACTCCCACCAATATGCTAATGCTACTGTTGGTAGTGTAAAATTAGTGCAAGCCATTTACACAGGTAAGGCTTACGATGATATTATCGGTTACATCGATCCAACAACTAATGATTTTGCACCGAATAGTCTCGTTTCGCATGTCTTTCCTGTATTATCAGAAAAGGATGCGCCTAATATCAAAACAGATGCAAATGTTACAGCAATTGTTGAAGATGCTAACAATAGAGTAGCACCAATTATTAATAAGAAAATAGGGGAAGCTGCTACCACAGGCGATATTCTTGGACGACTACATAATACCCCTACTCGTGAAAATGCCGTTGGTGAATTAGTTGTCGATGGTCAATTATATGCCGCTCATAAGGTGGGCTTACCAGCTGATTTTGCGATGACTAATACAGGCGGTGTTCGTGCAGATCTGCATGTTAATCCTGATCGTTCCATTACATGGGGAAGTGCCCAAGCGGTTCAACCATTTGGTAATATTTTGCGGGTAGTTGAAATGACAGGGGCACAAATAGTTGAAGCCTTGAATCAACAATATGACGAAGATCAAGCTTACTACTTACAAATTTCTGGACTTCATTATACTTATACTGACCAAAACGATCCTAACCAACCATATAAGGTCGTTCAAGTTTATGACCAACATAATCAACCGCTTGATATGAATAAGACTTACAATGTTGTTATTAATGACTTTTTAGCAGGTGGCGGAGATGGCTTTTCTGCATTTAAGGGTACCAAAGTTGTCGGGATTGTCGGGCAAGATACAGACGCGTTTATTGATTATATTACTGATATGACTAATGATGGTAAACCAATTACCGCACCAACAATGAACCGTAAGATTTACTTGACTGCTGAACAATTAGCGAAGGCTGACGCAGATTCACAGTCACAAACAGGAACTAATCAGAACACTCAAAACGATGCTAATTCCCAGACTGAAGGAAATCAGCTTCAAGAAGTTCCGAGCCAACCGGTATCTCCAACAGTAACCTTGCCAACAACAGCTGGTCAACCCGCCGAAACTGTTACATTACATGCTCAATCTAAGCAACAAACCGTAGCTGCTAATAATCAATTAATTAATTTGACGCCTACATCAATTAATGGCCAAAAACAAAAAGCAACTGACCAGCAAGCAGCTTTACCACAAACTGGTAACGATGAAGATCTTGCATTACTTCTTCTCGGAAATTCATTAATGGCAGCAACCGGATTGACAATTATTGATCGCAAGCGTAAACATGCTTAATTGCTTAAAATAGACTGTTACTTTCATTATGTGGGAGTTAGCAGTCTATTTTTCATTATTTTATTTTCTCGCTATAATGGAAACAATAAAGTAAAAATGGAGTAGAGAT
Source organism: Limosilactobacillus reuteri subsp. reuteri (assembly GCF_000016825.1). Taxonomy (NCBI): domain Bacteria; kingdom Bacillati; phylum Bacillota; class Bacilli; order Lactobacillales; family Lactobacillaceae; genus Limosilactobacillus; species Limosilactobacillus reuteri. The sequence continues at coordinate 1,084,553 of NC_009513.1, read as the reverse complement.
ATGGCAGAAAACATCATCAATATTTTAAAAACCAATAATATGACAGTCACATTTGTTGCTCAAGAAAGTGGCCTTGACGTTGCGCAGGTTAACGAAACACTTAAACGTCCCGTTGCAACCTGGTCAATTCAGATTCTTAATGCACTTGCAGATGCTTTAGGAGAGCGTCCAGGAGAATTATTAGATCGGATTCAGGACTTTGATTTTCACCTGCATACTGACGATGATCAACTAACGATTCAGCACGTGCAGTTCCAAACACCTTCTTCTTATCAACAAGTTCGGTTTGCTGTTGAAAGTAATGTTTTAGAGGGATGGGAGCCTACAGCAACAGATGTAAGGCGATTAAAAGAGAGTGCTGAAAATCCAGATGATGAAATTTTAATGGAAATTGAGCAATTATTTGGTGATTAAGATGACTGATGAAGAACTTCAAGCAAAATTTTTATATGATAATGGAACCCTCCGCAATAAGTTTGCAATTAAAAACGCGGATGAATTAAGGTTAATTGAGTATCGTGGTGTAGCAGAAAGGGAAGTGGCCCTTCTTCAACAACAACCGAAAATTAAAAGCTTTGAAGATTTGCAGACAATTAACAAATTCCTTTTTGGTTGGCTTTATGACTGGGCGGGTGAGTTACGTAACTACTATATTTCAAAGGCAGGTTTTGATTTTTTGGAATATGGTCGTTTTGATAATGCAATTAAATATATTAATGATGAAATTGGACGATTGAATAAGAAAAAGCAGCCTACCATTGAGGATTATGCTGCTCTCTTAAATGATCTAAATTATATTCATCCGTTTCGTGAAGGGAATGGCCGGTCAACTAAATTATTCATTCAGTTAATTGCCCTTCATCATGGTCAGGTAATTGATTACCCGGCAGATAACGCGGAAATGATTGCCGGATTAAACCAATCGGATGTCGGTATTATTGCCAAGACCATAGCTTTACAGAAAAGTGCTGGTTAAGCTAGTTTGCTTGCTGCTTGTTCATCAAGAATCACTGTTACGTTTGGATGCTGTTGGAGAGCTGATGCCGGAACAGCGGTCGTGATTTTACCGTTGACCATTTTGTTGATTGTGTCTGCTTTTTGCTCACCAAATGCGAGTAAGATGATATGTTTTGCTTGCAAGATTGAACCAATTCCCATCGTGTAGGCTTCCGTTGGCACGTCCTTACTTGAAGTAAAGAAGCGTGCATTGGCATTGATAGTAGCAGGAGTTAACTTTACTTTATGGGTTTGGCTATCAAAAGGGGTTCCAGGCTCATTAAAACCGATATGACCATTATTGCCAATTCCTAAAATTTGCGTATCAATAGGATAAGTAGCCAAAATCTTATTATAGTGATTAATTACTTCAGTGGCGTTCAGATTACTGCCATCAGGAATAAAACTTTTGGCAAATGGCTTTTGCGCGAAAAGATGATGCTCCATAAAGTAATGGTAACTTTGCGGATCAGTTGGTTTGAGGCCGACATATTCATCAAGGTTAATAGAAATAAGGTTGGAATAATCAGCTGAACTACTAGTCATCTTTTGATAAAGACCTAGTGGAGAACTCCCTGTTGCAAGGCCAAGTACCTGAGCACCGTTAATAATATCTGTTTGGAGAAGTTCAAAGGCGTTTTGGCTTGCTACTTCTTTATTTTTCGTTACAAGAATTTTCATCCTCATCACCTCACGACTATTGTAATTCTTTTAAGGAAAAAGAAAAGAGCAATTGCAAATGCTTATTCTTAAAATTTGACAAAAATGTTATTGAACGCGCTCACAAAAATGTGTAAAATGAGGGTGTTGCTGAAAGAATCTGATAAGAATTGGGGAAAGTTTAATGAAATTCAAAAAATTAACAGTAATGTGTGCTGTTTTATCAGGTTTACTATTAGGGAGCTCTGCGATGACGGTGGTTCCAGCTACTACCTATGCAGCCTCTAATGATAAGCAGGTGACAATCTATCTTACACGTCACGGGGAAACTACTGGTAATGTGATGCAACGGGTGCAAGGATCGAGTGATTTTCCATTAACCAAAAATGGAATTACTGTTGCTAATGATTTGGGCTATGGATTAAAGGGAATTAAATTTAAGCATGCTTACACGGGTAACTTAACCCGGCAAGAAGTTACTGCACAGCAAGCATTAAAGTATTCTGCCAATCCAAATACAAAGATTACGACCACACCAATGTTACGTGAAGGCGGATACGGCAGCTTTGAAGGAGATAGTATTGAAGCTGATAACCAGAAGATTGCTAATGTTTATGGTTATCAAGATGGCAAGCAGTTCCAGCAAGCAACAGGCAAAGATTACTGGAATAAGCTCCAAGATGCCTACCACAAACTTGATATGGACAATTCGCAAAATACCAAGTTGGCTAAAAGTGATCGGGCAGAAAGTTCAGCTCAGGTTCAAAAACGGATGAATTCCGAATTGCTTCACATTGCAAAAACGACTCAAGAACAGGGTGGCGGCAATGTCTTAGTTGTTAGTTCTGGAATGTCAATTAATGAATATCTTTCAACTATTTCTAAAAAATATGATGGAAAGCCAATGCAGAATGCGGCAGTAACCAAACTTGTTTATAAGAATGGCAAACTTCACGTTGATGGTCCGATTGGTACACTTCACTATGTAAATAAGGGAAAGAAAATAGCAGCAAATAAGTAAAATGAATTATCTTTCAGCAACATATATGATTTATTGCAATTATTGAATTATTATTTGGGGACTCTTTGATCAGCAAGGAGCCCTTTTTGCTTTTTTAGAAGGGAGATAGTGCCAATGGAAAATTTAACGGTTAAGCTGTTTAATGAAATTGCTGAAAAGCAGCTTCCAGGTTTAGCATTATTTGAAAATCGAACTGGTTCTGGAAAAACAACGGGTGGTCTGCAGTGGGTAACGGACATGCTAATGAAAAGTAAGAACTCCGATGTCATTATCTACATAACTCCTAGCAGACAGAATCGAGACGAAGCATGGCAGGGATTGGTTAGACAAGCATATCGAAGAATTCTTTGCGACGAATCAGTTAAACTTAATCGACAATCGGATTGCAAGGGATGAACGGATAGAAGATATCAAGGCCGCGTTGGTTCAGCTTTTGCCAACCGTTAAAGTCAATATTAGACCGACCGTTGAAGATAAATTTGGATATAATCTAGTGGTGATTAATGATAAGCGGTATTTCTAAACTCATGAAGATGTTAAAGATAATTATGCGAGAGACTATAGCAGGCAATAGTACAACATTTGACAATTGATACCTTTAGGAAGGGTGCTCTAAGAAGTACGTTAATTAATTCATTAAAAGAGTTGATAATAAAGAAAGATTTGAAAGAAAGAAGCTTAAGTCTGTATCATTCACCAGATTCAATGGTGGGATGGGAGTTTTATCAAGTTGCAAAGGGAGCTTATGGTACCCAAGCAGTCTATCTATTTAAAATGATTAATAGTGATGAATTCGAGGTGAGACGGTTAGATTTACAAGAAAGCTCAAAATTTGTTAATTCCGATGATGCAGATCTTCAGTACCTAATTAAAACTCCTGCCAATACTTTCTACAATTTAAATAGGAAAAATATCTTTACCTTGCCTAATGCTGAGCTTTTTAGCGATATCAACGAGATGATTAGTCATCAAAATTGTTCATCAGTAACAAAAGCGGAACTTAAACGGACTTTGAATGATTTAAGTAAAAGTTACCCTAATTACAGAACTAAATACCAAAATCTTATTTCTATCATTAATAAAAGAGAGCTAGATTCATTTAACATCAATGACTTAAAAAATGAATTTGATTTTATGAAGAAGAATAAAATACTAAGTCCAATTGCAATTAATTTATTATTGGATGAATTATATGAACAATATGGACTAGTTTTGAAAGTGAAACCAAAAATAAAATCCCATGTTCAAAAGTATCTCTCTGGGTTAACCGATATTAATTATTTCGTTGATAACGACGATCAGGATGTTATTTACTATAATGTAGGAACCATTAGTAAAAATATGAATATGTCAATTGCAAAGACATCACACATCTGGCAACTTCAGCCTAACATTAAATTAAATGAGCGTGGTTTCGCTACGATTGAGGCCGAAAACATCTTGAAGTTTCTTCAACTGATGATGGTGAATTTTGTACGATTCCATCAATTAACAGTAATTCCTTTTCCATTTAAATACCTTCGAGAATTTATTCAACTTGAAGAAAAGAAAAGATCAGCTAAAAAAGATGTGACAGATTTACTGAAATGATGAGATAATACTAGGAGGGATGGGGTGATAATGGTGAAAAGTACTAAAAAGAAACGATCCCATATTGGGTTAATTATATTTACTATATTACTGGTAATCTTGTTAGGAGTTTTAGGGGTAAATTATAAACGGTTTGCTAGTAAGCAACTTAACCCAGTTCGTGATAATAAAGTAGTAAAGAAGGATTCGCCTAAAATAACAAAGACTGAAAAAGTTGTTGGATCGTATCGAGATGATCAAGACGGTGCAGCTATTGTCTTAAATGAAAACGGAACAGGTCGGTATGTTTATGCAGATAAGAATAATCCGGATACAAATGATAGCTTAACTTGGCGTAAAGAAGGAGAACACTACCTTATAAATTTGGAAGATCGTGACGTAACTAATCCCCTTACTGCAACGCTTGATAATAATAAATTAATTGTTACAGGTAGTAATGGTTGGAATACCGAAACGTTCCAAAAAGTTAATGAAGAGTTAAACCTTCAACAATTTTTGAATGATATGCATAAAAAATAAAATAAATGCTTGCAAAGGATTTAGAGATAGGATATAATAAAATTCCTGTCAGCGATGGGAGATGGATGATCGCTTGTAGCTTCTTAGATTTATTTAACTTAGCTGCAAAGTCTCAATAATAATTTGAAAAATATTGTTGACATCCCATTGACGATATGATATATTAATAAAGTTGCTGATTGAGTTATCAATCAAAAGAAATTCAAAATTGATTAAAATTTCTTCTTGACAAGCTAATCTGATGTATGTTATAATGAATATGTTGACTGGCTGCTTGATTGGCCAACAGGTAGACCCTTGAAAACTGAACAAAGTTTCGACGAATCAAATGTGTAGGGTCTTCAATCACGATGTGATTTGAAGCAAAACATTTGCGAAGTCAATTCGCTTAATAACAAAGATAATTGAGAGCTATTCAAGTTCTTATATATTTTATATGAGAGTTTGATCCTGGCTCAGGATAAACGCCGGCGGTGTGCCTAATACATGCAAGTCGTACGCACTGGCCCAACTGATTGATGGTGCTTGCATCTGATTGACGATGGATCACCAGTGAGTGGCGGACGGGTGAGTAACACGTAGGTAACCTGCCCCGGAGCGGGGGATAACATTTGGAAACAGATGATAATACCGCATAACAACAAAAGCCGCATGGCTTTTGTTTGAAAGATGGCTTTGGCTATCACTCTGGGATGGACCTGCGGTGCATTAGCTAGTTGGTAAGGTAAAGGCTTACCAAGGCGATGATGCATAGCCGAGTTGAGAGACTGATCGGCCACAATGGAACTGAGACACGGTCCATACTCCTACGGGAGGCAGCAGTAGGGAATCTTCCACAATGGGCGCAAGCCTGATGGAGCAACACCGCGTGAGTGAAGAAGGGTTTCGGCTCGTAAAGCTCTGTTGTTGGAGAAGAACGTGCGTGAGAGTAACTGTTCACGCAGTGACGGTATCCAACCAGAAAGTCACGGCTAACTACGTGCCAGCAGCCGCGGTAATACGTAGGTGGCAAGCGTTATCCGGATTTATTGGGCGTAAAGCGAGCGCAGGCGGTTGCTTAGGTCTGATGTGAAAGCCTTCGGCTTAACCGAAGAAGTGCATCGGAAACCGGGCGACTTGAGTGCAGAAGAGGACAGTGGAACTCCATGTGTAGCGGTGGAATGCGTAGATATATGGAAGAACACCAGTGGCGAAGGCGGCTGTCTGGTCTGCAACTGACGCTGAGGCTCGAAAGCATGGGTAGCGAACAGGATTAGATACCCTGGTAGTCCATGCCGTAAACGATGAGTGCTAGGTGTTGGAGGGTTTCCGCCCTTCAGTGCCGGAGCTAACGCATTAAGCACTCCGCCTGGGGAGTACGACCGCAAGGTTGAAACTCAAAGGAATTGACGGGGGCCCGCACAAGCGGTGGAGCATGTGGTTTAATTCGAAGCTACGCGAAGAACCTTACCAGGTCTTGACATCTTGCGCTAACCTTAGAGATAAGGCGTTCCCTTCGGGGACGCAATGACAGGTGGTGCATGGTCGTCGTCAGCTCGTGTCGTGAGATGTTGGGTTAAGTCCCGCAACGAGCGCAACCCTTGTTACTAGTTGCCAGCATTAAGTTGGGCACTCTAGTGAGACTGCCGGTGACAAACCGGAGGAAGGTGGGGACGACGTCAGATCATCATGCCCCTTATGACCTGGGCTACACACGTGCTACAATGGACGGTACAACGAGTCGCAAACTCGCGAGAGTAAGCTAATCTCTTAAAGCCGTTCTCAGTTCGGACTGTAGGCTGCAACTCGCCTACACGAAGTCGGAATCGCTAGTAATCGCGGATCAGCATGCCGCGGTGAATACGTTCCCGGGCCTTGTACACACCGCCCGTCACACCATGGGAGTTTGTAACGCCCAAAGTCGGTGGCCTAACCTTTATGGAGGGAGCCGCCTAAGGCGGGACAGATGACTGGGGTGAAGTCGTAACAAGGTAGCCGTAGGAGAACCTGCGGCTGGATCACCTCCTTTCTAAGGAATAAAACGGAACCTACACATCGAAGAAACTTTGTTTAGTTTTGAGGGGTTTACCCTCAGAGCTTGTACTTTGAAAACTAAATACTATCTAATTTCTTTATTAACAAAACAATAAACCGAGAACACCGCGTTATTTGAGTTTTAATTAACGAATTATAATCGCTAACTCAATTAATCAGACAATCTTTGATTGTTTAGGTTAAGTTATGAAGGGCGCATGGTGAATGCCTTGGTACTAGGAGCCGATGAAGGA
>NC_009513.1:945000-1075000 GCF_000016825.1 Limosilactobacillus reuteri subsp. reuteri | reverse complement strand
GGTCCCAAGGGTTGGGCTGTTCGCCCATTAAAGCGGTACGCGAGCTGGGTTCAGAACGTCGTGAGACAGTTCGGTCCCTATCCGTCGCGGGCGTAGGAAATTTGAGAGGACCTGTCCTTAGTACGAGAGGACCGGGATGGACATACCGCTGGTGTACCAGTTGTTCCGCCAGGAGCACCGCTGGGTAGCTATGTATGGACGAGATAAACGCTGAAAGCATCTAAGTGTGAAACTCGCCTCGAGATGAGATTTCCCATTTCCTTCGGGAAAGTAAGACCCCTCAGAGATGATGAGGTAGATAGGATGGAAGTGGAAGTGCCGTGAGGCATGAGCGGACCATTACTAATCGGTCGAGGACTTAACCAAGGAGCGGTAAGGTTTATTGGAAGAGAATAGATAGGATTTAGTTTTGAGAGCACAAGCTCTCGTCCGAAGGGACAAAGAGTGTGGTGATGATGGCTTGAAGGATACACCTGTTCCCATGCCGAACACAGAAGTTAAGCTTCAACACGCCGAAAGTAGTTGGGGGATCGCTCCCTGCGAGGATAGGACGTTGCCGCGCAATATAAAAAAGGGTATGCATTGTTTAATACAGTGTATATCTTTTTTTAGTAAGCTTATCAGTAAGCAGTCAATAACAGTACGTCTAGCCCTAGCTCCTCCTGATCTCCTATACTGAGATTATCATCAGTAAAGAGATTTTTATGTATGACAGAACAAAATGAAATTATTATTCTGGTTTTCAAAAATAAAGCAAGTGATTTTAAGAAGCATGCTTTTACGGCAGAGCCGTGCCGTAAAAATCAATGTAAATGAAGTCGAATTAACTATTTTTATCGAATATTTGTAAGCAGTCCATATTGACACATTATTGACAGACAAAAAATCCCCGTAGAATCGTCCTTGATGGCTTCACGGGGATTTTCTATTCGTGACATTCTTCTTGTACGCTTTTTGACCACGGCAAAAAAGCTGCCAGATCTTGACAATTGCTCTCTGGTAGGTGATCAAACAAGTATTTTAAGTACCGCTGGACGTTAAGCTGGTTTAGTTTAGCTGTTTCTACTAAGCTATAGTAGACGGCGTTCGCCTTGGCACCTTCTTCGGTTTTTGCGAATAGACAATTCTTTCGAATTAGTGTTGATGGCCGAATACTTTGCTCAACTGAATTGTTGCTTAACGGTAATTGTCCATTTTCAAATACACGATACACTCGTGATTTTAACTGGATGGCGTTCTGAATTGCCTTACGCAACTGTCCAATCGGCTGGCTAATCTGGCTAATGTAATTGTAAAATTTATCCATTAGCGGTTTGACATGGATTTGCCGTTGCACTAACTTCTCATTAGCCGTTTGATAACTCAACTGGTTTTCCGAATGGAAAACCTGACTAAGAAGAGTTATTGCTTGTTGCGCTTTGGACGCCTTCATTGTTTTGGGAAGTGCCTTAACCAGTTTGACAAACTCTCGCCGAATATGCACTAAGCACGAACCAAATTTTGCTTGCGGATAGAGTTGATTACTATACCCTTTATACCCATCGCACATGATAATACCCGGATAATTATTACCGACTATTTGTCCAATGATTCTACCAGAACGCGTATTGGCATGATGAAAGACTACAACCGGATGTTGGGCAAACTCTTTCGTTGTCCGCGTTACCCAGAAATAGTCTTGGGATTTAGGACTATCAACGACTTTAAAAGGTGTTTCATCCATATGAATGACTGGTTCTTGTCTAATTATATTGCTTAAATACTGATACAACGGCTCTAAGTACGTTTGACTAACTTTAATAATATTCGAGGCCATTTGCTTGGCACTAACAGGTAATCCCAGCCCTTGTACAAAACCTTCTTGCCGATGGAAAGGCAACGCCAGATTAAATTTTAAATAGGCGATGAATGCCATAGTACTGCTTGAAAAGTAACTATGTGGTAATAAAGCCATGGGCGCCTTACTAGTTACCAATTTATCATTTTCATCTTGACTACAGTGTTTACACTTATAGCTTTCCTCATATAAGTTGGCACAATACAATTCGGGCTCTTTTAGTCTAGCTTCCCGTCGTGCCAATCGTTTTCCAATATGAGCCATTTTGTGCTGACAATCTGGACAGGCAGTCGTTTTTAAAGAAACAACTTCCTCGACTTGAGGAAGTTGGTCTAAAAACTCTTGACGAGTTAGTTGCTTCTTTGCTGGTCGATGACGTACGACCTTAGTCGTAGTTGTTTTAACTACTTCAGTAATCTCTTGATCCAAGTTCAGATCATCAACTGGATCAAATAGTGATAGTTGTCCATCAGCTACCTGCTCTAAAACTTCAGTTTTTTTTCCAAAAATTATTTCCTGCAGTTGCTTAATCGTAGCTGCTTGTCGTTCAAGTTGTTCTTGCGCTTTCTTCAACTGCGCACGTAGTGCTTCGTTTTGTTTCTTTAATGATTCAGTCATTGTACGTCACCTCCGATCTAATAAACTTTTGTTATTATATCAGAGCCAAAACAGTTTAAAAAGAGCTTAATATAAACTTCCTGGTTTAATTTTATGAATGCTTCGCTCGGGGAATGGGGATAGACCTGTAAATAAGGCATTTAGTTGCGCTGGCTTTAGTTCTTTAACTTCACTTTTGTTCTTAGGCCATCTTAAACTCCCATTCTCATATCTTTTATATAGCAGAATGAAGCCTTCGTCATCCCAATAAAGGGCTTTGAACCGATCGTTGCGACTACCACAAAATAAAAAAAGCGAATTATTATATAACTCCAGTCCAAAGTTCTCCGCAACTACCATCGCTAAACCGTCAATTCCTTTACGGAGGTCTGTTTTACCGCAAACAAGGTAAACATGCTCCGGTGTCTGCCAATTAATGAGCATAACGAATAACCACTTTAGCTATATCAGTCGCAAGACTGAGATTAGCTCCCTTAAAGATCGTTAATTCAATGTTATCAACTTGTAGTTTTGCGGCTGGCCGAGGAATAAATTCATCCTTATTAACAACTGAATTCTTGGGCTTAAAAATTGGTGATACAATATCGTGTTTTCCTTCCATAAGAAAAAGCCTCCTGTACTAAGATTGCTTTTAGTATAGAAGACTAAGTTTTTGATGGCTAGACGTGTCAATATGGACTGCTTACGAATATTTGAAAATTAAAATTTATTTCAATTAAAGTAAAACACCAAACTATAACTTTTATATCGATTATAGTTTGGTGTTTTGATAATTAGACTTTATTAACTGGCTTTTGTAGCCAATGAAAGAAAATAGCGCGCTGACTATTAGCTAATGACCACCATCCACTAGCTAATAAAAAGGCCCCGATCACATCGGAAGTAAAATGAGCTCGTAAATAAACTCGCGAATACATAATAATAATGATCCATAGAGCGCCGACGATTGCTAAGATTACTTTCTGCCACTTAACTTTACAATAGGGTAAAAGGAGAGCTAGGATCGTAAAAGTGAAAATAGCAGTTGAAAAGGTATGTCCACTTGGGAAACTATATCCACTAACATCAATTAACCGAAAGGAGGGACGAAGACGAGTAACGCTATACTTGATGAAGATAACTAAACAGTAACCAATAAATTGTAACATGCCATACCAGACGCTATCGGTTGCCCTTCCGCGCCGCCATAATAGAAGCATTAAGCCGATTGTTATAATTCCAACTGTAACTGGGTCACCCATAAAAGTCAATTCAGTTAAGATAGTGGTTTTGACTTTAGATACTGGAGCAGTCAGCGCAAAACCACTTGTATCGATTGAACGAATAAATAGAGATTTAGTTAAAACATTGAAGAGTAATATTCCGAATAAAATCCAACAAAAGAATCCGAATCCAATTTGTGCTTTTTTATGCATTATTTTATAAGCCTCATTCATTTTCGTTATCACATTTAATTATATCCTATTTATTCTTAAAAAGTTATTTCCCCCTTCACGAAAACGTTTACATTTAAAATAAATGCGATACAATAAAAGTAAAAAAGAGGAAGGGCGACATTAATGAATAACCAATTACGTGGATACGCAACTGTTGATCAAAGGATTACGATTAATTATCAAAACAGTTCAATTGTTTTATCAGTTATTACGCCTGAAATTATTCGGGTATTTCAAGATCACGGTGAAAAAGGAGCATCATATGCTATTGAAGGCAACAAAACAATTAAAACTAACTTTACTGTCTTAGATCATGGTGACCATCTTGAATTAACTACGGCGGCGTTAATTGTAAAAATATACGACGATGAGAAAATAGATGTTTATGACAAAGATGGTCATCCATTAATTATTGATTATCAGGGCAAACGAACACCAATTGACCGTGGATTAGATGAGGCTCATGCAAAATTAGTTGCTGCAGAAGGTCACGATATTGCTGGTGGAAGTGACCAGGATAAGACATATTTTGAGGTAATTAAATCTTTAGCTACTGATGAACAGATATATGGTCTTGGCGATAAAACCGGGTACTTGAATAAACGAGGCTACGAATACGATAACTGGAACACTGATAATCCAGCACCCCAAGTAGAAAGTTTTACCCGGCTTTATAAGTCTATTCCTTTTATGTTAGGTTTAAAGAATGGTCATCCATACGGTCTCTTCTTTGATAATCCTTATCGTAGTCATCTTGATTTAGGAAAAGAAAATGTCAATTACTACTTTTATTCTGCAGTTGCCGGTAATCTTGATTATTACATTATCGGGGGCCCGCACTTGAGGGATATTGTTACAAATTATACTTACCTTACTGGGCGCGTTCCATTGCCACAAAAATGGGTACTAGGTTATCAGCAATCACGTTGGGGGTATAGTGTAAGTCCTGAAAAAGTTCAAGAGATTGCGACTAAATTGCGAGAAAATGATCTTCCCTGTGACGTGATCCACTTTGACATTGACTATATGGATGGTTACCGAGTATTTACTTGGAACAAAGAAAAGTTTACTGATCCTCAAGCATTTGTTTCAAAGTTGAGAGACCAAGGATTTAGAGTAATGCCGATTATTGACCCCGGTGTTAAGCAAGATAAAAAGTATAAAATTTATAAAGAAGGAATTAAGAAAGGATACTTTGTTAAGAATCCTGATGGAACTGTTTATGTTAATAAGGTTTGGCCTGGTGATGCTGTTTTCCCTGACTTTGGCCGAGAAGAGGTACAACAATGGTGGGCTGATAATTGTAAATACCTTGTTGATACCGGAACGGCTGGAATTTGGGACGATATGAATGAACCAGCATCATTTGAAGGTGAAATTCCTGACAACATTGTCTTTAGTGATGGAAAATACCTTTCTACCCATAAGAAATTGCATAATGTTTACGGACACAATATGGCAAAGGCTACTTACAATGGATTAAAGAAATACAGCCATAAACGACCTTATGTCATTACCCGGGCGGCTTATGCGGGAACGCAAAAGTATTCAACCGTCTGGACAGGGGATAATCAAAGTTTGTGGCCTCATTTACAAATGATGATTCCTCAATTATGTAATTTAGGAATGAGCGGCTTCACCTTTGCTGGAACTGATATTGGTGGATTTGGTGCAGATGCGACGGCAGAAATGCTGACACGGTGGATTGAGGCAGCCTTATTTAGTCCTCTCTATCGTAATCATGCTTCAATGGGAACCCGTGCACAAGAACCTTGGGTATTCGGTGAACCAACGCTTTCAATCTACCGGAAGTACTTAAAGTTAAGGTATCGTTTTATTCCATTCTTATACGATCTTTGTTACAAGGAAACAAAGAATGGGCTCGGAATAATGCGTCCGTTAGTATTAAACTACGATCAAGACCCTGCTGTTCGGACAATGAACGATGAATATATGGTTGGCGATGAATTACTAGTTGCTCCAGTAGTCCAAGAAGGCCAAAATACGCGAGCAGTCTACTTGCCAGCAGGGGAGTGGATTGACTTTTGGAACGGTGTTGAATATGCAGGTAAGCGGTCAATTTTAGTCGAAACGCCAATTGATAAGTTACCATTATTCGTTAAAAAGAATACGATTATTCCATGGGGCCCTGAAGTAAGTCATATTAGTGATGAACCTAATGAAACAATGACCTTCCGCTTATATGGACAACATGCCTCATATATTCATTACCAAGATAATGGCCTTGACTTTGCTTACCAAGGCGGTGAATACAACCTTTATCAAATCAAGGCTTCTCAAAACGGAGCAACAATAGATATGCTTCATAATGGTTATGATAAAAATTATCGAAAGATCTTTGTAGAATTAAATGATCAAAAATTGACATTTGAATTTGATCCACAAACACAGACGTATGTCCAACAATAGTCTGAGATAGAAATACGACCGAGAAAGAAGTTTAGCGCTTATTCTTCGGTCGTATTTTAGTTTACATAATATCCAACATATTAAAAGATTGCTGTTATCTTTTTACATTGATCCGTGATAAACTGGAAGGTGATTTATTTTTATAGGAGACGAAAAGATGAAAGAAACGCAAGAGAACATTTCATTAGCTATTGCAACGGTTGTTCTTGGAATAGTCGTTGGGTTTAGCTCATTGATCCTTAGCGCTATTCTAGATTTAACAGAGCATTATTTTTTAAATTTTAACGAGACAAATAAGATTCCGGTTAATATTAATATTTTTCCTATTCATCGATTTGTCTCGGTGCTAATAGGGGGGATAATCGCTACCATTATTTGGTACTTTCTTCAGCGCCATTATCATCCAGTTAGCATTAAAAATGCCCTAAATGGTAAAGAGATGCCGTTAAGAAAAACATTTATTCACGTAGTTACCCAGATCTTTTTTGTAGGGACTGGGAACTCGATCGGTCGTGAATTAGCCCCACGAGAAGCAGGGGCGGCTATCGCTCAGAAATGGTCCCGAGTGCTTGATTCTTATCGATGGTTGCACATCAATGATGAAGATAAACGTTTATTAATCGCCGCTGCTGCTGGAGCTGGCTTCGCGGGGGTCTATATTGCACCTATTACAGGAACTGTTTTCTGTTTAGAAATTTTATACCGGCGCATTAATACTCGTTCAGTTTCCGTTAGCTTAATCATGTCAGTAATTGCAACGATGATTGGTTCAATTTTAAAAGGATTCGAACCATATTATATTGTCGGAAGCCGTGATTTCTCTTTGCTATCCGTTCCATTAGCAATTGTATTAGGCTTAATCCTTGGAGTAACCGGAACCTGGTTTAAACAAGGAGTTAAAGCAGCTTCTAGTAAACGGGCAACGGGTAAAAATATTTTCTGGCAATTACCACTTTTATCATTCTCAGCAGGAGCAATTGCAGCCTTTTATCCGCAGATTATGGGGAACGGGCGGGGACTTGCTCAATTAGCTATGAATACGACCACTGTCAATTCCCAGGTCCTAGGAGCGCTCTTGTTTGGCCTCGTTGCTAAAGTAGTGGTTACCCTATTTACAATCAAATGTGGGGGCTATGGAGGAACACTGACGCCATCGATTGCCGCTGGAGCAGTTATTGGAGTATTTCTCGGTATTCCTTATATGCACTTTTTCCCGATTGTGACTTTAACGCAGTGTGCAGTTATCGGGGCCTCATTATTTTTAGCAGCATCACAACAAGCACCGTTAATGGCATTATTTATGTTATTTGAAGTTTGTCACCTTAACTTTACAGCTTTTCTTCCCCTGGGGATTGGAGTCGCAATTTCAATTGGAATTTCAAAATGGATGCAGGAAGCAAAAGCAAGGACAAAATAATCTTTAGTAAAAAATATTACCTAATAAAATGGCAAGGCTGAAAGAGAAATCCCTTCAACTTTCAACCTTGCTATTTTATTTATACAAATTCTTCATTTTCTTTACAGTTGCTACAAGATCCTTGCTATCAAAGACTAAGGAAATAACAGCTAGACCTGCAACTCCAGTGTCGTGAACAACTTTCATATTTTCTTCATCGATACCCCCAATTGCAACTACAGGACGCTCACTGATCATGTTTAAACGTTCAAGACGATTGATCCCAATAGCAGTATCGGCGTCAGACTTTGATTTTGTAGGGAAAACAGGACCACAACCGATATAATCAATAAAGTCCATTGTATTAGCACGTTCAACTTGTTCTGGTGTATTACAGGAGTAGCCAATGAACATCTGATGACCTACGGCGACAGATACCTGTTCAATCTTAGTATCATTTTGCCCAACGTGAACCCCATCAGCGTTAATTTGCTGGGCCAATTCATAGTCGTCATCAACAATCAATGGAATTCCATAGTGCGTACATAAGGTCCGTAATTCTAGTCCTAAGTCTACTCGTTCATTAGGCCGTAACTTCGAGTTTCCTTTTTCTCGATATTGGAAGGCGGTGATACCACTCTTCATTGCTAGCTCCACTTTTTCGAGAAATTTAACAACGTCATTATGAACATCTTGTGTTCCACCAACTAAGTATACTTGTAACATTTTTGGATCAAATATCATTTTAGATCGTCTCCTTCAATTTTAACCCAGTGATTAAGTGGCCCATGCCCATGACCAACATTAATACCCTTACTAATCGTCTTTTCGACATATGTCTTCCCAATCATAATTGCCTGTTCCATGGAGTGACCCTTAGCAATTTCCGCAGTAATACATGCAGAAATTGTATCACCAGTCCCATGAGTATTTTTAGTATTAACACGAGGCGCAGTTAACCACATATCATTACCATCTTCAAATAAAATATAATCATCAGCCTTGTCTGAAGATTCTGCATGGCCACCTTTTATGAGAATATTTTTTGCTCCGCGCTCTTGTAATTCGCGGGCAGCCTTTTTAATATCATTTTTATCCCTTATTGCAATTCCCGTCAACTCACAAGCTTCTGGAATGTTTGGCGTAACCAGAGAGGCGAGGGGGATAAGTTCATCCCTTACAATTGAAATTGCATCATCACTAAGTAACTTTGTGCCCCCTTTTGCTACCATGACCGGATCGACAATAAGCGGTCCTAAATCATATTTCTTTAAATTTCGGACAACTGCTCTTACGCGGATAGGGTCAGCCAGCATCCCCGTTTTACAAGCCCTGATTTTCAAATCATCAGCAATTGAAGCAAATTGCTCATCAATTAATTTTTCAGGCATTGGCAGGGCATCTTGCACTCCTAATGTATTTTGCGCAGTGACTGCTACGACTACCATTGCTGAGTATACGCCGCGCATTTGCATCGTCTTTACATCTGCTGGAATACCAGCACCACCGCCACTATCAGTTCCAGCAATTGTTAGAGCCTGGGGATAATCATTAATCAAGGTAATCTTCCTCACTTTCATCAAAGAATTCTAGTAATGCTTTCGTATCCATAATCGAAAGCTGGTCAAAAAATTGTACTTGCCACGAACCGAGTCCGACTGAATAACGGTTAGCTAATACTCCAGCAGCAGATACCAAAACCGTTGCAACAATACATGCATCCCAAGTATTAGTAGTAATCCCTAAAAATGCAGCGATGATACTAGAAAGCATGTCGCCACTACCCACATTCATCGTTAACATCTCGGCAGAAAAGGGATTTTCATAGACAACTTGCCCATCAGTTATTATGTCAGTTTCACCAGTCAAGACTACAATTGAATGGTAACGTCGAGCACACGTTTCGGCAATTTGAACCTGATTAGGAACTTTACCAGCGTCGATTCCATGACTAGTATTGTCAGCTTCTACTAAAGCAGCAATTTCACTGGCGTTACCACGAATAACATCAAAATGAAAATCATTTAGCAATGAGTGGGCAAACTTTAAGCGGGATGGAACCGCACTTACCGCTACTGGATCTAAAACGAGGGGCTTTAGTGGCGTGGCAGCTCGCAGAACCGTTCTAATTTGTGTTGCCTGATGTTCATTAATCGTTCCGAGATTGATAGAAAGGGCATTTGCTAGCATCACCATTTCATCCGCTTCAGCAGGTTCAACAGACATGATTGGCGACGCTCCGACAGCACTAACGGCATCGGCAACTTTATCAATTGTTACTAAATTGGCCAGGTTAAGGACAATCGGATTTTTAGCACGAACCCGATCGATTAGTGACCAGTTAATTTGACGTTGTACCATAAAATTAGCTCCTTAAATAAAAAATACTCAAGGTAGGAAATACACCTACTTTGAGTATTAAAGTTCGGTGCATTTTCCTACGCAAGCGTTAACTTACAGGTTCTAGAGTCCATGCGTCTCTGCACATCTCAGCCCAGCACTATGGGCACCCCTAATGCAATAAATTGTCTATTAATAGTATACCGCAAATTATTCTTTATGAATATCAATAAAGATAATTGGCAAAATGGGAATGATAATTGTAAAATGTAATAAATAAAAAGGTAGGAGAATTTAGAAATGGAAGAAGAAATACGTCAGACTACTGATAAAGCTGAAGTTGTCATTATTAATGATGACACTAGTCAAAAGTTGACATTTAGCGATGGGGGAGTAGACGGCGAATTTGAAATTATCGTCACAGATAAAAAGCCGGTACCAGAGCTCTTCCAACCTGTTGGCACCTTACCAGATGGAAAGTATACGATTAAAGGAAACTATGCAGGTCAAGACTATCGGGAAATTAAGCTCAATGGTGCTTATGAAGTCTATGGAAATCCAAAAGATGGAAATGTAATGATTACGAAAAGAGATGGGGGAAACTAAGTGTTTATTAACGTCGAAAAGAAAGCACAGAAACTATTTAATACTTATCAACAAGCAATGAGTGAAGAGACTGTGGCAGGAGCATTAGCTAATCCGCTTTTTTCATGGCATGCTACTTACTATACCGCTAAACGCAAAAAGAACATGATTTTCTTAAATGATGCTACTACCATGGCAATTGTCTTATTTGATGTAAATGCTAAAAATAAACAGACGATTAAAGAGCGGTTTGAGAAGCAACTAGCAATAATTTGGCAAGAGCTAGGACTGTCTGCTGAGTCATTGACAGATTACTTAGCAACCGGTGGGGATTGGCAAATCAATAAAACGATTCACCCTCTACAAGTAAAAACTATAACCGATTTTTATCAGAATGTCATAAAGCCACAAAAAACTAGCACTAATGAAATAGACTTAGCAAAAGCATTGCTTAAAAAGGTACAGCAAAAAGGTAGAATTTATGTTGGTAAAGGCGAGACGGTTAAGGTAATCGAAATGGCTCAACCGTTTAGCATTAAACACGTAAATTTGGAAGAACTGTACTTAAAAGAAATTACTAATAAGTTAAAGAAATTAAGTCAGGTAGATGGAGAAAAACTTACTGCCGATGGAGTTGATAATGCAATCCAACAAATCCAAGACGCAAATAATCAACTCTTAGACCTCTTTCTTGCTGATGCTAAACATAATTATAGTACTAAAACTATTCGCCGCTATCGAGATAACTTGCAATTTTATCTTAATGAATGGGTCGCCTATCGTTTGAGCACTATTTTTAATCTTGATATTCAAACTAGTGTTGATGAACTGGAATTTCACGGAGTAGGCAAAACAGAACGAACGAATATTAAGGCCTCGTTGAAAAAACTAGCAAAGTACTTAAAAGATAAAGACATTATTAGTGATAATGAATACGATGACATTCTCGTATACACGCAAAAAGATCCGGTCGACTTTGACGAAGATGAGGAGGAAGATCAAACAATAGAAGATTTTCTTGCTTCATTATTTAGTGAATCAGATAAACTTCCAGTAGTATTCGATCCACAAACTGATAAAATGATTGACGAATATCTCAAATCATTTGTTGCTTTGTATGGCCTTATTTCTGCACAACAGGCTTACCAAATTATTCATGGCCAAAATCCATCAATTGATAAAGAACGATTCGATCAATACATCCAAAATAAATTCAATGAAATGACGATGGAATACTTTATTATTGACTTTAGAGAAGAATTTAGGGATGTTGATATTGCTCCTGAAATTTTTATCTTTAGTCCACTTCTTATTAAAGATGGAGATAGACTTCCTTCGTTTTATAAACATCAACAGGGCCTTCCATACTATATTCCAGAAAAAGAAGTCTTAATTGACAATAAATTTAATCCATTTGCCAATATCAGTAACTATCAACAAGATTTGGAAGAGTTGCTTGCTAACCAATATGGATTATCTGGGGACGATGTTAAAGGCGCTGCTTTCCTATCCCTTTATCAATTGAAAATGAGCGCTTATGGACTTGAATTATCAAGTGTAAATGAGGCTATCAATAAGGTTGTTGCATTTTTAAACGAGGAGCACAGCCTTAGTGTTAAACAGGATAAAACTAATGAACCATTGATTAAACTGTTAGTATTAATTGCGACAAATATCCGGCGCCCGTGGAACCGGGGATGGTCTAATTATGAATTGTTAATGACCAAAGATATTGCTAAATTGGTTGCTGAAATGGAAATTAATTTGGAAGATCTTAAACTGTCAAATGAGATTATAAGTGGAATTCAAGCAGGAATAATTAACCGTGATGAGTTGCTTAACTTCCTTGAAAATAGTAATTTACCGCCAAAAGTAATCTCGAAGCTGTATAAACAAGCCGAAGAATTATAAAAAAGATGGAGACACGAGAAAAGCTTTTTCTCAACGTCGCCATCTTTTTGCTTATGAAGAGCTTAAATCGTAAGCAGTCAATAACAGTACGAATTGAAAAAATCAGGGGCATGAGCTACCGAAAGTGGTAATTCATGTCCCCGTTTTTATTTATGGCATTCTGTTTGGACTTTTTTTGACCATGGTAAATAAGCCTCAAGTCCTTCGTCCTTGCGGTTTAGTAAGTGATCAAAAAGATACTTAAAGTATTTGTAGATATTTAAATGGTTCTGGTTTGCAGTTGCCACCAAAGTATAGAAAATGGCATTTGCCTGAGCTCCGGCAGTACTTTTCGCAAATAAACTATTCTTTCGAATAAGAGTTGATGGACGAATCGCTTGTTCAACAGGATTATTTGTTAATGGTACTCGGCCATCTTCAAAAATTCGATACACTCGTGTTTTTAACTTTAAAGCATTGTTAATGGCGGCTCTTAAACGTCCTTGAGGAAAGTTAATGTTTTCTAAATAGGCATAGAGCTTATCCATCAAGGGTTTTACGTGCAACCGACGTTGCACTAGCTTTTCCTTATGAGTGTGATATGCTAATTGTTTCTCTTCGTGAAAAAATGGTCGCATTAGTTGTAAAACTTGGTATGCTTTGGAATTCTTCAATTGCTCCTTTTTCAATAAACATGTAATGCGGTAAAATTCACGTCGAATATGAACTAAACATGACCCAAACTTTGCTTGAGGATATAATCGATCACTATATCCACCATAGCCATCACACATAATCACTCCACTATATTGCTGACCAAGAATTTGTCCAATAGTTTTGCCTGCTCGGGTATTATAGTAATGAAACATGGTAATTTGATGTTTACTGAATTCTTTCGTTGATCGCGTTACCCAAAAATAGCCATTTCCATTAGATTCATCAATTACTTTAAATGGTGTTTCATCCATATGAATTACCGGTTCTGTTTTAACTAATCCTTGTAAATAATCATACAGTGGTTCAAGGTAAGTTTGACTAACTTTAATGATGTTCGCTGCCAATAGTCGGGCATCAACTTGTAAGCCGATGGCTTGCCAAAGCTTAATTTGACGATGAAACGGTAATGCAAGATTAAACTTCAATTCTGCTACTTTTGCTAAAATAGTACTCGAAAAGTAACTATGCGGTAAAAGACTTTGGGGCATCTCGCTACTAATTAATACCTCGCTACCATTAGAATTAATACACTCATCACACTTATATGTTTCTTGAATCAAGTTCACACAATATAATTCAGCTAGCTTTAACCGAGCTTCTCGACTATAAATGTGTTGACCTATTCTTTTCATTAATTGATGACAGTGAGGACAGTTAGTATCTTTTAATGAGATGACTTCGTTAACCTGTGGTAAGCCATCTAAAAAAGTGGTCCGCTGGCCAGATTGCTTTGCTTTCCGGTGACGCACCACTTGCTTTATCTTCTTTTCAGTCACTTTCGTGACTGAAATATCAGGATCTTGAAGTTGATCCATTTCTTGCTCACTAAATAATGATTGTTGTCCATTCACTACGGACTCCATTATTTCAGTTTTTTTCCCAAAGATTTGGTTCCGCTGAAGTTTAATGATTGCCATTAATTGAGCAATTTTTTCATTGGCATCAGCTAATTGCTGTTTAAGTTCTTTAATTTGTTCTTCTGCTGTTTGTTTCAAGGTACGTCACCTCCTTTGAATTATTCTTTGGTAATTATATCAAAGAATTTTTCTTTTAAATAGAGGTAACTCAATAAAAGCTTCCCGGCCGAGCAGCTTGAATTTTACGAATTGGGAATGGATTCAGTCCTTGCAATAACCAGTCGAGCTGTTGAGCGGATAATTTTTTTGCTTCATTACTGTTTCTCGGCCAACTAAGGCGGCCATTTTCAAACCGTTTATAGAGCATAATAAAGCCCTCACCATCCCAAAACAATCCTTTAAAGCGATCATTACGTCCACCGCAAAATAAGAAAAGCGAATTGCTATATAATTCTAATCCATAGTTTTCGGCAATCACCATTAAGAGCCCATCAATGCCCTTTCGCATGTCGGTTTTTCCGCAGACTAAATAGATATGATGTGGATCATGCCAATTAACGAGCATAACGAATAACCACTTTAGCGATATCTGAAGCCAAAATAGAATTAGTTCCCTTAAAAATAGTTAATTCGACTTCATTTACATTGATTTTTACGGCAGGGCGTGCCGTAAAAACATGCTTCTTAAAATCACTTGCTTTATTTTTGAAAACCGGGGTAATAATTTCATTTTGTTCTGTCATACATAAAAATCTCCTTACTGATGATAGTCTCAGTATAGGAGATTCGGGGTAGCTAGGGCTAGACGTACTGTTATTGACTGCTTACCTTAAATCAATTGAATGATAAGACTTCTTCAATTCAATGTTAAATTTAGTTAATATCAACAGTTAGGATATAAATAGCTATTAAAATTATGTTATTTGCATAAGGCCTACTTAAATTCCTCCCAAAAAGCCGGCTTTATAATAATTTTTCTGTAATGTCGTTCGATCCAGCCCTTTGTTTCAAACTCCTTAAAATAACGAGAGAGACTTTCAGCACTAGTACCTAAATAACTTGCGAGGTCTTTTAGTGACA
This sequence comes from Limosilactobacillus reuteri subsp. reuteri, assembly GCF_000016825.1. Taxonomy (NCBI): domain Bacteria; kingdom Bacillati; phylum Bacillota; class Bacilli; order Lactobacillales; family Lactobacillaceae; genus Limosilactobacillus; species Limosilactobacillus reuteri. The sequence continues at coordinate 1,059,814 of NC_009513.1, read as the reverse complement.
TCGGTAGGGTAATAGAATTTTCTTCTTCATTAATATTATAAAGATCTTCTAAATAGGCTACTAACCTAACATCAACACGATAAAAAGATAGTAATTGTGCTTGTCTTTCTAATTCAACTGATTTTTTAGCATTTAATTTTAAAAGATTTTGTCCAACTTGATGGTCTATTTTTAGTAGTTTATGAAAATCTGCTTTATAAAGGATGCATACTTCAGTCTTGGTTAGAGCAATTCCGTAAACGGTTGTATTTTGCAGATCGAACAAATAATTTTCCCCACCGTAATCTCCAGCGCCGATAATTCGGATAATATGTTCTTTTCCATCTTTATTCAACTTATAAACTTTCATTTGGCCTAAAACAACAATAATTAGCTCATCTTGTGAATCCGGTGAAAAAATAAGATCTCCTTTGTCAAAAGTTTTGTAATGTAATAAACTTTCAAGATACTTCTTACCCTCATTAGATAAATCAGTAAATAGTGGGACACGATGTATAATCTTTATTTTTCATAGCTATTATTCCTTTATTAAAATTTCAAAAGTTAATGTTCATCATTTTTTGAATTTATTAGTGAATTATAATTATCACAGGATATGAGATTGTATGTTTCGAACAGCTATGTATAGCAATTATGCGATAATAGACCAGAAAATGCAATATAAATTTTAAAAATAATTAAGAGGAGTTGATTAATATTTACTAATTATTTTTATTAGAAAACCTACGGGTAAAATGAACTAGTATAGGCCTTTGAATATCACTTATTCATTAGAGAATGCTATAAAATTAATCAATTTAGTTAAAATGTTAACTCCATTCTTAAATGATAATACATTTACCCAAAAATAAATTAGAGTATCTGAATACAGTTCATATACTCCTTCAACCGTACTAAATAACTTGTAATATGCGTATAAAATAATTGTTAGTTTTAATATATAAAGTAATTTATGATTAATAGCGCTAAATTAAGAAAAATTACTTTCGGTAAAGTTACATTCTAAATTGATTTTTATTTATAGTTGATAGAAAGAGGCTTAAATTTCATTAGGGAAGATTTTTGATGGATTTGAAGGTGCTCCATCAAAAATTACTTCGAGAATACTTGCTTTATTTAATTTGATAATAAAGCTTGTTATTAGGGATTCAAATTATCGAATGATTTGAATTATGGGTGGTTTTTTAGTAAAAGTTCGATATAGAGAGTTGTAAGTTATCTTATTAAAGTTTAGAGATTAATATTGTTTTGTGAACATAATTGTCAGTTTAACGACAAATAAAGGGCAACTATAGCAGGCACATCAGATATCTGATATTAACGGATGATGACACCCCTCACGAAAATGTGAAGGGTGTTTTTTATGGTTTTTTATGCACTAATTGTAAAAAAGTGGCTATTTAAGAATTATCGATCATCATCTTCTTTACCTACTTCTTCGTCGAAATAACCTAATCCATTTACTTCGAGTGTTTTTAGATAAGCTACCAGTTCAATTGCGGAACTAGGACTTAATTCATTTACTGCATTCAAGCCAAGGCCCGTTGGAACAGTTTCGCTCATTGCTGTAATTTGGTTATCATTCTCGATATGAACTTGTGAGCAACTAATTGCCCAACGATTATTGATGTTTGGAGCAAAGACAAAGAAGAGGTTGAAATCGGCTGAAAGATATGCCGGTAAGAACCAGGCAATGTTATCTAATCGTTCTGGGATGAGGTTACCTTGAAGTGCAAAACGATTGATATTTTCTTCGCAAGGTATTGCTTTGAGCATAAACATGGTATTTTCAAACTCTTTCATCCCCAATTTCATTTCAGGTGTAATTTTGGGTTTCATATCATCTAAAATCTCCTAACTAAAGTTTTCACGGTAATAGTTATACTTATTTCTTATATCTTGGAGTGGGGCATCCATTACGTGCATTTTCCCATGGGTATCGAGCATAAAATTTTTTGCAATTGCCTGATTGAACTGCAGGCGGAGACGAGGATATTGGATGAGAATTTTCTCGATGTTAGTTGACATAATATCGAAAGTGGCAAGATATTCAGGAACAAGAATTTTTTTAAATTCGTTAAATGTATCTGCAATCACCTCAGCATAGGCATGGTCAGCATATTTCAATTCATTTTTCTCTAATTTATCGTAATACTCGTTGCTTGTCAGGCCACGTTCATTTTTGATGTTATATTGTTCATCGTATTGGTGAGTAAGATAAGAATCCCAATCACGGTAACAATAAGTAATCATTTGAACTACTAATTGGCGGCCCTCATAATTAACATTTTTCGGAATCATTTTTCCCTGTGGATTTAACAAGTAAGGACGGATTAGCTGTCGCGTTACAATATCATAAAAGGTTCCCGGCACAAGTTCCTTATCTTGATTATCCTCATACAAATCTCCAGAACCTTCAAGCTTTTTTAGTTTACGGAGACTTTCACGGGTTTGGTTGACGGCATAAATAACATCTTCAATCTCTTGGTCAATTATTTTACGCTTACTGATCGTTTGTAAGAGGTTAGTATAGAGTCGAATTAAATTATGAAGTTCAGACTGCTGGTTAGGATAGAAACCGTCTTGTTGCTGATATTTCCTAGTTTCTCGTTCTAATTGTTGTTCAATCGCAAGTGCTTGATGCTCAATTTTAACAGGTAAGACTGGTTGCGAAAAGCGATCTTTAGCAAGTTGCTGAACTGCTTCCCGGATAATTGGTCTCATTTCACGAAAATCCGGAAAATCAAAGAAATTTTGAAAATCATTAGCAAAGTTTAGGTGTTTATATACTGCTGATTTAAGATTTCGCTTCATAAGTATTCCTCCATTTTCTTTGATTTTAATACGAAAACGAGTAAGAAAATATTAGGGAATTAGATAAAAATCCTTATTTTATTTATATTAATGTCTTTAGACCTGGTTGAGTGCGCGAGCAGAGCGAGTGCACGAAACAAAAAACCACCTGCTATGCGGGTGGGCGATAAAAATTATATAAAAAAGGCCTCTTTTGCCTTAAGATGTAGGTGTTCAAGCCAAAGTCAATAAGGGAAAAGAGGTTATATAAATATGGCTAATAAATTAAATAGCTTAGCCCATACGAAGTGGTTATGTAAGTATCACATCGTATTCATACCAAAGTATAGACGTAAAGCGATCTTCAATCAATACCGAAGAGACCTGAGAGATTATATTCGTTTGTTGTGCAAATATAAGGGAGTAGAAATAATTGAAGGTCATATGATGCCAGATCATGTGCACTTGTTAGTAAGTATTCCGCCGAAACTAAGTGTCTCGCAGTTTATGGGATACTTAAAAGGGAAAAGTGCATTAATGATGTTTGATCGACATGCAAACTTAAAATACAAATATGGGAACCGACATTTTTGGGCTGAAGGCTACTATGTGAGTACAGTTGGATTAAATGAATCCACGATAAAGAAGTATATCCGAGATCAAGAGAAACATGATATAGCAATGGATAAGCTAACAAGTGTGGAATATTCGGACCCTTTTAAGGGTAAGTGAGGTAGTATAAACACCGCTTAAAGCGGTGGCAAAGTAGTCAGAGCATTTTGGCTTGAGCAAAGCGAAAGCCAGCGCCTTGAGACGCCGGCTTTTATTATCGGCTTATAGCCGATGTGCAAACCACCCGTTTGACGGGTGGTTATGATTTAACGCGGCTATAATTAAATATAACGTCGTTTGTAAAATTAAGTTAGAAAAATAAAAAAGCCATTTGTGATAGACTTTTGAATAACCACAAACAAAAGTAAAGGAACATCACAAATGACCTATAAACATCTTACCACACGTGAATTAACTCTCATAGCTGATTTTTGGCACCAAGGGACTAAAGCCTATAAAGTTGCTAAACTTTTGAAGCGGAGTCAAGAAACTATTTACCGTGTTTATCGTTTCCTAAATGATGGAAAAACAATCGAACAATATCTTGAATCGTACCAGTGCCATAAGCATCGGTGCGGTCGTAAACGAACTCAACTTCCACCAGCGGAGGTTAACTACATCAATAGTAAAGTTAAAGCTGGCTGAACCCCGGATACTATTATTGGCCGTGCAGAACGAACCATTAGTTGTAGTATGCGCACTCTTTACCGGATGTTTGCCCGCGGACAGTATCAATTTAATGTTCGACAATTACCGATGAAAGGAAAGCGACACCCCAATGGTTATGTGGATCGACGTGGAAAATCTGGTCAACTTGGGCGCAGTATTTACCACCGCTATCATGATTTTCCACATTACCAACATAAATTCGGTCATTTTGAAGCGGACACTGTTCAAGGAAAGGCACATCACGGCGCAGTAATGACGTTAGTAGAGCGGCTTTCAAAAGTGATGATTGTCCTTAACATCCATCACAAAACAGATGAGGCAGTTAACCAACATCTTAGCCAGTGGCTGGATAAAATGCCTCGTCACTTTGTTAAATCAATTACCTTTGATAACGGTAAAGAGTTTGCCGGATGGCGAGAAATAGCTAATAGATATGACCTTCAGACTTATTTTGCGGAAGTTGGTGCTCCTAATCAACGTGGTTTGAACGAGAATAATAACGGAATTCTTCGACGAGACGGTCTTAGTAAGCACCTTGACTTCCGCTATTTACCAGATGAGTTAGTTACTCAGCTCATGCATCACCGGAATAATATTCCACGAAAAGCACTTAATTACCGTACCCCATTAGAAGTATTCTTAAGTCATATCACAAAAGAACAGCTTTCAACTTTTTTCTAATTTAAATTGACATTTCAGGTGGAAAAAGTTTAAAACTAAGGTAACTAACTTACAGAAGTTGGGGCTGTCCCAGCATGATGCATATGTCTTCGCTAGTACCCGAAAGGGCTACTGGCGAACTGCACATAGTAAGACCTTGAGCTATTCTCTAACTAATAGAAAACTGGAACAACTCGGACTTATGAATATGTCCAAGACGCTCCAGTCAATTCAATGTGATTAAGTTGTCGAACCGCCGTATACGGAACCGTACGTACGGTGGTGTGAGAGGTCGAGGCCGGGAATTAACTATTAATTTTTGGTTCTCAAACAGTAAAATCCGGACTATGATTTTTGATCGGTTCAAAAATCATAGTCCGGATTTTAAATTATTTATGAAATTAGTCTCCAATCGACTAATTGATTGGCCAAATTTCGTTAGATTTAATGCCATCAGGGCTAGCCCAATGTCATTTTCCACAGCCCGTTGGCCACGGAGATGAGTTCGGCGTATGCCAAAATCCCTCTTCATGTGACCAAAGACTGGCTCAACGTCGAACTTCCGTCGACGATAAATTGCCTTGCCTTCGTCACTTGAGAGGGCATCTTTAACTTTAGCTTTATAATAATTCCAGGTTGGGTTAACCTTCATATAACGTTGACGACCACCTGGTGTCTTCGCTAGTTCATCTAATTTAACTGATAGTTGATGTTTATCAGCACGATAGATTTTAAAGTCACGCTTAAAGCCATACTTATCAGTGGATTTACTATAGCGATAAAAACTAAAACGAACTCCTTGATGATCAATGTAGTAGTCGTCATTAGCGTTATATTCCCAATTCTGTGACCTAGTTGGATCGTTTTTAAATTTACGTTTCTGTTCCTTTTGATAGGTTGTGTATGGGATAACCGGCTGCTTTTCAAACCGATCAAGAATCATTGTGTAATTGTACTCACTTCCATAGCCTGCATCGGCGACGATATGTTCAAAGAAATCTAAAGCATGAAACTGGGTAAGGAATGGCACTAAGGTCCTGGTGTCAGTTGGATTTGAAAACAGCCCGTAATCAAGCACAAATTGCTTATGGGTAGCGATTTGCAGGTTATAGCCAGGCTTCAACTCCCGATTCATCATCGGATCTTCCTTCATACACATAAAGGTCGCATCGTGGTCAGTTTTGGAATAGCTATTACGACCTTGGAAGATATTTTCAGCACGTTCATACTTTTGGGCACGCGGAATTAGGTCGTTGCTTAATTGGTGACGAAGCTTTTTTAGAAAACGACGGCGCCGTTTTCTAACTGAACCCCCTTTGATGATTTTTGGTTCTTGCTTAATCTTTTCATCTAATTTAGTGATTTTCTCCGCCAGTTCTTGTTCCATTACTTCCATGCCTTCGGCGGAAGTAACCAGCTCCGGTGCCATTTCCTGTACCACTTGCTTTTCTACTAGTTCCTCATAAAGCTTACTTGTCTTTTCTCTTAACTTAGCGTGATACTTTTCAACTGCCCGCCGCCAAGTAAATGAATATTTATTGGCATCGGCTTCTACCTTGGTCCCATCGATAAAAACTGCATCATTTTGAATTAGTCCGTGATCTTTCAAAGTCATGGTAAAGTAGACAAAGGCATGTTTAATTAGCTTACTAGCGTGCTGACTGCGGCGAAAGTTATTGATGGTATGGTAGCTATAAGTATAATCATGGGCTAACCAACGCATTGGCAGGTTCTCATCCAACATCATTTCAATCTTTCTTCCAGAATAAGTTTGACGTGAGTAGGCAAACAAGAGAATCTTAAGCATAATTGCTGGATGCGATAAAGGGCGGCCGGTAGCCGCTCCTGAATCTTCTAATAGCACATCTTGTGGAATCGAGTCGACAAAATCACTAATTAGTCGCGCAACATGATTCTGTGGTAAATCATAGTTATAGTTTAGTACGAATTCGGTTTGCCCTATGGTATAATTTTGATACATGGAAATCGCTCCCTTTGGTTGTTTTTAGGGGTAATTACATCATATCAGGAACGATTTCCTGTGTACATAAAAACCGGATGATGAATTGTTCAAAAAATTCATCATCCGGTTTTTATTTTGGACTAGGAGTTTTTTCCCAGCCTCGAAAGTGTATACCCAAATTCTGATGCTTTTATATTACGATTATTCGCGATTTGTTCTTGTAAAGGTAACAATTGTACTAGCTAAAATTACTAAAATAGCTCCTAAAACTAGGGAAGGAGTTACCTGAACAGGAAAGAAAAATGAAGAGTAAATAATAACAATTACTGGACCAAGTGCACGAACAATATTTGCTTTACCAGCTGTAATAAACTGTAAGCTAGTATAGAAAAGAAGTAGTGACATGAAGCCATTAAAGAATGCTCCACCAAAGTTAAATGCAACTGCTTGACTAGAAATATGGCTAAATGACGTTCCTGTTATGAGAGCATAGCAGAAAAGTAAAAGAGCCGAAGTAAAATGGTTAAAGAATAAGACATTATTTGGCTCTTCATCACTAACTAGATACTTAGCCACGATATTGTTGGCGGCATACATTAGTGGGTAGATGAATGCACAAATCAATCCAAGAAGGTTATCACTAAATTGAAGACGGCTTCCTGAAATAAAGAAAGAACCGAGAATGCAAAGAATAATTGCTAAGTAATCCCACTTTGTAATCTTTTCCTTTAAGAAGATATAAGATAGGAAGAAAACATAAACTAAATACATCCGAGCGATAAGAGTAACTGTGATTGGACTTAAGGTTGAGAGAGCAATATATTGAAGAATAATTCCGATTGCATTTGTTCCACCCAAAAGCCATAACCACAGGCTCTTAAGATTGGTTAAAGAAACATGCTGACGAGTAATGAGGATTGTTGCAAAAGTAAAAATTGCAGCAAACGCACTAGTGAAAATTCCCCCAACAACCGGACTCAAGCTAGTAAGTGAAAATTTATTAAGAACCGGACTAATACTACTAAATAGGAGAGAAACCAGATTTAATTCAATTCCCCATAGTTGCTTCTTTGGAACACTTTTTATATTCATTTAGTCACATCCAATACTTTTTATTACTTTAATTCTAATGAATTATATTCCTAAGTCTATTAGGAAAATGACTAAATATTTTAGTTTACATAATATTCAGAATAATAACTATTCAAATTTGAAATTTTGAACCACTTTATCAAGGTCTTCTTGTTCAATCCCTAGATAGTGGCGCGTATTCCGTTCGGAGGAGTGATTAAACAACTGCGAAATGATTTCAACGTTAACCCCCTTCTTATAGAGTTGGCGACCAAAAGTTTTTCTAAAAGAGTGTGTTCCAATCTTAGCAACGATTTTATTATTTTCCGTTTTTCTAGCCATTCGTTGCAACATCTCGTAAAAGCCATGCACCGAAAAATGGCCTTCTTGTTTTCCGGGAAAAAGGTAATCATTTTCATCTTTGTAATCCAAGTCATTAAGATAATCAATAATCTCGGCAAGGCAATTATTCCAAAAGAGGGTTTTAGCTTTACCAGTTTTTTGTTCAATAACACGGGTTTTAGTTTTGTTTAGAACATGACCAACCCTTAATGTCACAACGTCTGATGCTCGCAATCCGTTATTAAGGGCAATCGCAATTAGTAATAGGTTACGATTAACTAATTCAGGACGAGAATGCAATTTAATTGTCTCACGTAACTGATCATATTCTTCGAGAGTCAAAAATTTAACATTTTCTACCCATATTTTCCGTTTACCCTTGATTTGACCATTCGTCTTATTTTTAGGAATATAAACGCGTTTTTTAGTTGACATAATATTTCTTCCTTTATTAGTTTGTGAGGTAATCAACTAAAGTAGGAACTATTTTTTCTCCTTCTTTCCGACCAGTTTCGTAAAGTGCTCGAATCTTCTTAATATTTCCTTCAATCCGTTTAATCTTGATTGGTTTAGAGGGAGCGATATTAAAGATCCTTCCTTCACGAGCTAGGCGATTGATTTCAGCAATCTGTTGGTTGTAGAGAAGGGGACGATCGATCCCTGCTTTAGCAAATTCAGGATAATCTTTATATACCATGTTATATAACTTCTTTACAGCAGAACTGGATGGCTTCTTCCGGTAATTAACATCTCTGGTCCGGACAACAACAATTTTGTCATATCCTTGTTGTTGGGCAATATCAAATGGAATAGAATCTGTAATCCCGCCATCAAGGCAAGGCCCTTGGGATGTTTCCTGTGGATCTGAAAGAAAGGGCATCGAAGAAGAAGCTTTGAGGGCATTGGTTAGTTCCTCACCAACAGGATCCGTAAACAAAACTGTTTTTCCTGTTTTCACAGAAGTAGCGACTGCTGTGAAATGAGATGCTGAACGCCGATAAGCTGCCTCGTTAAAATTCTGCCAAGAATATCCGTGATCCTCAAAAAGATAATCAAGATTGATTATTTGCTTTTTAAATACGCGAGCCATCGAGATATATTGACGATCGTGCCGATGATTAATATTAATATTGGCAGCGCGTCCATATTGCTTAGAGACGAAATTAACTCCACAAAGCGAACCCGCAGAAACGCCCATTACACTTCGAAATTCAATATGGTGAGCGAGAAATGTATCAACAATTCCGGCAGTGTATTGGCCACGGAATGCGCCACCTTCTAAAACTAATGCTGCATTATATAACATAAAATGAAATAACTCCTTTTTGTCCGCCAAAAATAGCAAAAATGACCTAATTTTTAGTGAGACACTTTTTTAATAAAATTATACAACAGTCTTACACGAAAATATAGGATTTTAAAAGCTTGTTATATCAACGTTTATTCTCGGTTAATGTAAGACTCTTTTATCAAAAGAGTCTTACTAATTTTAAAATAATGCAAAAGTAGGGGTAAAAACAACTTTTGCCTCTCAGACGAACTGAAATTCATTTTGATGAGTAGTAGGTCGTTACAATTCGTCTCAGAGGGGAATAAACATTGCTTAGTATGTTTGGTCTTGCAGGAATTAACAAACGTCGATTTAACTAAATACTTTAAAATAAAACCGCTAAGCCTTAAATTCAGTGACGTGTACCCCCAGAGTTGGAAATCAACTCTGGGGGTATTTTATATGACCAAAATTAGCGTTAAAACTAAACTTAAAGCTGTTGAAGAATATGCTAACGGTAATGTTACTTTAGCATCAGTTAGGCATAAATACGGGATTGCTGAGCATGATTTCCAAATTTGGGTGGGAATTTATGCAAGATTTGGTAAAGGACCATTACTCAATCCACCCAAAGTAACTGGGGATTTTCGGTTAAATCTGGTAAAGTGGAAACAAGAAAATTTGGCGTCAATCTCAGAAACTTGTATTCACTTTGGATATCGTTCTCCAGGTTCAGTGTATCAGTGGGAATGTCTCTATAACAAGCAAGGGCCACAGGCTTTACTGAGATTGCGTCGGGGAAGGAAACCTAAAAATGGTCAAACGACACGACAAGAATCAAGACAAGCTTCTTCAGCTCCAAAAACAGAACCAAACCTTACAAAGAGAAAACTTATTGTTAAGGATACAACTCGATGCCTCAAAAAAATTGACAGCCTTGAGAAAGCATCCAAAAAAGAACTCGCACAAGTAATTTATGACCTCAAGGCTAAATACTTATTAAAGGATTTGATCGATGCACTTCCCATTTCCATGTCAACCTATCAGTATTGGCAAAATCGGTTTGAACATCCGGACGAGGATGAAGAAGAACTTAAAGCCGTTATTAAAGGCCTCTTTAACTACTTCCAAGCTTAAACGGCGTACGCCGTTTAAGCACTCAAATTCGAGACTACTATCGCTTAATTGGTAAAAAGACACCTAATCATAAGCGCATTCAGCGCTTAATGCATGAAATGGGACTTAAATGTATCAAATATAATCGGCGAGTCCGTAAGTATGATTCCTCTAAGGGACCAAATGGCAAGAAAGCTAAGAATAAGCTAAATCGGCGTTTTATGAGTAACCGTAAATATCAGAAAATGGTTTGTGACATTACAGAATTAAAGGCTCATGATGGGCGAAAAGTGTACTTAGAAATTATTAAGGACTTGGCAACTAACCAGCTTCTCACTTGGTCAGTCAGTCAACATCCAAATCTTCAATTCGCATTAGATCCACTCCAGCAATTACTTAAGCAGTTACCTCATACAGGATACCAATTAACTTTACATACTGATCAAGGCTGGCACTATCAACATCGTGCTTGGCGCAAACTACTTCGTCAGGGAAACATTAGGCAAAGCATGTCGCATCGAGCAACCTGTCTGGATAACGCTGCCTGTGAAACAGTCTTTAGTAAACTGAAAGCAGAAATTGGTCCTGATACCAGTTATCGCAATCAAGAAGAATTAAGCCAAGCAATTAATGAATGGATTCACTTTTATAACGAACGCCGTATTCAGACAAAACTAGGCAACCAAACTCCACTTCAATATGAGCAGAATCTAGTTGCCTAGAAAAATATTTATTCAATTTTAAAGCAAGAACATACAGGTTCCAACTTTAAGGGTACACGTCACAGCTTAACGGTTTTTTATTTTGAAAGTTTTTATTGTAAAAAAGCGAATTATCATTAATACTAATGCAATTGTTGTAAGACCTTACGACAGTAGTAACAATGAATTTGCCCATCTTTGTCGGCTAGCTTGCGTGCATGCATCGCAGAAAAAGTATAGTGCTCATGACAAAATGGACAAATATATTGCTTCTTTCCAAATAATGAGGTAATAAAGCCCAAAATTTTCTCCTCCATAAAAAATTTATACACCGCTTAACATTATAGCGAAGATTATCTTTATAGAAAAGCCTTTTATTCATTTGTTTTTTTATATGAAGTTTCACTAATTTCTTTAAGAGCATCACGTTGCTGTTTCTGGTCAACGTGGGTATATAGATCAGTAGCAGATGTTCCTTTTTGTCCTAACTGTTGGGCTACTAATACCTGATCTTTCGTTACCTCATACATTTCAGAAGCAAGGGTATGGCGTAATTTATGGGGAGTAAGAGGATGTCCAAATGCAGTTGAATACTTTTTGACCATTTTTTCAATGGCATTAGCTGTCATCCGTCGAGTTTGCTTGTGATAAACGGTTAAGAAGAAAGCAGTATCCTTTTTTAAAGCGTGGTATCGCTGTGCACGAATCGCTTGATAAGCTTTGATATAAGTAATAGCCCAAGGTGCAATTGGTACTGAATCTCTCTGGCCGCCTTTTCTTGTTACATCTAGCAGTGATTGCTTTAAGTTCAAATCCCCAAGGTTTACATTAGCTGCCTCGGATACCCGGACGCCTGTTCCTAAAATAAGAGCAATAATTGCAATATCTCGTTCCTTATTGACTTTATAAGAGGGGAGGGCTCTTTTATCACATTTATTAGGGTATTCCTCTTCAATGAAAGTGATAAAATCAAATTTCATTTGTCCCCGGTACATGTGTGAAGCCAGCGTATGCGCCCGATAATTTAATGTTTTTGTATCATTAAGGGAGTCAATTTTCAACATTACATTACGGTCAAAATAAGACTCGCCATTATTGTTATCTGCGGTGACTGTTAAAAATTTATACAATGACCTTAATGCGTTAATAGAACGATTAATTGAAGTGGGAGAATTTAACCGTCCTTGTGCATTGGTAGTATGCTGCAAATAATCGATATATAGCATTACATCACTACGCCGTAAATTAGCCAGCGTATCAATTGGCAAGTCCTTATTAGAGTTAACAGAGACGAGTCCACTTGACCGTAACCAATCAAAGAATCGCCGAATTTCAGTTAAGTACTGATAGGTTGTTGTGACTGCATGGTTGGTCCCCAAATAATACTCGTTAACATAATCAGGAAGGTTCTGAAGCTCCTCTTGAATTAGCTTTAAATATTTATCTGCTTCCATTTTTATATCCTCCTTGATACTAAAAAGAGCCGCTTGAAAGAAAACTTTCAACGACTCTCTAAACCCTATCGGGAAAACAGGATTCGAACCTGCGACCCCCTGGTCCCAAACCAGGTGCTCTACCAAGCTGAGCTATTTCCCGTTAATAACGAGCAAATATTATTTTACCAATTCTCAATTAAATAGTAAAGGAATATTTTAATTTAAGGTGATTAAGAATTAAATGACATAAAAATAATTTGACATTCAAAATATTTTTGAATATAATTTGATCATCGAATATTTTGATACTCGAAATATTTTTTTGAAGGCAGGTGAATCTTTTTGGCAATAATGAATGCGCAGGAGATTATGGAATTAATTCCTAATCGATATCCGATTTGCTACATCGATTATGTAGACGAATTAGTTCCTGAAGAAAAGATTACCGCAACAAAAAATGTCACAATTAATGAATCATTTTTTCGCGGTCATTTTCCTAATAATCCTGTTATGCCTGGAGTTTTAATTATCGAAACATTGGCCCAAGCTGCTTCAATTTTGATATTAAAATCACCGCATTTTTATAAGAAAACAGCTTATCTTGGCGCAATTCATAAAGCGAGGTTTCGACAAATGGTCCGTCCTGGTGATGTATTAAAACTAAATGTTGTTATGAAAAAAGTTCGATCATCAATGGGAATTGTGGAAACACAAGCGCTTGTGAACGACAAAATAGCTTGTAATGCAGAACTTGTCTTTATCGTTGCTGAACGAGAAGAAAAGATTTAGCATGGTGAATCATTATCATTTATAATATATTTTGATAATCAAATTATTCGGGGCTATAGAATAAAATTGAAGGGAAGAAATATATTATGAGTAAAGATAATGATTACGAAAAAATCAATAAAGGATTAATCAAAGTCTATTCCGGAATTCTATGGATTGAAGAAAATGAGTTACGGAAAAGTACATTCAATGATTTAACAATTAAAGAGATGCATGCAATTGATGCAATTACGATGTATAACCATCAAACAATTTCTCAAGTAGCAGAAAAGCTTCATCTAACTCCAGGAACAATGACCTCAATGGCTGATCGTTTAATTCGAAAAGGATATGTTGAAAGAATTCGTGATAAAGATGATCGCCGCATTGTTCGGTTACGTTTAACCAAAAGAGGACGGGTACTATATCGTGCACATCGGGCCTTTCATAACATGATGGTTGAACGTTTTCTCAAAGGAATGAATGATGAAGAAATGAAGGTTGTTAAAAAAGCCTTGCAAAACTTAGAAGATTTTGTGGATGAGCATGCCTAGAGATAAGGATTGACAAACATTGCAAAATTTAAGAATTACTAGTACTGCGAGTTATCATCCACCACTTAATATTACTAACCAGCAATTATCAACTATTATGGATACTTCAGATGAGTGGATTAAAACGCGGACTGGAATTCATCAACGTTATATCAGCAATATTGAAAATACTTCAGACTTGGCTCTTAATGTTGGTAACCAGTTATTGACTAATGCCAATTTGAAGACAACTGAACTTGATTTAATTATTATTGCAACGATGTCTCCTGATGCCTATACGCCGTCAACTGCTGCCATTGTTCAAGGAGAATTAGGGGCGAAAAATGCAATTGCGTTTGATATTTCAGCAGCTTGTACTGGTTTTATCTATGCCATGAATACAGCTGAATTAATGTTGAAAAGCTCTAATTGGCAAAATGCAATGGTAATTGGTGCAGAAGTATTATCAAAACTGATTGATTGGAAAGATCGAAGTACTGCCGTATTGTTCGGCGATGGGGCTGGCGGAGTGTTACTTCAAAAGACAACTACGGCAACTCCTTTAATTCTTGGCCGTGATCTCCATACATTTGGTGACTTGGGAGATAAAATTGTTGCGGGAAAAACAACGCCTAAAGCTGGCTTCCCTAAGCAACTAACATCCCTTTCACCTTTTGCGATGGCCGGCCGTGATGTATATCGTTTTGCCACTCATGAAGTACCGCGTTCAATTGCTTCTGCCGTTCAACAAGCTAATTTAAAATTAGATGATATTGATTATTTTTTATTACATCAGGCAAATGAACGGATAATTAATCAAATTGCAAAGAGACTAGGGCAACCAATTACAAAGTTTCCAATGAATATTAGTGAATATGGAAATACGGGCGCCGCTAGTGAACCAATTTTATTGACTCAAGCTGTTGCTCATGAACTGGTTAAACCAGGTAATATTATTGCAATGAGTGGTTTTGGCGGCGGTTTAAGTACAGGAACAATAATTTTAAACTATTAATAGAGAAAGAAGAATGAATATGACTAAAGAAGAAATTTTTGATACTGTAAAAACTATTACTGTTGATGAATTAGATGTTGACGAAGATCGTGTAACAATGAACGCACGAATTAAAGATGATCTTGATGCTGACAGTCTTGATGTTTTCGAAATTATGAATGAACTTGAAGATAAGTTTGAGATTGAATTAGATGCCGATGAAGGAATCGAGACTATTAGTGACGTTGTTGATTTCGTAAAGAAACAATTGGATGAAAAATAATGTACTACGGAATATTATTTAGCGGTCAAGGTGCACAGCGATCGGGAATGGGAGTCGAGCTTATGGCCGACTCCCTTTTTTCAAGGATTGTTAGTTGGGCAAGTGATGTTTGTGAGCTTGATTTACTCAAAATTATGAAAAACGAGCATAACGAGTTGAATAAAACAGTATATGTTCAACCAGCAATTGTAACAGTTAGTTATGGAATCTACCGAATGTTAAAACGAGATTTACCGCAACTACCAATTAAGGGGATGATCGGCCTATCCTTAGGCGAGTATGCTGCTTTAATTGCTAGCAACTCACTTTCGTTTGAAGAAGGAATCAAACTAGTCGCGGACCGTGCGCGCTTTATGCAACAAGACGCGGACAGGGAAATAAGTACATTAGCAGCTGTCCTTGACCCTCAACTTCAAGAGATAAAAGAACTAATCACCGCTCAACAAGAAAATGGTCAGCGGGTTTATATCGCCAACTATAATTCCCCACGACAAATCGTAGTAGGCGGGGCATTAACCGACCTAAAGGCTACCCTCAAAAAGATGGAAGAAGACAAGCTTGCTAAAAGAACGATTCTGCTCAAAGTTAATGGTGCATTTCATACACCCTTCTTTAACGGTGCACGTCAACAGATGCATAACCGGTTACAAACAGTCGACTTCCATGAACCACAGATTGAAGTTATTAGCAATACTACTAACAGCTTATTTCATTGTGAGAATCTTCCAGGAATTCTTGAAAAACAATTAGCTGTTCCAACACACTTTGGAGCTAATGTTAAGGAATTAGTCAAATACGCGAAAATTGACACAACATTAGAAATTGGTCCTGGAAAGACGTTATCTCGATTTGCTCACCAAGTTGACCGGCACTTAAATACCCAACACATTGAAAATCTTGTTGATTATGAAAATTTTATAAAGGAGCAAAAAGATGGAACTGACAGATAAAGTCGTTTTTATAAGCGGAAGCACACGCGGAATTGGGGCAGCTACTGCATTAGAGTTCGCTAAGGCTGGTAGTCGGTTAATTCTCAATGGGCGTCAAGATGACTTACCAAAAGCGTTTAAAGAAAAGCTAGATCTACTAGGAACGGAATATCACTATCTTAAGGGCGATATTGCAAACGAAGAATCAGTTAGTGAATTAGCAGCAGCGGCGTGGCAAATATACGAGAAGATCGACATTCTTATCAATAACGCGGGAATTACGAATGATAAGTTAATGATGGGGATGAAAACGAGCGATTTTGATCAGATCATCAATGTTAATTTACGCGGAACATTTATGTTAACGCAACCTATTTTTAAGAAGATGCTCAAAAAAAGAGCCGGTTGCATTATTAACCTTGCTAGTATTGTGGGTCTCCATGGTAATACGGGACAAGCTAATTATGCGGCAAGCAAGGCAGGTATAATCGGCCTTACTAAATCTATTGCCCAAGAAGGAGCACACCGCGGAATTAGGTGCAATGCAATTGCTCCCGGAATGATTACTAGTGATATGACTGAAAAATTATCTGAGCGAGTAAAAGAACAAATTCTCAGTCGCATCCCCCTTAACCGCTTAGGACAGCCAAAAGAAGTTGCTAAGACCGCAAAATTTTTAGCAGAAAATGATTATTTGACCGGTCAAACCATTGTAGTTGACGGTGGCATGACAATTTAGGAGGAACTAAATGACAAGAGTTGTAATAACAGGAATGGGTGCTGTTGCTCCTAATGGTAACGGTATTCAAGAATTTATAAGTAATAGTTTTGCAGGCAAAGTTGGAATTAAAGCGATCAAGAAATTTGATGCCAAGCCGACAGGAATTACCGTGGCAGGTGAAATTGACGATTTTGACCCTAATGATGTCATCGGGAGAAAAGCTGCGCGCCGAATGGATCTTTATTCTCAATACGCCTTACAAAGCGCTATTGAAGCAATGGAAATGGCGGAGATTAACGAAACAAATACCAAGCCAGTCGACATGGGCGTTATCTATGGATCTGGAATTGGTGGTTTGACAACTATTCAAGAGCAAATTATCAAAATGCATGATAAGGGTCCTAGACGGGTATCACCAATGTTTGTTCCAATGTCAATTGCTAACATGGCAGCCGGTAATATTTCAATTCACTTTAATGCGCAAAATATTTGTACATCGATTGTGACTGCTTGTGCCACTGGAGCTAATGCAATTGGAGAGGCCTTTCGTCAAGTTAAAGAAGGACGCGCTAAAGTAATGATTGCCGGTGGATCAGAGGCTTCGGTAAATGAGATCGGAATTGCTGGCTTTGCGGCATTGACAGCCCTATCACAAGCAACTGATCCACTTAAAGCCTCTTTGCCATTTGATAAAGCACGCCAAGGATTTGTTTTGGGTGAAGGCGGTGCAACACTTGTTTTAGAGGATCTTGAGCATGCGCAAAAACGCGGTGCTAACATTCTTGGCGAGATTGTCGGGTATGGTGCTACCTCAGATGCTTACCATATTACATCCCCTGATCCAACTGGTGCAGGAGCGGCAAGAGCAATGGAACTGGCAATTAAAGAAGCTGTAATTAATCCTAGCGAAATTTCCTATATTAATGCCCACGGAACTGCTACTCATGCTAATGATGAAGGCGAATCTAAAGCAATCAATCAGGTATTTGGTTCCGA
Source organism: Limosilactobacillus reuteri subsp. reuteri (assembly GCF_000016825.1). Taxonomy (NCBI): domain Bacteria; kingdom Bacillati; phylum Bacillota; class Bacilli; order Lactobacillales; family Lactobacillaceae; genus Limosilactobacillus; species Limosilactobacillus reuteri. The sequence continues at coordinate 1,041,957 of NC_009513.1, read as the reverse complement.
TAGCAATGTTCGTGTCAGTTCAACAAAGGGAATGACTGGACATTTGCTTGGAGCTGCAGGAGCAATTGAGGCGGTCTTAACAGTAGCCGCTTTACAAAAGGGACAATTACCGTTGAATATAGGTTGTTTTAATCAAGATCCGAAGTGCTCAGTTAACCTTGTGACGGCAGAAAATAGTGACGCATCAAACGCCCGTTACGCAATAAGCAATTCTTTTGGCTTCGGTGGTCATAATGCTGTTTTAGCCTTTAAGAAATGGGAGTGATCTATCTTGGAATTTAAAGAAATTCAAACATTAATGCAATATTTTGAAGATTCTGATATTCGTGAATTAGAAATAAATCAAGATTCCTTTCAGCTCTATTTAAGCAAAAATAAGCAAACTCACAAGCATGAAGATCTTATAACAACCGAAAAAACAGAGCAAACGACTTCAGTTAAGAAAAAAGCAAACGAACAACCAACTTTACCTTCGCAAAATATAACTGCGCCCCTAGTTGGAACTGTCTATCTCCAACCAACCCCCGATGCAGATCCCTATGTTAGAAGTGGCGACCATGTAAAAAAGGGGGATGTTGTTTGTGTGATTGAAGCAATGAAAATGATGACAGAGATAAAAAGCCCTTTTAACGGAATCGTTACTTCAATTTGTGTAAGCAATGAAGAATTAGTTGAAGTAGAACAACCACTTTTCTCAGTTCAGGAGGATAAAGATAATGACTAATAAAACTTTAGATATAACTGAAATTCAAAAAATCCTTCCTCATCGTTACCCAATGTTACTAATTGACCAAGTTGATGAATTAATCCCTGGTAAGAAGGCCATTGCACGGCGTAATGTCACGATTAATGAAGAGGTTTTTAATGGCCATTTCCCCAAAAATCCAGTTTTACCAGGAGCATTGATTGTTGAATCATTGGCGCAAACAGGTGCCGTCGCTCTCTTATCTCAAGAAGAGTTCCAAGGGAAAACAGCCTATTTTGGTGGGATTCGGTCAGCAGAATTTCGTAAAGTAGTCCGCCCTGGTGATACGTTAAGATTAGAAGTCAATCTAGAAAAAGTTCACCAAAACATTGGAATTGGTAAGGGCATTGCAACGGTTGATGGTAAAAAAGCCTGTACAGCTGAATTAACTTTTATGATTGGGTAGGTGGTTTGATGTTTTCCAAAGTACTAGTTGCTAATCGTGGTGAAATTGCTGTCAGGATAATACGGTCATTACGGGAGCTAGGAATTAAGACAGTAGCTATTTATTCAACTGCAGACCGCGAAAGTCTTCACGTTCAACTAGCGGATGAAGCTGTATGCGTTGGAACCGCCCGTGCTCAAGATTCATATTTGAATGCGAAAAATATTTTAGAAGCTGCTCTTGGTACAGGTGCCCAGGCGATCCATCCTGGCTTTGGCTTTCTATCAGAAAATGCGGAATTCGCGACAATGTGTGAAGAATGCGGCATTACGTTCATCGGTCCCCAAGCCTCAGTTATTGACTTAATGGGAAACAAGGAGCACGCACGAGAGCAAATGAAAAAATCAGGGGTTCCTGTAATTCCTGGAAGCGATGACTATATTACCAATGTTAATGACGCTGTTGAGGTTGCAAACAAGATTGGGTATCCAATTTTGTTAAAAGCGGCTGCTGGTGGTGGCGGTAAAGGGATCCGACGAATTAATGATCATAACCAGATGCGGCAAATATTTAGCGAGGCCCAAAACGAAGCCCGTCTTTCGTTTAACGATGACCGAATGTACCTTGAAAAGATTATGGAGAATGTTAAACATATTGAGGTCCAAGTCTTTCGTGATAATTTTGGCAATGCTGTTTTCTTTCCTGAACGAGACTGCTCGATTCAACGGAATAAACAAAAATTGATTGAAGAAAGTCCTTGTGTCCTAGTAAATGAACAAGAGCGAAAAACGCTAGGACAAATTACCATGCGAGCCATTAATGTGATTAACTATCATAATACGGGGACAATAGAATTTCTAATGGACAAGGACCATCACTTTTACTTTATGGAAATGAACACTCGTATCCAGGTTGAACATACAGTGACGGAGATGGTAACCGGGATTGACTTAGTGAAAGCACAGGTTATTGTCGCTGCGAATGAACCACTTCCCTTTACCCAACAGGATATTCAGGTTCATGGACATGCGATTGAGTGTCGGATAAATGCTGAAAATCCTAAGCAAAACTTTATGCCAGTGACTGGGACGATTAATTACTTGTATCTTCCAGTCGGTAATTTGGGGATGCGAATTGATACTGCTATTTATCCTGGCAGCAAGATCACTCCTTATTATGATTCAATGATCGCTAAGGTAATTGCCCTTGGTCAAGATCGCCAAGAAGCCATTGAAAAAATCAAACGACTTTTGAATGAAATGGTAATTATGGGCGTAACAACCAATCAGAATTTCCATTTAGCAATCCTAAACAATCCTAAATTTTTGGCAGGAACAGCTTCAACAACGTTTCTTGAAGACTCTTTCTTGCCACAATGGAAGAAGGGGCTGACAGCGTGAAATTATATGATCAAAATAATACTTTAAGTGAACGGCACATCAAAGCAGATAAAAATGCTGATGAAAGGGTCCCAGATCAAATGTGGCTAAGATGTCCACATTGTCATCAATTGCTATTCGCCAAGCAGTTAACACAATATGCTGTTTGTCCCAACTGTGACTATGGATTACGAATACCTGCTCGCCATCGACTTTCATGGTTAGTGGATTCATTTAAAGAATTCGATAAGGATCTCCAGACAAAGAATCCGTTACATTTTCCTGGATACCAAGAAAAAATTAGTAAACTCCAAAGACAAACTAAGCTGAATGATTCAGTCCTAACTGGTGAAGCTTCAATTAATGATCAGCTATTTTCACTAGGCATTATGGATCCAACATTTATTATGGGATCACTCGGAACTGTTACAGGTGAAAAGATAACGCGCTTATTTGAATATGCAACTACCCATCGTCAAGCAGTAGTACTATTCACTGCTTCAGGCGGGGCACGGATGCAAGAAGGAATTATGTCGTTAATGCAGATGGCTAAGGTTTCACAAGCAATAAATGAGCATGCTGCTGCCGGCCTTTTATACATTGTGGTCTTAACCGATCCAACAACTGGTGGAGTAACTGCTAGTTTCGCGATGGACGGAGATATTATTCTCGCTGAGCCCCATGCACTTGTTGGCTTTGCTGGCCGTCGCGTTATTGAACAGACGATCCACCAGCAAATTCCTATCGACCTCCAATCAGCTGAAAACATCCTGCATCATGGATTTATTGATCGAATTGTAAAACGTCAAGATGAAAAAAAGCTGCTTGAATGGCTATTAAAAACAGGGAGCGTTGCTAATGAATGAACAATTATCAGCAAGCGAGATTGTTAAACGTGCTCGCAACGACAATAAAATTACGGGGATGGAGATTATTCAAAATATTTTTCCAGATTTTGTTGAGTTGCGCGGCGACCGGGCAGGCGGGGATGATCCTGCAATCATTGGTGGAATCGCTACTTTCCATCAGCAAGCAGTTACCGTCATTACCACTGATCGAGGAAAAACAACAGAAGAAAAAATCATAAAGCATTTTGGCTCACCAATGCCTAGTGGTTATCGCAAGGCACTCCGCTTAATTAAGCAAGCAGCTAAATTTAAGCGACCTGTATTCTGTTTTGTTAATACCGCAGGAGCATTTCCTAGCAAGGAAGCCGAAGAAAATGGGCAAGGTAGTGCGATTGCCCAAAATATTTTACAAATAAGTCAGCTTGCTATTCCAATTATCACGATTATTTATGGTGAAGGGGGTAGTGGGGGAGCCTTAGCCTTAGCATGTGGAGATGAAGTGTGGATGTTAGAAAACAGTACTTATTCTATTTTATCTCCTGAGGGGTTTGCCTCCATTATGTGGAAAGATAGTACAAAAGCAGATAAAGCGGCAGAATTAATGCAAATGGTGCCGCAAGCTTTATTAAAGCAAGGGATTATTGAAGGAATTATTCCAGAAAGCGAAAAGCACCAACAAACTTGCAAAAATATCGAGCAGGTTTTACTAAAGAGATTAAACAAATTGCAAGAACTATCGTCAAATCAACTTCTAGCAAATAGAAAAAAACGTTATCGAAAGTTTTAAGGAGGATAATATGGGAAATATATTAACAGGAAAAAAGATCGTTGTTATGGGAGTAGCTAATAAGCGTTCTATTGCATGGGGATGTGCACAAATGATGGCTGAACAAGGTGCCCAAATTATCTATACTTATCAGAATTCCAGAATGAAAAAAAGCCTACAACGGTTAGTAGATGATGAAGATCAATTAATTGAATGTGATGTAGCGGATGACGAGAGTATTGAACAAGCCTTTACAACTATCAAAGAACGTTTTACAAAAGTAGATGGAATTGTACACGCAATTGCTTTTGCCAAAAAAGAAGAATTAGCTGGTTCAATCCTTGGTGCTAGTCGCAAAGGTTATGCAATCGCGCAAGATATTTCGTCTTATTCCCTTATTGCTGTCGCTAAGGTTGCTAATCAGTTAGATCTATTAAATAATCCTGCAAGTATTGTTACCTTAACCTATTTTGGCTCTGAACGTGCTATTCCTAACTATAATGTAATGGGAATTGCTAAAGCTGCCCTTGAAGCTAGTGTTCGCTATTTAGCACGGGATTTAGGGCAAAAACGAATCCGTGTTAATGCAATCTCTGCTGGAGCGGTTAAGACATTAGCAGTTACAGGTATTAAAGGTCATGATGACCTTTTAAAGATGTCCCAAGCAAGAACTGTTGATGGAAAAGATGTAACTATTAGCGAAATTGGGAACGTGTGCGCATTCTTAATGAGCGATTTATCAACTGGGGTTACTGGCGACACCATTTATGTTGATAAGGGGGTACATTTGATTTAAAAATATAAATTTTAAAGACTGAGAAATGAGATTTTTTCAGTCTTTTTGCTGTCTTTTAGAAGGAAAACATAACAATAGCAAGAACTTTTTAGAAAAAATTAAAAAAAGTTCTTGCTATTTTATAGATCAGTTGGTATTATTAATAACGTTGTGAAAGACGAGTTAACAATTTTGAAAAAATTGTTTGATATATTTAAAAATGGCCCGTTAGTCAAGTGGTTAAGACACCAGCCTTTCACGCTGGTATCGTGGGTTCAAATCCCGCACGGGTCACTTTTGCGGAAGTAGTTCAGTGGTAGAACATCACCTTGCCATGGTGGGGGTCGCGGGTTCGAATCCCGTCTTCCGCTTAGTCAGTTCTATTATGCCGGGGTGGCGGAATTGGCAGACGCACAGGACTTAAAATCCTGCGGTTAGTGATAACCGTACCGGTTCGATCCCGGTCCTCGGCACTATTTCGGGAAATAGCTCAGCTTGGTAGAGCACCTGGTTTGGGACCAGGGGGTCGCAGGTTCGAATCCTGTTTTCCCGATCTGGCTAAACAGCTAAGAGGTAATCTTCTTAGCTGTTTTTTTGTAGTCAAAACTTGATTTTTACTTTGTAACAAGCGGTACTAAAGTAGCCATTAATTAGTTTTTGAAATAAAACAAACTTTTTTTGAAAAAAGTATTGCTTTTTATAGGATAACTTGATAATATAATATTCGTCGCTGATATGCGGGTATAGTTCAGTGGTAAAACCACAGCCTTCCAAGCTGTTGTCGCGAGTTCGATTCTCGTTACCCGCTTTTAATTAATTTAATATGGCCCGTTAGTCAAGTGGTTAAGACACCAGCCTTTCACGCTGGTATCGTGGGTTCAAATCCCGCACGGGTCACTTTTGGAGGATTAGCTCAGTTGGGAGAGCATCTGCCTTACAAGCAGGGGGTCACAGGTTCGAGCCCTGTATCCTCCATTGAGCAATTTTAATAGTTGTTCAACATTTTAATATAATTGGGCTATAGCCAAGCGGTAAGGCAACGGTTTTTGGTACCGTCATGCGCTGGTTCGAATCCAGCTAGCCCAATTAGTCTAAAACAGTAAGTAAAATTACTCGCTGTTTTTTTATTTTATTAGAAAAAATAGGCAATCTAATAACGTAGGCTAAAAGCGAATATCATTGGATTGCCCAATAATTAGCATAATTTATTCACGTCGTAACATAATATGCCAGACAAAGAAGCCGACTCCGATAATTAATGCCAACCATGCCCATAGTTGCAATGGAAGATAGATAGTACACGTTAATAAACCTAAAACCCAACTGATTAGCATCATCGATAATCCAGCAATATCGCCACCTAAACCATCAATACCACAAGTAGCGATATAGACGATTCCTGATGCCAGATATAATAGCGAAACAATTAATTCGGCTGTTCTGGCATAAATATGAATTGCAGGATTAGGATTCCCAAAACCTCTAACAATCGATTGAACAAATATAATAATGGCTAATACAATCATAATAATTCCTACAATAAGTTTTGTTACCTTCATTCTAAAGACCTCCTCAAGTCTTATTCTACCCGGATGATTAGAATTTATAAAGAATTACAGTTTTTCTATTTACAAATAGAGCAGGGGGAACAAAAAAGCAAACCAGAAATTATCTTCTGATTTGCTTGAATCCTATTTAGTTATATTTTTTACTTTTTTCAAGGCTTCTAAAAATACTTCGTAAGGTTGCGCGCCAGTGATTGAATACTTATTATTAATCACAAATAACGGTGCACTTGGCATTCCAATCATAAATGCGCGCTGTTCGTTTTTTCGAACCTCATCTTCATATTGATTAGATTCAAGAACTTTTTTAACATCAGCAACAGGTAATCCAATTTCATTCATTGCACCAGTTAGAGCTTCATAGTCCGCGATTGATTCATTATCATTAAAATAAAGTTGATAAAGGCGTTTAACAGCCTTATTAAGTAATGCTTGGTCGTTTAAACTCTCAATGTATTTTATTAAGCGATGAGCAGTTAATGTATTAACAGGAATCGCATTTTCCATCTTAATTGGTAAATCAATATCGGCAGCAAGTTGATCAATTTTTTGTATTTGTGTAGCAGCTTCTTGCTTAGTTAGTTGATGAGTTTTTGCATAATATTCTGTCATTGATAGATCAGTTGTTGTTGGCAACGTTGGATCTAGTTGAAATGACATAAATTTTAATGGTGTCTGATCGGCAATCTTTAATTCTTTAAGTGCCCGTTGTAATTGTGTAATTCCCATATAGCAATATGGGCACGCAATATCAGCCCAGTATTGAATTTCCATAGATGATCGCTCCTTATAAATATATATTAATTTAATCTAACCATAAAATAAGCGAAGTTGCTAGTAAATACGTAAAGAGGGAACGATTTATTTTAAAATTAACCTGTCATTAAAATTATAGTTTTAATGCGACTGAATTTAAAATTCCCCCAGAATATCAATTTTTAGCTTTCTCAAAAGAATTTATCTAATGCTTATTTTTAACTTTAATAAAACTAATACTTTTGATTTATGTTTTAAAAGATTTATGTAATACTATTGCTGAAGTCTATGGCAAAAGTATTTTAAAAGGAGTTTTTATCATGAAACATACGCTTAAAGTTGATCAAGTACGTGACGGTTTATGGCTAGATTCAGATATTACGTATACGCAAGTTCCTGGATGGCTTGGTAATACAACGCGAGATTTGAAGCTTTCAGTCATTCGACATTTTCAAACTAATGATGATACACGTTATCCAGTAATTTTTTGGTTTGCTGGTGGCGGCTGGATGGATACTGACCACAATGTTCATCTGCCGAATTTGGTTGATTTTGCTCGGCATGGTTACATTGTTGTCGGCGTCGAATATCGTGATAGCAACAAAGTTCAGTTTCCTGGGCAATTAGAAGATGCTAAGGCTGCTATTCGTTATATGAGAGCTAATGCCAAGCGCTTCCAAGCTGATCCTAATCGGTTTATTGTGATGGGAGAATCGGCCGGTGGACATATGGCAAGTATGCTAGGTGTTACTAACGGCCTTAACCAATTTGACAAAGGTGCTAATTTAGATTACTCCAGTGATGTTCAAGTAGCAGTTCCTTTTTATGGTGTGGTTGATCCCTTAACCGCTAAAACAGGAAGTGCATCAAACGATTTTGATTTTGTTTACCGTAACTTGCTTGGTGCTGAGCCTGAAAACGCTCCTGAGCTTGATTCTGCCGCAAATCCCCTCACCTATGTAAATTCTAATTCTACGCCCTTTCTTATCTTTCATGGGACAGAAGATGTCGTTGTTCCAATTAAAGATAGTGAAAAGCTTTATGATGCATTAGTTGAAAACAACGTTCCTGCTGAATTATACGAAATCGAAGGCGCAAGTCACATGGATGTGAAATTCCTTCAACCACAGGTATTTAAGATTGTGATGGACTTTTTAGATAAGTATTTAACTCGGTCATAGATCATTTTTCGTCTTTATTTTTCTCTAAATCAATAGTTGGTTATTAATTATATTTAACAAGATTAACCGCTCTTTATTTAAATCATAACCACCCGTCAAACGGGTGGTTTGCACATCGGCTATAAGCCGATAATAAAAGCCGGCGTCTCAAGGCGCTGGCTTTCGCTTTGCTCAAGCCAAAATGCTCTGACTACTTTGCCACCGCTTTAAGCGGTGTTTATACTACCTCACTTACCCTTAAAAGGGTCCGAATATTCCACACTTGTTAGCTTATCCATTGCTATATCATGTTTCTCTTGATCTCGGATATACTTCTTTATCGTGGATTCATTTAATCCAACTGTACTCACATAGTAGCCTTCAGCCCAAAAATGTCGGTTCCCATATTTGTATTTTAAGTTTGCATGTCGATCAAACATCATTAATGCACTTTTCCCTTTTAAGTATCCCATAAACTGCGAGACACTTAGTTTCGGCGGAATACTTACTAACAAGTGCACATTATCTGGCATCATATGACCTTCAATTATTTCTACTCCCTTATATTTGCACAACAAACGAATATAATCTCTCAGGTCTCTTCGGTATTGATTGAAGATCGCTTTACGTCTATACTTTGGTATGAATACGATGTGATACTTACATAACCACTTCGTATGGGCTAAGCTATTTAATTTATTAGCCATATTTATATAACCTCTTTTCCCTTATTGACTTTGGCTTGAACACCTACATCTTAAGGCAAAAGAGGCCTTTTTTATATAATTTTTATCGCCCACCCGCATAGCAGGTGGTTTTTTGTTTCGTGCACTCGCTCTGCTCGCGCACTCAACTAGGTCTAAAGACATTAATAAAAGCCCCGATAAAGCGCTGATATAGCACCACTTTATCGGGGCTTATTTTTTTGCATATTATGAAATTATTTCACGGTGCAATTATTGTTAATATTTATCTACTTGGCTTCCATCAATGGAGAAATAGACAACTTGATTTGCAAACCTAATCCAGCAGCATATTTATTTAATGTAGGCAGCGTAGGGATTGAATCTAAATTCTCAATTTTAGCCAATTGAGGTTGTGTCATACCGATTTTTTTGCAAATTCTGTTTGCGAAATCCCCTGTTTAATTCTTTGTACTTCTAAAAAAGACAAGGTATCAATAATCGATAATTCTTCTTTTGTTGCAACCGTTTGATGCTTATCTATATCTTCCCAGTTTCTCATTATTTACCCTTCCTTTCGTACCAATCGTCAAGTAGCGACAAGGCTCTTTCTATCTGACGAGGATCTGTTTCATCCTTTTTCTTAGTATAATGATTTAATAACACAAAATTATTTTTCTTCCACACTCCATAAAATACTCTTTTCAGCATAGGTCGTAACTCCCATAGTTGATACCTATAACCCTTTAATTTTTTTGCTTGTGGGGTATGTAACACAGGACCAAGAGCTTGTAGCATCTTGATTTGATGGCGCATTTTTAAATAAATTGCTTTATCTTGCTTTTGTTTACTTTGTTTTACTTTGTTTTACTTTGCGAAATTTTCTCGAAATAATCAAAAATTTTTCTATTGAAAGAACCCGCGCACTCAACTAAATAAAATAAGTTTACGACAATGATTAATTTTGGTGCACAAAAATTGCCGAATTGCACCATTTGTGCACCAAACTTACAAACTTTCACCATTTTAACTAAACAAAAGCTCCGATAAACTGCCGTTATATCAGCGTTTTATCGGAGCTTCTTTTTTATACAATCTTACTCCCCCCGAGAGTTTAAAAGCGTTGTTATACCAACGTTTCAAGAGGTTTAGTGTGCCAAACGTGTACGAACTAAATAAAATAAAAAGGATGCCGATTAGGGCACCCTGCTTACCGGTACGGTTTAAGTAATCAACTGAAACCATTTTGCACACCGGCATAGTAATATTGATACATATATTATAACACAACTAACTTATGATACAATAGTTGAGCACACTGTTGGAACTAATCACTCCACAAATATGTGCAAGTTGGGAGGTGTCCCAATTGCATCATTGGTGCATAGTAATATTGATTGTGCCTAATAAGCACATAAAAAAGATAATCAAAAAGACTATTAAGCAACTATTTGCATGGTTGCGTGTCTAGCCCTTGTGGCTAGGCAAATAGTTATTTCAGCGGTGGTAATTCGTTTACTATCGCTGTTTTATTATACAACAAAAAGAAAGCCCTAGTAGTAATTGCATTCTAAAATTTGCAACTACCATTAGGGCTAACTAAAATTTTATTCAAATTTTCCAAAAGGTTGGTTAGTCTTAGTATCACGAACAGCCATGTAACCATAACCGTTTTCTCGTGGTTGACGAATTCAAACATAGCCAACGTGACGACTAAAGGCATCTAGTGGTTGAGAATACTTGTAGTAAGCAACCCATAATCGTCTAATCGGACTATCAAAGTAAATCAAACTCTTCTACAATTGCTTTCTCAATTGAAGGAAAAGCATATTAGTAATATGGTATTTATGACTCAGTTTGGTACTATTCCTACTAGCAACGCAGTCAATAAAATGCTTCGACAATTATTAGATAAATTAGGTATTCACCGCGAAAATTTTCACTTCCACAGTTTACGGCACAGCCACATTGCCTTACTTCTTGCTAAAGGTGTGGATATATATCCAATCAGCAAACGTCTTGGTCATAGTGACATTCGTACAACAATGAATACTTACGCTTATTTAATAGATGAATACAAAGGAAAAACTGATGACAAAATTGTCAATGCTTTGAATCAACTTTAGTTTGGTACACTAGTGTACCAAAGGTGTACCGACTTTGTACTTTTTTATATTTTTTCATACTTTTCTAAAATACTAAAAAATCCTACAATCATTGATATAACAACGATTGTAGGATTTTTATGTTTCATCATATTTTCTTAAAAATGCGTCCCCCGAGAGTCGAACTCGGATCATGAGGACCGAAATCTCATGTGCTATCCATTACACTAAGGACGCCTTATATTTCTATTTTAGCGCATTTATTAAAAAAATAAAGATAATTTGTCAATTTTATTTAAAAAGTACAAATACAGATGACGCTTATTTATTCCCCTCTTCTCCTTTACCAGCACTTCTTAAGTTAATATAATAGATATGTTACAAAAAACATGAGGGGGAATTTTCCATGAAAAAGCAATCCACAACTATTGCTTCAATCGTTATTCTAATTATAATTGCCATCTTTGCACTATTAAATACAGCAACTGTAGTAGTCAATCTTTTTGGAGCACAAGTAAAAATGCCACTAGTGCTGCTAATCTTTATCTGTTTACTTATTGGGGCTATTATTATTTACTTGCTATCATTTTCTAATCACCTCAAAACTAACAAGCAATTAAAAGAATTACAATCATCGCGTGTTAGTAAGGACGAATTAAAAAAGTATCAAAAAAAGATTGACCAACTGCAAAAAGAAAATACACAGTTAAAGCAACAACTTAAAAGTAAAACTACTGTAGAAAAGCCACAAGATTCTTCTACAAATTAATATTTCAGAGAGGAAATCAAATGGGAAAATACCGTTTTATTGCTATCGATGTTGATGGTACCTTACTAGATGATAATGATAAATTCGACATTAACCGTTTGAATAAAGATATTGAACTATTACAACAGCAAAACTACCACTTTATTATTGCAAGCGGGAATAGTTACGATGCATTGTCAACGATCTTTCAGCCTTGTCCACTTGTAAAAGAATTTGTAGCAGAAAATGGCGGGCGACTGATAATAAACGGTAAATCTGTCTACGGCAAGACTCATTCAATTGCGACGCTGCAACAGCTTCATACTTTTATTAAGCATACGTTCCCTAGCCCTGACATCCTATCTTTATCTGGCGAAACACAAACAATCCTTGCCGAGCAGTATCGCGATGTTCCAGTCCCTTTTTATCCCCACCACACATATTTTTCTGACCTTCAAAAAATCACTGAGCCAATTTATAACTTAAACATTGGTTGGGCCAAACGCAAATTATCCCAAACTATTATTCAAGGATATGTAAATCAATTAAATGAGCAGTTTCCAAACTTAATTCAAGCAACTTATAGTGGAGCTTATGGCATTGATATCCTACCAGCAGGCGTAAATAAAGCTTTAGGATTAAAAAGACTAGTCGAAAATTACTTAAACGGAACTCTAGACCAAGTAGTTGCTTTTGGAGATACTTCAAACGATATTGAGATGTTATCAGAAGTTGGTTATGGATATGCAATGAAAAACGCTACAGCTGACCTGCTAAAAGTTGCTGATAAAGTTACAAGATACGATAACAATCATGCTGGGCTATTGTCAGAGATTGAACATCAATTTATTAACCGTTATAGATATTATGTAAACTAACATTTTGTAAAAAAGATGTGCGATTTGAAACTCGCACATCTTTTTTAATATACTCCACCATCGTAGAAATTATAAGATGGTTTATTAAAATCGTAATTAGGAAGTTCTGACATTTTAATGAAATTATCTGCAATTCCCCAACTCATTAAATTAATTGGTTTACCAAAGTCCTCATCAGGAATCACTACCATAATATATTTACCTAGTGCGCGTGCCATTCCTAATTCAACACCCATTCCTACATCTTCTTCTTCAGGAATGTAGACTGCTAAAAGCATATCAGAAGTTGAAACGCCTACTCGATCACCATTGTAAGTTGCTGTACTCCATTCGCGATCTTGCAAAAGCTCTGGATGTTCATCAACCCGTAATCCTTTATATTGGTGTTGTAATGGCACATAAGAATTCTCTACATCTACTGTAGGGTTAGCCTTAATTGCATTCATTGCATCCTCATAAGCTTTATTTTGCTTGTCAGTAAACCACCCGGCACAGAAATATACTGTCTTACTTTTTTGATTTATCATTAAGTGAACTCCCCTTTAATTTTTGTACATTTAAGATTCTATCATGGAATATTAAACTTAACCAATTAGGATTTTTTAATCTTTCTTGAGAGCTATCTTAACTAATTGCTTGGCTGCCTCTGAAACTGAAATGTCTTTTTTATCTGCATATTCTTTTAATCGTTGATATATAGCTAGGTCATCAGGTCCACGCCATATAATTCCTGTTACTTGGCCATGTTCTTTATTCATTTTAATTCCTTCCCCATAAAATGTTAGCGATATTGTTTAAAATTTTTGTTCGATGATGTAATTGATAGTGAGTGGTTTTTGGATACACTTTTTGATGATACTCAATTGATGGATGGGCTTTAATTAATGATTTTAACATTTCTGATTGGATATGCGGAACAGCACCATCAGTTGTTTTACTGCCTTCTTCACTACCCATTAAATTATAAATTTCAACAGGATAATTCAGTTGCCAATTTTTCATCTCCAAAAATAATTGGTGAAAATTCTTGTCCGTCGATTTATTAACTAAGTGATAGCGATATTTTAATTGATCGCTAAGGCTTTCTTCAACTGGTACCCCTAAAAAGACTACTTTATTTAACCGCATATGATCTTGAAGATATTTCGAACCCATATAAGCGTGAATGAATTCTGTGCCCCCATATGAATGGGCAACAACATTAATTTTCTGCATATGATAGTGTTTCTGCAAATAATTTAGAACACCCGTTAATTGCTTGATCTGTGGATGGTAGGTACCATTATAGTTCCAAGTAAATAAAACTTGAATTAAGGCATTCTTTTGCCCGTGAAAGTCCCCCTCAGTCCAGATACGTCCATTAGGAGCAACCCAGATCGTTAAAACTTTTTGCGCAATATTTTTTTGCTGATAGTACTTAATCATCTTATTATAAGTAATTGTGCTTCCACCCCAGCCAGGAATAAGCAAGGTGGGAATAGAAGAATACTCCAGGTTACTTTGATAATTTTGTGATGAAAGGTGCTGACCAGGAGTTCCGCGTAATAAGAAACCTTGAATACCAAAAGCAAGAAGAATTAGACTACCAATACTAATTCCGGCAATTTTTAACGATTTTTTCATCAAATCATCTTCTTATCATTTCATTTTGTATTTTACTCTTATTATACGCTTGAAAATTATAAAGAGGATGATCTTTTAAGCTTTTGGATATGGTATTAAAGTTAATTTGCCATTAATATATTCGCCAAGATAGATATCATCAACACTGTCATAACCTGCTTTATGAATTTGTTCAAATACCCATTGTTCATCATGATGAATCAATTCCATTACATCAATATTGATCTGTCCATCATTAATTAATGGGAAGCGAACATTTGCTTCATCATTTTCGATGATTACAAGCTGGCCATTTTGTTCTAAAATTCCGCTTTTGACCTTAGCAACTTCATAGATTCCATGACCACGAAGGCGAAACATAAGATCATTAGCACTGATTCCTGCACGCATACAATTCTCTACTAATAATTTTCCGTTCTGAATTAATATTTGCGGGCGCCCATCGATAATTCTTCTTACCCAAATATTATGATCTTTAGCAAATTTCACAATAAATACAATTAATGTCCAAATCAAAAGGACCATTATAAACTCAAGAATAGAAATATCACTATTGTAGATAATTCCGCCAATGATCCCACCTAAAACATAATTTTGAACTTGATCAATAGCAGAAGTAGGTGCGAGATTCCCCTTCCCCAGTAAATTAATCTGCAAAATCAAACATAACATTCCGAGAACAAATTTTATAATAATCAATGAATAATTATCCATATTTCTCTCCTACTTCATTAAATTAACCTGATGATTAACAACATGTGCTCGTGTAAGGGTATAATTATCCCCTGTTTGACTTAAATTGACACGGTAATCCCGATCCTCAATTCGGACAAGAATTCCATCCGTTAAAGTTGTGGAATTAACAACTACTTTTTGTGGAGAAACATTATGATCCCGAGCAACCGCCTTAATAAAGGGAATCATCTGAGTTGTTTGGGATTGCTGTGTGGTATTTTTTCCATATCGGTAACTTGAAAGCCGATAAAAAGCAACAATAGTAAAAAGAAAATTATCCCTAAATCACGATAACGGGTAATAAGGCGATGCCGTAAATATAAAAATGCCATTACTGCAATCAGAAGGACAAAGATGATAATAGCAATATAATTAAATAGTTGATTCATATGTTGGTGGTTTGATAAATAGCTAATTGTATAAAATGTCAATTTATTTCTCTCCTTAACTTAAATGTAATAAAAACTTAAGCAGCTCCCCACCCTTTTTTCGTTCGCACATGATAGAATGGTAGTAACTTTAATATGAAAGAAAGGAGGAGTTCTTAATGATCATAAAATTAGTATTAAAACTTGGATGGATCTTGTTAGGGAGCATTTCATTCGTTGGTGGGATAATTGGGATGCTCCTCCCTGTAATTCCGCAGGTTCCATTCTTCCTCCTCACAATATGGTGTATCACTAAAATTTCACCACGTTTTCATAACTGGCTCCTTCGTAATCCACTCTACATAAAATATGCAAAACCCTTGGTAAATCGGCTTGAAAATCTGAAACATCACCCGAAACAAAAGGCACAAAAAATTAATAGTAAATAAAAAGGTCTTGAATGCTATTTGCGTCCCAGACCTTTTTATATGTGCGCCCGGCATGGGTATTAGCTAGGCGGTGAGAGTCCGCTATGGGCCGTAGTAGTCGGAACCATGAGCTGAGGACAAGGGTGTCCACTGTGAGGTGGAATCTGAAGGAAGTCTAAGGCAAAGTACTGCACCGATGAACAAGAAGTAGCTATAAGGCTGGAACTAACTGGATAAGACTGCATGACAAGTTAAAGTCCAACACTACTCGAAGTTACTTTCAGTAAAGCTACCGGTGACATGGTACGAAAGTTAATATCCTTACCCGGGGAGATCTGGCCTACACGTTTCCGACAAGAGGAATAAGTTTAATTTCCACAGAAACAAGCGGTGCAGTGATGTAGCGTTGAGTAAGCCAGAAGTCAGCCGAGGTCATAGTAGTCTGAGTAATCAGATGAAGGACTGAACGACAATAACTTGTAACTTATATCGGAGGTGTAATCAGGTGCGACAATCGCAGAAAACAGAACAACAAGCTGACCGCTTGTCGAGGATAGGTTTGGAAAACCGAAAGTACACAAGGGCGCGTAGTACCGATTATGGTGAAGGTAAAGGTATGAGTGTCACTATCCAAGACTTAGTCTTGGACCGCAATAACCTTAATCAGGCTTATTTGCGAGTTAAGAGAAATAAAGGGGCAGCAGGCATTGACGATATGACAGTCAATGACCTTCTGCCATATCTCAGAGAAAATAAGACGGAATTGATCGCTAGTTTGCGTGAGGGCAAGTATAAACCAGCACCAGTCAAACGGGTAGAAATTCCGAAGCCTAATGGTGGAGTAAGAAAACTCGGAATACCAACAGTGGTGGACCGAATGGTTCAACAAGCTGTGGCCCAAATTCTTACACCTATCTTTGAGCGTGTTTTCTCTGATAATAGTTTTGGCTTCCGCCCTCACCGTGGGGCTCACGACGCTATTGCAAAAGTAGTAGATCTTTATAATCAAGGTTATCGAAGAGTTGTCGACTTAGACCTAAAAGCCTATTTTGATAATGTTAATCATGACTTGATGATTAAGTATCTTCAACAATATATTGATGACCCATGGACACTAAGGCTCATTCGTAAGTTTCTAACTAGCGGAGTCTTAGACCATGGGCTTTTCGCTAAGAGTGAAAAAGGAACCCCACAAGGAGGGCCATTGTCACCAATACTGGCGAATATCTATCTAAATGAGTTGGATAAAGAGTTGACTAGACGTGGTCACCACTTTGTGCGCTATGCGGATGATTGTAACATTTATGTTAAAAGTCAACGAGCCGGAGAACGAGTAATGCGAAGCATTACCCAGTTTCTTGAAAAGCGATTGAAAGTTAAAGTGAACCCAGATAAAACCAAAGTCGGTAGCCCGCTACGGTTAAAGTTTCTTGGCTTTTCGTTGGGTGTAGACCACAATGGAGCCTACGCCCGTCCAGCAAAACAATCGCAACAACGAGTAAAGAAAGCATTGAGGTTATTAACTAAACGTAATCGTGGAATATCTCTGACAAGAATGTTTGAAGAAATTCAGCGAAAAATGCGTGGATGGCTTCAGTACTACTCAATTGGGAAACTAACTGACTTTATTCAACGCCTTGACAAGTGGTTGAGGGCCCGAATAAGACAGTATATCTGGAAGCAATGGAAGAAGCTTAAAACTAAGGTAACTAACTTACAGAAGCTGGGGCTGTCCCAGCGTGATGCATACGTCTTCGCTAGTACCCGCAAGGGCTACTGGCGAACTGCACACAGTAAGACCTTGAGCTATTCTCTAACAAATAGAAAACTGGAACAACTCGGACTTATGAATATGTCCAAGACGCTCCAGTCAATTCAAAGTGATTAAGTTGTCGAACCGCCGTATACGGAACCGTACGTACGGTGGTGTGAGAGGTCGATAATTGAACTAATCAATTATCTCCTACTCGATTAGCCAAATAATCGTGCCCAGAATCCCTTCTTTTGTTCTTTAACAGGCGATTCCGTAACTTCTTCAGCTGTATTCACAGTTAATGTTTCCTCATTCTTTGCTTCGTTTTCCGCGGTATCCTCAGCATATGGATTACGTTCACCAATCCATTTAAAGAATTCATCAGCTTTAATTTCCACAAATTTGCCACGCTTGCCATTGATACCATCCACACAGAGTTCAATTGGCAATGCATTCCGGTACTTTTCAATACTATCGGCAGTAAAACCATTAAAAGTATTAAGCTTCGAAATATCAAATAACAAGCTATGATCTTGTTGGCGGTATTTAAAGTCTTCTTCTTGTGTTAGGTAAAGCTTAGCCCACCGGTTACGCGAACTTTCCTTAAAGTCATCACAGATTTCATCTGCAAAGTAAGGAGGTACTTCCATATCCGCCATTTGATAGTAATCGCGGAAAATTTTACGGGTATTTGCTAAGAAGTCAAGTTTACCAGTCTTTTCATCAAATGCGCGCCATGGCGTTTCATCGTCTTCTAGTAAACTTGCCATTCGCATTACAAAGTCTTTAAACAGCGTATTATTTAGGGTTTGTCGTACGTTATAGATATACTTATTGGCTTCACCTTTTTGCTGGTCATCAATAACCTTATCAATTTGAAGGTAATAAGTCCGTCGTGCAGTTTCACGTAGCATAGTAAAACCAGAATCATAGTTAGTTGTTCCGATTAATGGCGCAATTGCATGTGGATTGTTAACCAATTCATTCATTGTATCAACAACTAAGTGCCGACTATATTGATCCTGTTGGAAGAAGTATGGTTCAATCTCATCCATTAAAACGGGGTATGAACTTCCAAGCTTCATGTAGTGCTCGATTGCATCAACAGTTTTTGCTTTTTTCTGCGGTGTATCTGTAGGATAGATAGTCCCAAAATCAATTAATGACCGATCAGTATTCCATGTCAATTGATTAATAATCCGTAACAGAGTTGACTTTCCAGAACCAGCAGTTGCTCCTAGAATCAAGAAGTTAGGAATATCATTACCATCTTCAGGATTCAAACTAGCTTTCGCACGAATCTCCCATAAAAATGGTGCCGTAAAACTATATAAAATAGCTTCATAGAATCGCTTGCCATAATCATCATTGTAGTCAACAACATATTGCTGATACCCTTTTAATACTGCATCAATACTCTTTAAGCCATCACGAATTTGACTAATAGTCGCAATCTTCCCAAATTGAATTGGGTGCGTGCCAGTATCATTCGGTACATACAGGCCACTATTATTGTTAACCAGATTTCTTTCCATCGGACGATCATATAAGAACGTTGTATACTTCTTCTCTGCTGACCGTTGTTGTGGTGTCATACCACTAATCAATGCATCCTGAACTTGTTTAAAAATCTTTTCGCGCGATTTCAATTTTGGCTTAGCTGCTCGGGGCGATACAGCTGTTTTTTGCAAAGTGTAAATTGTATCGTGTTGTTGAATTTGTCGTTCTGCTTCTTCTTTATCTTGAGAGCGGTTAGTCGTAATATCTCGCATCGACTTAGTAATCATTGCGGGAATTTTATTTTCATCAATTTGTTTTTGAACGTCATGACTAATCAAGTCGGTCATATCTGCCGCTGCGATTTGATCAGTAACTTCATTATCAAGAATTACAACCGCATTCTTAGTTCCTTTAGTATCTTTCAAGCTCTCATCAATTTGATTTTGCGCTGCATTTAAAAGATTTTCAGTAAAAAATGGTCGTAAAACTGGCTTGATGTCATTCTTATAGTGGTTATCAAGATTTTGAAATAGCCGAATGTCATCATCAAAGACTAATATTTCTTCATATTGGTTACGCTCTTTATCAAATGAAGCACTGTCCAAGTTAAGACTTCCCAAAATCACACGAGTATCATGGGTCTCGGAATTACTTAGGAGGTAAAAACGTGAATGGATAGCCTGGGTTGGTGCAATTGCAACTTGAAAAAGATTGTTCAACACATTTGCTTGATTGTCACTAGTTAATGCTTCAAAGACTTTAGCAGGCTTTTTATTAGCAGCAGATAGCAATGCATTAGTTAAAGCTACCTTAGTGATTACTTCATCACCAGTTTTCGCTTCATAATTTTCAGGGCTGCTCAGTGCAACTTCGACTTTAATGAATCGACTTAGATACTGATTAATAAAGTCGGCAGTCACGTTACCAGTAACTGCTGTTAAACGATTGAACTTATTAGCATCAAAAAGCTGGCTAATCTTTAATGGTGGAGTATCCTGACCATTAAAAACAATATGAATCTTTTTTAGATCTGAATCTGTCATTGGCGTAGTCCTTTTCTAAACAATATTAACTCTTTTTATTTTCGTTTATTTAAACCAATTTTGCAAGTGACCATCGAAATATTTTGTTTCTACGCTAGTTTTATATGCAGATGATAAATAGGCCCCCAATACTTTAATCAAATGAAGTATTGAGGGCCTATTCTAACTACATAGTTTTTTAATTCGTGTTCACTTGCGTTACTGCCCCTGTTGCATAATTTATACTAATATTATTTTGCACATTGGGGACGAAAACATTGTATTGCAAACTGCCATCCTTTGATTTGGCCTCAATATGGGCACCAGAAGGCACTAAATTATTACCATCATAGACATCTGTTACTCGATAACGAACTTGTTTGTTCTGGTCAAGAGCTTTTCGCACTAAGCCTTCATAGTAGTTTTGCCCAGTTGATGTACTGCTTCGAGCTTCGTTGGCCCAAGCAGTTTGAGTTGCAATATTAGCAGGATTTGACTCCGAAGCATTAAAGCCACGGATACCCCCTACTAATGCATATCCAAGTAAGTGTCCGCGATCATAAGCATGGGAGATGCCACCTTTTAAGTTATGAGCTTGTAAAAATCCAGCTGGCTTCCAATTAGTGGCCCCATTCCCAGTTTCATTCCGATTACGATACTGGCGTGTTGTACGATTGAGCCAGGCGTCTCCCTGCCATGCTCGTCCACGCGAATCACGTCGATTAACTGCGTATGGCGCGTTATTAATATTTGCGTTCAGCGCCGTCTGATTGTTATTTAAAATAAACGCTCCGTAACCATTCCATTTTATGTCAGATGTTCCTAACTGCTGACGGACGCCATTAGAAAGAACACTCGTGGCCTGCTCTTGGGTTGGCGGCGTAAAAGAAGATGATCGATTATTGTTGCTGGAATGACGCCAAGGCGCTACCCGTTGGATTCCCTGCGGTAAGGTACTTCCTTTATCAGATGGCTGGGAAAAACTACCAATGCCGAGAATCGCTACTAAAGCTAAAAGTAAATACTGGGTCTTTTTATTGAATCGAAATCGCATGTTTCTAAAATACCTTTCCTCTTAAACGTATGTTCGTAAAAGTATTTTATCATTTTAAGCGATAAAAGAAAATACTCCCAAAACAATCTGTTTCGAGAGTACTTATTCTTTATGCTAATTTATCTTGGCGCTGAGTTCTTAACTTGTAGATAATGCTCATGATAACTAAGAAGACTGCCCCAACACTAACCGAAATCCGTGTATCTGGGTTAAAGAACATAAACAGTAAGATAACACTTAGCGCAATCAAACTAAAGTAGTTATATGCTGGATAAAGTGGCATCTTGAATGGGTGGTCCTTTAACTCAGCTGGATTATTACGCCGGAAGTTTAATTCTGAAATCAAAATAATAAACCATGGTACCATTCCGGGAAGGACACTTGAACTATAGACAATCACGAAGATATTAGCAGAGGCTGCATTAAACATTGATAGAAGCATGTTAACAATAAAACCAAGGAAAATCCAGAATGAAATTGTTAAAATCGCAACATTTGGTACAACCCGCTTTGACAATTTACTAAATACCTTAGGAACTTCACCATCAACTGAAAGCTTAAAAAGCATCCGACTAGCACTGTAGATTCCTGAATTGGCACCGGACAATGCAGCAGTCAAAACAACAAAGTTAATGATTCCAGCTGCTCCAGTAATACCAACTTTAGTAAATGTTTCAACGAATGGTGATCCAACTGCCTTTAATTCGTCCCATGGATAAATGGAAACAATAACGAAAATTGCCCCAATATAGAAAATTAAAATCCGCCAAATAACAGATTTAACTGACTTAACAATCGCATGGCGTGGTGAGGCCGCTTCACCAGCAGTAATACCAAGTAATTCAATTCCTTGGTATGATCCAGCAATCACAGATAGTGAGAACATGAATCCCATGAATCCACCAGTAAAGAATCCACCATGTGACCATAAATTGGAAATTCCAACCGGATGCCAATTGTTACCCAACCCAAGGACAATTACCAATAATCCAAGAATGATCATAACAATAATTGTAACGACTTTAATCATCGCAAACCAAAATTCCAACCGGCCATATGCCTTAGCAGATGCAAGGTTCGCAAGCGTTAAGATAATGATCATTACTAATCCAGAAATCCAGTCTGGTAAGTTAGGCCACCAATAATTAAGGTATTGACTCATGGCAATAATATCTGAGATACCAACAATGATAAACTGAAAGACGTTACTCCACTTTGTCAGGTATCCAACTAAGGGATGAATATATTTAGATCCATAGTCCGCAAAGGAACCAGTTCCTGGACTGATATAGATCATTTCCCCTAACGCACGCATAACACCATATAGGACTAAACCTACAAAGGCATATGCTAATAGGACAGAAGGACCAGTCCATTTAATAGTTGATGTGGCTCCCATGAAAAGACCACTACCAATTGTCCCACCAATTGCAATCATTTCCATTTGTCCGGGAGTCATTGTCCGATTTAATTTAACTTCATTTTTCTGATTATCCATCATTCTAACCTCACTTTAAATAAAAAAGCTACCCAAAATGTCCCTAGCCAACCCTCGTCAAGTTTTGATAAGTGGTTGAGGCATCTTGAATAGCTATTGCTAACAGATTTAAGAGATATTAAAACTACTCAACCACGGTAATTGTTGTTGTGGTTGAGGTGGAGGTTAGGTGATGAATAATCGATTTATTGTAAATTTGCATTTTAGTTTCCTCCATTCGTTTTTCAATAACATTAGAATACTATTAGAAAATTAAAAATGCAAGTCCTTTTATCAAGTTTTTTTGTTTTATTTATTTTTGTGCGCTTTCTTTAACGAAAAAAGACTCATCCCCGCGACCATTACCGTTATCCCCAAACCAAGAAAAGTCGTTAAATTATCGGTCTCATTTCCCGTCTGTGGAAGTATTTGTTGGTCAGAGTTATCGTTTTTACGTGAGTCCCGATGTGAACGATTTAGTCGATTATTAATCCCTGTTACCCGTTGATGCAAATTTTGCTGCTTTCTTGTATTATTTACCTCCCCATAATTTTCCGTGACCTGATTATCATCCCCCAGATCTTCTACCACGGGGTAATTATCCTGCGAATCTTGTTTTTCCTCTTTTTTATTCTCCTTTACTTGCTCACCCCTAGTCTTTTCTGCTAACGTATTCTCTTTGCTGTCCTTTTTTGGCCCTTCATCTTTATTGAGGGGCTGATAATAAACATTTATCGTATTTTTTAATTGCGATAGATCTTCTATTTCTGTAACAGTTGGAATCTTATCCATTGATGGTCTAAAACCAGCTTGCTCAGGGATATTAACTTCTTCAAAAGGTTCAATAATCCAATTTGCCTTTTTGGTTGAATCATTCGGTACTTCACGGTGAGCATAAGACACTTGTTCCACTTTTTTAACTTCATTTAAGAGATGAAAATAAATTACACGTTTGATTTGGACACGTTCTTTCTGATTATTTGTGTTAGATACGGGATGCGTAATTGGCTCTTGAGTTGCAGCTAAAACTGGTGGAATATTTAACGACAGCGAAAGGATCGTTGACGCTGTCGTTAAGCCTACTAAGCAAGTGTTTCGCAATACATGAAGGTGGTTTAAATGGTTCATATTATCTCGCTCCTCTTTTATATACTCTTTAATATATATACGTAAAAAGAAGCAATTCGCATTTTTTAAATCGAAAAAAGCTATCATCTACAAGTAATCCTTACCTGCGATGATAGCTCTGTTAACTTATAGTGAATGGATAACCTGCTCAATATCATCCACAATTTGTTTAGGGGTTAAGTGATACCATTCATATAGTACTTCGGTAGGAACATTATCCGCAAATTCCCGTGGTGCTCCAAAGTTCAAAACTTTCATTCCCTTTGGCCCATAGTAACGAGCAATTGTTTCCCCGAAGCCCCCACTAAGGACCCCATCCTCTAGTGTAACAACTACATCGTGATTTTCTGCTAGGTGGTGAAGGACATCAGAATCGATTCCAGTTACCGACTTTGGATTGATCAATGTAGCATCAATATTAAGCTTGTCTTGAAGTTCCTTTCTTACCTTTTCACCAAGTTCCCAGAAGTCACCAACTGCCATGATTGCAACTTCACTTCCGCGATGAGCAATATCGTACTTGATCGTACTGTAGTCATCTTGTGTTGGTGTTCCATGAAGAAGGGGCTTTTCTGGTTGACGAATTACTACTGGTTCATCAGTTTGATTAATTGCCCACCGTAACATCGAAATCATTTCTTCGACGTTTGTTGGTGCTAAATATTCAATGTTTGGCAAATCACTAATCATTGAAATATCAAATGTTCCTTGATGAGTAGCAGAACTTTCTGAAATTGACCCGCCTCGCACAATCATTACAACCGGAGCATCATTTAATGCCATATCATGAATCAATTGATCATATGCTCGTTGAAGGAAAGTACTATTTTGAAACACAACAGGGCGTGCACCTGCTTGCGCCATTGCAACCGCAGTCGTAATTGAATCCTGTTCAGCAATCCCAACATCATAATAACGATCCGGGTGCTTAGCCTTAAATTTACCAAGATCAAACGCACCAGGAATTCCAGCATTAATAGCAACAACTGGCTTATCCGCTGCAATTTGCTTATCTAATTCAGCAAGGACAGCATCGCTATACGATTCTCCACTTGCTTTAACCTTATCTTCACCAGTCTTTAGGTCAAATGGAGTGCGCCAATGATACTTCATCTTTTCTTCAACAGCAGGCTCATAACCCTTCCCTTTTAAGGTGTTAACATGAAGGACGATTGGATGGTCAATATCCTTGATTTCCTTAAAAGTGTCGATCATCGTCTGCAAGTCATTGCCGTCTGCAACGTACTTGTAATCGAGACCCATAAACTTAAAAATATTATTGGGAGATTCACCGTTAGTATCTCGGAGTTCTTTTAGCCCTTTGTATAAACCACCCTGGTTCTCATCAATTGACATTTGATTATCATTAACGAGAATAATCAAGTTAGAATTAAGCTTAGCAGCATTGTTTAATCCTTCAAAAGCTAATCCGCCACTTAAGGATCCATCCCCAATTACTGCCATAACGTTATTATGTGATTGCGGCTTCATCAAATCACGCGCTTGAGCCATCCCCACTGCAAGGGAGATTGACGTTGAAGTATGACCGATCTCAAAAAAGTCATGAGCGCTTTCTTCTGGTGACGTAAATCCAGTAATATCTTCATAATGATCAGGATCGAGAAAACTTAATTTCCGGCCTGTCAGCATTTTATGGGCATAACTCTGGTGTGAAACATCCCAAATAACTTTATCGTGGGGCGAATCAAAGACATAGTGAAAAGCAATCGTTAGCTCCATTACGCCAAGGTTAGGGCCCACGTGTCCACCGATTTTTGCGTCGCGTTCAAGAACAAGTTGACGCATTTCTGTTGCTAATTGTTTTAATTCGTCAAGTGACATGTCCTTAATATCGCTTGGTTCATTAACTTCATTTAAGAGGTAATCAGGATGCAGATTCATCTATTCCACTCCTTCTTGATTTTACATTTAATAATTAGTAATACTTATTGCTCTTATTATTCTAACACTTTCTAAAGCATTGAGTAAATTACTCTCAAGTTCAAATTGACGAAATTCATGCATTTCGATACCATTAAATAGAGTAATTCGTTAAAAAGGAAATAGTTATGAAAAATATAGACAACGCTGCAACTAACAAAATTTCACCATTTAAAAAATTAACGACAGAGCAAGAACAACTCGTCAATGACATTATTTCATTTACTAAACACCATCTAACACAAAATCATCCTGCGATATATACAGTCTACGGGGATGCAGGTACCGGAAAAAGCGTAATCTTATCACAATTATTCGTTCGCATTCAAAAAGAAGCGCGGACACAACAAAATTCCGTTCTTTATCATACTAATAATTATTTTCTTGTTAACCATCCAGAAATTCTGAAAGTCTATAAAGAGATTGCCGGACCAATAAAAGAGTTATATAAAAAGGACTTTGCGCGGCCAACCTCATTAATTAATCAATTGGATAAGCAACAGCAAACCATTGATGTTGCTGTTATCGA
Source organism: Limosilactobacillus reuteri subsp. reuteri (assembly GCF_000016825.1). Classification (NCBI taxonomy): domain Bacteria; kingdom Bacillati; phylum Bacillota; class Bacilli; order Lactobacillales; family Lactobacillaceae; genus Limosilactobacillus; species Limosilactobacillus reuteri. Next base: position 1,015,606 of record NC_009513.1, on the reverse strand, counting down.
TGAAGCTCATCTTTTATTATCCAAACCCGATCATTATAATAATTTTTACCATGATAATCAGCTTGTCGAGATCATTAAACGCGCTAAAGTTGTCATAATTGTCTTTGATCAATACCAAGTTTTACGGATGAAAAGTCTCTGGACCCCTGAACGACTTCAGGCAATTACGAACCAATATCCCCATAAAGATTACCATTTGACCCACATGTTTCGCATGAATGCGAGCGATGACTTAGTTAAGTGGTTTAATGAATTTACTAACTATAAATTAACCGCGTTACCAGCATCCGCCCGTGATCATTATGATTTTCGCATTTACAGTGATGCTGAGGAAATGAGGAAAGCAATTGTTCAACGTAATAAAGAAGTAGGACTTTCCCGCATTCTTTCAACATCTGGATATCCATCAACACTCGATGGTGGTAAACACTACATTGAGGAAGGCAGATTTAAAATGCCCTGGGATCAATATAACTATACAGTTACCCCTTGGGCAGAATTGCCTCAAACCATTGATGAAGTTGGCTCAATCTATACCTGCCAAGGGTTTGACTTAAATTACACCGGCATTATTATCGGTCCGCCAATTAGCCAAACGCCTCAAACAAACCAACTTCAAGTAAATTTAGATCGTTATACAGATGTTGAAGCATTCAAAAAACGTGCTGACCTAACTGATCCAGCTGAAATTAAGAGTTTAGAAAAAAGAATGATTATGAATTCTTTGAACGTTTTATTCAAGCGTGGTGTATATGGAACTTATCTTTACGCTCATGATCCGCTTTTACGACATTCTCTTACCTCCCTTTTTAAAAAGGCTGGGTTTACGCTACCAAAGGAGGAAAAATAATTATGAAAGAGCGTAAATTAAATAAAACGTGGCTGATCGTTGGCGCCATTATCCTTGCTGTCATCGTTCTCTACTTCATTTATCGAACATATAAGCCAGAAATTAATCTGTTGCTAGATTTTAATGCTCATAATAAGGCTAAACTTCTCCATATGATTAGAAGTCATGGGTTTACAGACATCTTTCTTCTTATAGCTTTAATCGGTATCCTAAATGCGATTCCGGGAATGTCTAATTCCGTTGTTTGTATCTTTGCTGGGTTATGTTATGGGCCAGTTGTTGGTTTTCTGATTAATTGGGTTGGAAATATTTTAGGAAATTCTACTGTAATGAGTATAATTCGTAAAATCAACCTCTCCAAACGGGTAAAGAAAAACAAAATCCTTCATTACCTCTTGCAACAAAAGCATCCGTTAATTGCACTTACCATCGGTTTTATGATTCCGGTTATCCCTAGTGTACTTGTAAACTACGCTGGTGCCCGCTTAAATGTTAGTCGGAAACACTACTTGGCGATGGTAACCGTGGGCATGGCTCCGACTTCATTTCTCTATGCCTTTGGTGGGGATGCTATTTTCAAGGGTAATATTAGACGACTGATCGGTGTCGCAATCGCTATTTTAATTCTAATTGGCTGTTATTTACTCGTTCGCAAAATCTGGCAAAACCATGAAGAAAAAGCAGCAACAAAATAATTAACTTGATTAAAAACAAGGCTTCAAACGTCCGGGAAATCCGAATGTTTGGAGCCTTTACCTTTAATTAAATCTTGACCAATATTCTGCCAAATACTTGCTGGTTAAACTTTCTGGTTTTTGAATAAGGGCTAACGGATTTCCCTGAGCCACAATTTTTCCACCACTACTGCCACCACGCGGACCCATATCAAGCATATAATCTGCGTTAATAATCAAATTTAGGTCATGAGTAATAGTAATAATTGTCGCTCCCCGATCAAGTAATTGCTGCATTACTGCTAAAAGGGTTTTAACATCAAGGGGATGCAAGCCAATTGTCGGTTCATCAAATACAAATAACGTTTCGCTTTGATTATGATTAAGGTGTTTAACAAGTTTTAAGCGTTGCGCCTCACCACCAGAAAGACTAGGCGTACTTTCGCCTAAGTGCAGGTACCCTAAGCCCACCTCATCTAATAATTGAAGTTCACGAGCAACTTTCGGCACTTCCTTAAATACACTCATCGCTGCCCGAACATCTAATTTTAAGAGATCAACAATTGAATATCCCTGCCACTTAACTTTTTGAACTTCTTTATTGTATCGACTTCCCCCACATGTTGGACAAGTCTGTTGCATATCTGGCAAGAATTGAATATCAAGAGTTACGACCCCCGCGCCCCCACACGTTGGACATGCTCCCTGCTTATTATTATAAGAAAAGTAAGAAGGTGTATAGTGTTCCTCTTTGGCTAAGGGCTGGGCTGCAAATAACTTCCGCAGATTATCCATAATACTGGTATAAGTTGCGACTGTTGACCGGTTAGTTTTACCGATTGGCGCTGCATCAACACTCACTACTTCCTTTAACGGACTTAATAATTTGCTAACTTGTGAAGGTAATTTAGTCCCACTTGCTTGAGCATGAATAGCGGGAACTAAACTATCAAGGATTAGACTAGTTTTACCAGCACCCGAAAAACCAGTGATAGCAGTCAGCCGATTAACTGGAATCTCTCCCTGGACGTCTTTAAGGTTGTAATAATCTTTTACTTCAAAGGTGATCTCCTGACTAGCTGGTTCGTTTGCTATGGGGCGACTTTTTAATACTGCTGTCCAATTTAAATAAGGACCAATCTTAGACCGAGGGTTGTCAGCGATTTGCGATGGTGTTCCCTCCGTAAGAATTTCTCCACCTTTTTCTCCAGAACCCGGGCCGATTTCAATAATCCAATCTGCTTCTTTGATAATATCAACATTGTGATCAACAACTACTAATGAATTACCTTGGGCCACTAATTCTTTAAATACATTTAAGAGACCCGTAATATTGTCAGGATGTAAGCCGATGGAAGGTTCATCTAGAATATATAAGACACCAGTTGTTTGGGTTCGAAGAGTTCTTGCAAGCTGAATACGTTGTAGTTCACCTGTCGATAACGTATTCCCATTTCGCGATAAAGTTAAATAATCAAGGCCTAATTCCAGTAATGGTCGTAAATTATCATCAAATTCCTTAAACAATGAGGTCGCCATCTTTTTCATATCTGAAGGAAGAGCAGCTAATACATCATGCTTCCACTTGCTCAACTCTCCAAGCGTAAGGTCACTAACTTGTGCAATATTTAAACCACCAGCTAATTGTTTTAATAATTCTGGCTTTAATCGTGTCCCATGGCAAACTGGGCACGTTGAATAATGGAAAAATTCGCTAATTCGTTTTTGTGCCCGCTCGCTCTTACTGCTTTTGGCAGATGCTAATACCGCTTCATGAGCATTCTCGTATAAAGCATTAAAGTCATGAAAAACGCGGCCTGTTCCAGAGCGGAAGTCCATCTTAAACTTCTTTTGGGGACCATTTAAAACAAAATCTTTTTCTTTAGGGGTTAAATCTTTATATGGAACATGGATCCGAACACCTGCCTGTTCAGCAACACTCGGCATAAAGTTTCGTCCGGGCAAATGCCATGAAGCAACTGCCCCATCAGCTAAACTAAGATTTTCATCCCCAATAAGTTTACTTTCATCCAGTTCACGAACTTTTCCTGTTCCATGACATCGTAAGCAGGCTCCGTCAGAATTGAATGCAAAGTCTTCTGCTCCATAGGCATAAAACTTTGTGCCGCAACTAGGACAGGTTAATTGTCCCATCTCATCGCCGCTCTTACTCATTACCTCTGCAATTTCAAGACTTGGTTTTAAACGATGCCCATTTGGACAGACCGGTTCGCCAAGCCGCGAAAAGATCAGCCTAATTACATTCAACATCTCACTCATTGTTCCAACAGTTGCTCGTTCAGACGGAATTGCGGGACGTTGCTTCAATGCTAGTGCTGAAGGAATATGTTTAACACTTGTAACATCGGCTTGAGCGCCTAACTTTATCCGCCGTCGTGTGTAAGTAGAAAGCGCTTCTAAGTACCGACGAGATCCCTCTTCATATAAAATTCCCATTGCTAATGAGCTTTTCCCAGAACCAGATAATCCCGAAATTGCGACAAATTTATGTAGCGGGATATTGATATCAATGTTCTTAAGGTTGTGGACTCTTCCACCTTTTACTTCAATTTGTGTTGGTAGTATGGTTTCTGTCACTATCTTTTACTCCTTTCATATCATCATTCCACAGATCGCGGCAATAACTCCACCAAGATAACTTAAGCCGAAATAAAGAGCGAACATTCCCCATCGCTTTTCATCCATCATTGAAATTAGCTCAACATTGAAAGTCGAAAAAGTAGTATAACCTCCTAATAAGCCAATCCCAAATAATAGCATGATCGATGAATTACTAGCAAAATTGTTGGTAAGAATGCCTAATAAAAAACTACCGGTGATATTAATAAATAGAGTTGCTAGGGGCCAATCAATTCTTAACTTTTTCCACCAGCTTGTAATAACATAACGGATCACAGCCCCAATTGCTGCTCCAAGACCTACATTAATCATTCTTCCGCGGACCTCCGTATTTTCGTGCCAGCATAAAACCGAGCAGTGCCAAAGCCAAGCCGCCAAGAGAGCTCACAAGAAAATAACCGATGCTGGCAAGCACACCTTGGCTCTCAAGCTTAACAATAGTTGTGGCTAAACTTGAAAATGTCGTAAAAGCGCCAATAAAGCCAGTTCCTATCCCGGCATTTAGCCATGCTGCTAATAGTCCCCGCTCAATAAAATAATAAGTTATAAATGCTAGCAAAAATGAGCCAATAAGGTTAGCATATAAAATCCCGTCGTCGCCTAATAGGACACTAAGTTCATAACGGGTAATTCCACCGAGAAAGCCGCCAATCGCGACGCTCATTATTGTTTTTATATTCATAAAAAGTCTCCTTAGATCTGCAATCATTTCATTATACAACTTTTGCTATTTCAATTTAGAAACTTGTATAATGATATTGATTTAAAAATTTAAAGGAGACTTAGACAATGAAAATGCGACGAATTGATCACGTTGTTTTAACTGTAACTGATTTAGAGCAATCAATGCGCTTTTATCACGAAGTATTTGATATGCCGGTAATTAAAGAACAAAGTAATGATGACTTAATTACAATGCGGTGTGGGCATCAGTTAATCCGTTTACAAAAAATTGACCGACCAACTACGCTAAAGGCAGCTAATCCGACAATTGGTTCTGCTGACTTATGTTTAGTTGCCGGAGACAGTATTGACGATATTGTTCACCATCTTAATAGTTATTATATTGATATAATTGCTGGACCAATTGTCAAACAAGGGGCAGAAGGCGAAATGACCTCGCTTTACGTTTATGATCCAGATAATAATCTGATTGAAATTGCAGTATATAAGAATAAATAAAGTGAATATGAGCGAGAGAAGGTTGTTTTCCCCTTCTGTCTCGCTCATATTTCATTTCAAAATAAATTCAACTAAAAGTAAAAGAAGCGTGCTCCCGCAAAATACCCACCAATGGTCACGGATAATCCCGAGATAGTCCCGAATAAAAGTTAATGGACAGTATCGCCAAGGCGTCTTGCTACTAATGAATGACCAGTTTAACCCCATCTTCCTTGCATAAGCTCTCGCACGAAGAACATGAAAATCACTAGTTACTACTACAATCGTCTCTTGTGGCTTAATAAGTTGCCTAGCAAAGGTCAAATTTTGCCATGTATTGAGTGCCTGGGTCTCGCAAATTATTTTTCTTGCTGGGATTCCATGAGCAATTAAGTAAGCAGCCATGACTTCTGCTTCAGATTCTTTTGCTTTCTGTACTATTCCCCCTGAAACAATAATTTTTGCAGATTGATGAGTTTTCCAACAATTGATGGCTTTATCAAGGCGAGTAGCTAAAACTGGCGGGACTTGGCCATGTTTAACAGCTGCCCCTAAAACCAGAAAGTCCTGAACAGTAGTAGGACATTTTTGCAGGCGGGTACAACAACTGAAAATACAAAATAAAATTAAGTTAAACGTACTTAAAGCGTCAATAGTCGCTACTACTAATGAACTTAGCCAACTTACTGATTGGATAGATAAATTTTTAAGCAAAAAAGCAAAAATAGGCAGTACTACTACCAAGTTGACCACCATCAAAACAAACGCAAATGTATTGAATCTAGCCACCTTGGTTTCACTATTTAAATGGCGGATCAAAATAAGCCTAATCGTGATCCCCCAGCATAACGCACATATTAATTCATTAACTAAGTTTAAATATATCATTAATCATCGTTTCCTTCGCCAATTTCGCCATCGATGGATAATCTCTGTAACAACTAAAAGAATAATAATTATGATTGCAATAATATAGCCGGATACTCCTAAACGATAGATATGCGAATCAGCTGGTGTTCCCTGGACTAATAATGATGATCCTAAGATGACTGCTGCTAAAATAATTGCAATCATAAAACGGTTCATTAACCGTTCTATCTGCTTTAGCACTCGTTGCTCATTTTTATACTGTAAGTCAACCTTTGCATCCCCACTGACAAATGTATCAATTAACTCATTAATTTTTTCCGGCATCTTCCCTATTGCTTTACTAGTAAGGAAAAAATTGACTAGGTTATTATCAAGGGCAGAACGCCAATTAAAGTTTCGTTTTAAATAACGCCGGCCAAACGATTGGGCAACCTCAAGCATTGATATTTCAGGATCAAGTTTAGCAACCGAGCTTTCAAGGGTTCCAAATGCCTTAATTAGCATCGTTACCTCTCCCCGCATTTGAAGGTGGTTCTTCTTACATAATTGAACAATTTGGTACAGCATTTTCACGAAATCAATATTGCCAAGGCCAGTTGAAAAATAGGGTTGAATAAAGGCACCAAGTTCTTTATAAAATGCATTTTCGTCAACTTCCCCAGTTCGATTACAAACATTTAAAACTGCTTTTCCAATTTTTCGCGTATCCTTTGTGTTGATAGTAATCACGATGTTCGCAATACTATTTGCCATCGCTGGACTTAACCTTCCCATCATTCCAAAATCAAGGTAGATGATCCGGTAATTTGGTAATGCCTCCTGCTGATCATAACTAATGGTTGTATTATAAATGGTCTTTTCATGGTGTTTGGTCGTTGCGTATTGCTTTGCTGACTCATCCGGACGTAATTCGTGAATTAATATATTTCCTGGATGCGGGTCTGCATGAAAGTAATGATCAACAAAAACTTGTTTTAAAAAGTTATTAACGAGCGTAGTAGCAATTTCATGATTAACGGTCATTGCCTCTTGATCATTATCATTCGGCTGCTTAAACCGATACCGAATGCTTTTTCCTTCCATCGCTTCATTAACAAGAATCTTAGGAGCACAATACTTCATATATACTTTAGGGACTAAGATTGGTCCGTCACCGTTATTTAATGTATAAAATTCTTCCCCATTTTTTGCTTCTTCAAGAGTATTGACCTCACTTAATAATGAAGTACTGAGTTCATCAATTACTTTATCCAAATCAACTACTGCAATGTCTTGCGGAACATATTTAAATAAGACCACCGCTTTCCTTAACAAGGCTAAGTCAGTATTAACAAGCTTACCGACTTCTGGATGTTGAACTTTGACAACAACTGGTGTCCCATCCTTAAGCGTTGCATGGTGAACTTGCCCAATCGACGCAGAAGCAAATGGTTTTTCCGCAAAGCTAGCAAATTCCTCATTAATTTTCTTCCCGGTTTCTTCTTCAAAAGTTTGCTCTACAGTCGCAAAACTATCAGCTTTAACTTGATCTTGTAAGTGGCGTAGTTCTTTAATGTACGCTGGGGAGACAAGGTCTGGACGGGTTGATAATATTTGGCCAAGTTTAATAAAGGTAGGTCCCAGTTCTTGCAGTGCCTGACAAATAGCTTGTGGATTAGTTTGATGGTAAAAATTGCTAACAAAATGATATTTTCGCATCACTTGCATAATCTTGCGCAAACGTGCTGACTTCTTGATTTCTTCTTCATTAGTCGTCATATGTCTTCTCCTACTTATTTTCCTTTATTTTAGCATTTTCACTTATAAAAAAATAATTAAACTCCCCTTTCACTACATTTTACTGATACAATAGTAGTCGATAAATTTTTTAAGAAAGTTTAGGTGAAATTTTTAAACGATGAATGGTTTATGGGATTCATATTGGTTTAAATTAATTATCATTATTTTAATTCTGCTGTTAGCTGCTTTATTTACACTGCTGGAGTATTCAGTTGTTAAAGTGCGGCCTAGTGAGTTAAAGGAGCTCCGGCAAACGCGAAAAGTCAAACGCGCGGAACACATGGTAGCAAATCTTAATGAGTACCTATCAACAGCTCAAGTCGGGGTTACGATGACTTCTTTAGTTTTAGGTTGGTTAGGTGATGAATTTATCACAGATCTGTTGCTAAAGATTAATATCATTCCGCACGATGTTCTTCAAGCGATTGCACCAGTTATCGGTGTTTTAATTTTTACATTCTTCCATGCGGTATTTACTGATTTAGTTCCGAAAAATATGGCGATTGATCGACCGGTACCAATTCTCTTATCAATTGTTCACCCGGTACAATTCTTCCATACTGTTTTTTATCCCTTCGTTTGGTTATTTGCGGTAGTCGCTGCGGCAATTACGAAAATGTTAGGATATAATGTTCAGCCAGAAGAAGACACGTATTCACAAAATGAAATTATGACCTTATCCCAACAATCAGAAAAAGCTGGGGAAATGGATAAGGAAGACGTTATCTTCATGCAACGAGCTTTTGAAATGAATGATAAAGTTGCTGAGGATATTATGATTGATCGGACACAATTAGCGGTTATTGATATTACGGCTTCAATTGAAGATGCAGCCAAACTTTATTTTGAAAAGAAATTCACGCGTTTCCCAGTTGTTGCTAATAATGACAAGGACCACATTCTTGGTTATATTTTTGCATATGATATTATGCGGCAAAACCAAATCAACCCGCAACAATCAGTTCGCACAATCATGCGCCGAATTCCAATCGTTTACGAAAATGAACAACTCACCAATGTCCTTGCTGAGATGATGAAAAAACAAGTGCCAATTGTTGTTGTCCAAGACGAATACGGTGGTACTTCTGGGATCATTACTGATAAGGACATTTATGAAGAATTATTCGGAACAGTTGGCGAAGAAATCGATCATGCTACCTCTGACATGATTGAAAAGAAGGATCCTGATAGCAAGGGTAATCCTACTTTCGAAGTTTCTGGTAAGATGCCATTAGATGATTTTGAACGTTACTTTGATACAAACATCGAGCAATTTGATAACTCTGAAGTAACAACCTTAACTGGATTCTTCCTTGAACGGCAGTATGACTTAAAAGTTGGCCAACCAATTAGAGTCGATAATTTCTCATTTACACCTCTTGATTTGAAGAATGCCTATGTTAATAAATTCAAGGTAGTTTACATTAAGCCTAGAAAGAAGAAGCCATCAGCTGATGAGGATCAAAACAAAGAAAAATAGAGACTAAAAAAGGCTCGCCGCAATTTAGGAAAGATTTCCTAGTTGCGGGGAGCTTTTCATTAGCAGTTCATCTGCATATCAGGAATGCAGTTACATTTGACGTGGTCCGGTGAATTAGTTGCTTTGCTTGCCAATAATTCTTGTAACTTAGCAATATCATCCTTACTAAGGGTTACATTATTGATCACATGTTCAAGGGTGCTTCCAACGTGTCGTTCACAAATATTATTAAACAAGTTGTCCGCCGCTTGGTCCATTGTTTGCTGTTCAGGAACTAAGGGCTCGTAGATAAATCCACGTCCTTGACGAGTGGCAGATAAGGCTTTTTTATCAACCAGGCGTCGAAGTAAAGTCTTAATCGTTGCCGGTTTCCAGTCAACTTTTTTCTGTAAAATTTCAATAATTTGGCTACTGGTCGTTTGCCTTAGACTCCAAACCACCCGCATAATTTGCCATTCAGCGGGAGTTATTTCTAAATTAATATTCATCTAATCCCTCCTGCGTTTACACATGTAAATTCTTCGTAACTATATTTTATCATTAATTTACTTACTTGCAAATTCCTAATGTGTATTGACATTAATAATCTGGCTAGTAAACTCAATACTGTTTGACTAATCTTAAGGAGCGCTATATCTACTAATGAAAAATCAACGCATTAGCCATGCATTAGTAATCATGGTATTTGGTACATTTTTCGGTCTTCTCTGTTCAACCTTAATGAACATTGCCCTCCCAACCTTCATGAATGTCTTTCATATTAGCGAGGCCCAGGTTCAATGGGTGACAAACGGTTATATGCTTGTCAACGCCCTAATGATTCCTGTCAGTTCATTTCTTATAAAAAGATTCCCCTTCAAAAATCTCTTTATTATTTTCTCTGGAATTTTTCTTTTAGGAACCATTATCGGAGCGATTGCGTGGAGCTTCAATCTAGTTGTGGTTGCGCGGATGATTCAAGCTCTGGGTGCAGGAATGATGATGCCGCTAGTAAATGTTTTGGCAATTCGTTACGCAAAACCGGGTAAAAAAGGGCAAATTATGGGCATTATTGGACTTGCCTTTAATTGTGCCCCCATCTTAGGTCCTGCCATTTCTGGTTTTCTATTGCACTTTTTCTCTTGGCGATATCTTTTCCTACTAATTATTCCTTTTGCAGTAATTACATTACTACTTTCATTCTTCTTACTTCCTAAAATCCCCCATAATGAACATCCCCGCTTTAATACATTAGCTCTTATTTTAATCACAGGCGGATTATGGTCACTATTGATGGGCTTATCAAATGTTTCGAACAATCACTTACTCTCATTTAATGTTGCAGGGTATGTCCTTATCGGCTTAGTCTTTCTCTTACTGTTCTTTCTTAACCAACGTCACAGTAGTCGTCAGTTAATCAACTTTGGGATCTTCTCACACAAACAATTTGTCTTTGCCACTATTATTAATATGCTAATTACATCAACAATGTACGGTAATGCAATTTTGATTCCCCTGTTAGTACAGATTGTCTTGGGCAAAAGTACGGTTGTGTCAGCCATTGCTGTCCTTCCAGGGGCAATCGTAACGGGCTTACTATCGACAACGAGTGGCCACTTCTATGACATTTATCCAATTAAGATTCTTGTTGGGACTGGTCTCATAATCGATATCATCGGAACAATTGGCCAAGCCGCAATCGGTGCGCGTAGTTCTGTCCTCATGATTACCCTTTTCCAAACAATTCGACAGTTTGGATTAGTGACAATGTTAATCCCTCTGCAAACACAAGCACTATCATTGCTACCTAATGAGATCGTTCCTGATGCAGTTGCTACCTTTAATACGTTACGACAAATTGCGGCTGCCTTTGGAACTGCCCTCATCGTTTCAATTGTTGGCATTGTTAATCACTTAGTTCACAACCCGTCCTCACACCTCGGTATTCAAGCCGGCTTCCTTCTATGCTTATGCCTGCTATTAACTTCGCTATACCTTAGCACTAAGCTATACCATAAAATTTCTTCGCAAGCGCAATTAGAAAATGCATAAAATAAAAACCAAGTGGGATCCCTTTTGACCTCGCTTGGTTTTTTGCTATTTAAAAATGCAAATTCAATAGCGTTACAATACAATATGTCATCCCACTCGCGATAACTGGACCGGCAGCAATTCCCTTAAACGCAACCACTCCAATAATCGTTCCAAGTACTAAGGCAACCGTAACTTGAGGAACAGCTGCCAACTGGTTGACTCCATACTTTGATAAGATGGCAACTGCAATGCCCATGCCGACTGCAATCCAACCAGCAGGGGTCTTAAAAGCAGCCCATAAATCATTAAAGCCAATTTGACCAGTCGCAATTGGAATTAAGATCGCAACTGAAATCACTGTCACTCCCCAATTAATTCCCTTATGTTGTATCAAGGGCAACCATTTGGCGGTATAAGGGATCAGTTTCAGGACCATCACTATTACCGTGGCAATAATCAATGATGAGTTATGACCAAAGATTGCAATTAATAATACTAATGCTAAAAAAAGCCAGCTTTCCATGTAATCTCCTCCTCAAACTTTACCTAGTATAACAAAGTTGAGGACGAGGACAAAGAAGGCTGACTAATTAACTAATCAGAAAGGCGGTTGTAAGTAGCGTCATCTACTTCTTCGCACCATTCGCTAGTTCCCTTCGTAATAGCAACATGAGAGAATCAACTATCCTTAGTAGCTCCATGCCAGTGCTTTACACCTTCATGAATTGCTACAACATCACCGGGTTTTAACAATTGCGCTGGCTTACCTTCTTCTTGGTACCAACCTTCACCTGCAGTTACTAATAAGATTTGGAAACCATCATGGTGAATATGCCAGTTGTTACGGCAACCGGGCTCAAAATTAACGTTTGAAATATTTACATCAATGTTATCATCAGGAGATACTAACCCATTGAGATAACTTGTTCCAATAAAGTATTTTGCAAACGCAACATTCTTATCACCGAAACCAAAAAGGTCATTTTTTACTTCATGTTCATTCTTAGCCATCATTACTAACCTCCAATTAATTGTTAGTTTAATAATAAACTGTAGCATTAAGAATGTAAAAAGCTTATTATAAATGGTGAGTTATTCAAAAAATGAATTATAATTTTCGCAGCCATGAAAATAATGACTTTTCATTGAAAGCTGGACTACCATGAGTAAGAATATGGTAGCCAGACGTGACATTTAGCTTACCAGCATTGTTGATAAAGTCCTCTTGATAATCACCAGTGTCACTCCAACCTGTACTAAATGGCGCAATCTTACCAGTGAATTCTTGAAGCTGTTGAAGCAAAGCAATAATCGGTGAGGCAACTTCCTCATTCCAGACTGGTCCACCAACTAAGATCAAGTCATAATACGATAAGTCAGGTAAGGTAGTCACTAGTTTAGGGAAGTCATGCGTCTTAAGTTGTTGCTGATAAATTTTTCCGGTTTCTTCCATATCCAGTGGGAAAGTATCATCGGGAACCTTAATTCTGACAATATCGGCACCAGTTGCTTCATGAATCTTACTAGCGAGTCTAGCAGTATTTCCAAATTGCGAATAATATAAAATCAATGCTTGCTTTGCCATTATTAATAACTCCTTAATATAAATAAAAATGAGGGATACCATATGGATACACGTGTATTAAAATACTTTTTAACTGTTGCACAAACTAATAATATCACTAAAGCTGCAGAACAATTACATATTACGCAACCTACCCTTTCCCGACAAATCATGGACCTAGAAACCGAATTAGACATAAAGTTATTTAACCGAGAAAATCGACGTCTTCAGCTCACAAAAGCTGGAATCTTATTTCAACAGCGAGCAACGACCATGCTACAACTCTTGGATCAAACTGAAAACGACCTTCATCAACAAGAAGAGGCATTAACGGGAGAAATCAATCTCGGCTCAGCGGTTTCGAGTGTCTCTCCTTATATAACGAAACTAATTTTTGAATTTCAAAAGCTCTACCCAAACGTAGTCTTTAATTTATCTGATGGGGATGGCGATGTTCTTCGGCGACAACTAGATGAAGGGCTCAATGACCTTGTATGCCTCCTTGAACCCGTTGAAGCTGCTAAATATAACTTTCTCGAATTACCGGTCCGTGAAGAATGGGGAGTAATGATGAAAAAATCGGCCCCACTTGCCAAGCATTCTACTATTACTAAAGAAGATCTTTACAAAATCCCCTTAATTCTTCCCCACCGTAGTATTGTTCGCGATGAAGTTAGTGACATTTTAAAATTAGATCAAACGCGTTTAAATATCCGTGCGACAACCAGTTTACCTGGAAATACTGTTTCCCTTTTAAGAAATAGTAATTACTATGGTTTGACAATTAAGGGCGTCTATAATAATTTTCATGATCCTGACCTTGTTTTTGTTCCCCTTGTGCCTAACAAATCGACAGGGGATGTCCTTGCCTGGCGCAAAAATACCATCTTATCTCCAGCAATCGAAAAGTTTCTTCAGTTTGTTAACGAGCAAATTCAAGGATCCTAAAGTATTTAATGTTATAACTGATTTAGAAAGGAGAATTTAATTAAAATGAATCAACCAATGAATCAAAATCTACAACCAAAGATAAAATTAAACAACGGTCACCTCATCCCCCAACTTGGCTTAGGAGTCTGGAAAGCCTCACTTGCGGAAACACAGCAAATGGTTAAAGAGGCTATTATGAATGATTATGTTTTGATCGATACTGCTAAACAGTATGGTAACGAAGCAGCCGTCGGACAAGGCATTCAAGATGGTTTCAAGGCTACTGGCCGTAAACGTGATAGCATCTTTCTTACCACTAAAATTTTCAATGGTGATCAAGGAGATTATGATAAACTTCGGCAAGCAGTGAATGAGCAATTAAAAAAGTTACAAACAAATTATGTCGACCTTCTCCTTCTTCATTGGCCAGTTAATGATAAATACAATGAAAGCTGGCGCGCGTTAGAAGATATTTACAAGGACGGTCAAGCAAAAGCAATCGGCGTCTGCAATTTTAATGTTGAACGAATGACTGATTTGCTCGATCACGCAAAAATTAAACCAGCAATTAATCAAATTGAATTCAATCCCCTGATTCACCAGCCTAAGATTGTAAAATTTTGTCGAGAAAATGATATTCAGCTTGAAGCCTGGTCGCCACTAGGTAATGGTCGACTTCTTTCCAATGACGTTATTAAGCAAATCGCTGACGAGCATCAAAAGAGTCCTGCCCAAGTTATTCTTCGCTGGGAAATTCAGCAAGGCTTTATAGTTCTTACCAAGACTACTCATCCTCAACGTATGAAGGAGAACGCAGAAATTTTTGACTTTACCCTATCACCAGATGAAATGAAGCAAATCGACAAGTTAGATCAAGAAAAGCATTCTATCTGGTATGATAAGTTCAAGTGGTCAGGAAATCCGGACGGTGTAGATGACTATATTGGTAAGCCGGGCGCATTTTGATCCAACCAATTTCATATCTTTTACTATAGGGAGCGAGACAGAAGTCACTCGTGACTTCGTTTTCGAGCCCCCGCAAGCAACAATAGGCCTTCAGTGTTCGACTTTGCCGGACGCTGAAGGCCATTGTTGTACTGCGCTGTTCGTATTTTATGGAAGTGACCTAACTTATGTCACAACTCCTTTATTAGCTAAAATTGTCTAGAAATGTTCATATTATTATACTACAATTAAAATCATTAAAAAAAAGAGAGGATTCTTTAATGAAAGCTGTTGTATCTGTTCTAGGTGAAGACCAAGTTGGAATTATCGCTAAGGTAAGTGCCCTCCTTGCCCAAAAACAAATTAATATTCTAGATGTTTCCCAAACAATTATGGATGGCAATTTCGTAATGATGATGTCTGTAATGATTCCTGAAAATCTTGATAGTTATCAATTAACTAATGAATTTACAGAACTCGGTAAAGAGATTGGCGTTGAAATTAACCTTAGAAATGCCAAAATTTACGATGCCATGCATAATCTTTAATATGTACAGGAGGAATATCCCTTAATGAATTCACAACAAATTTATGAAACCAGCCACATGATTTCTAATGAAAACCTCGACGTGCGGACAATCACGATGGGAATTTCTTTACTTGATTGTATCGATAGTGATAGTACGGTTGCATGTCAAAAGATCTATGACAAAATTACGACAAAAGCAAAGAACCTTGTTAAAGTCGGCCAACAAATTGAAGCCGAATATGGAATTCCGATTGCTAACAAGCGAGTAACTGTTACTCCTATTTCCCTCATTGCCGCTGCTTCTCAAGACCACGACTATGTTAAATATGCTAAAACCTTAGACAAAGCTGCCAAAACATTAGGGATTGATTTTATCGGTGGGTACAGTGCCCTTGTTCAAAAGGGATACCAAACTGGTGACCGCACGTTAATCGCTTCCCTCCCTGAAGCATTGGCAGAAACTGATTTTGTTTGTGCATCAGTAAATGTTGGCTCTACTCGTAGCGGGATCAATATGGATGCCGTTGCACAAATGGGTGAAGTAGTCGTCGCTGGTTCAAAGCTTGATATGATGACAAATGCTAAACTAGTTATCTTTTGTAATGCTGTTGAAGATAACCCCTTTATGGCGGGAGGATTTCATGGTGTTGGTGAACCAGATGTAGTAATAAATGTTGGTGTTTCAGGGCCTGGAGTTATCAAAACCGCTCTAGAAAAAGTTAAAGGTGAATCAATGGACGTCGTTGCTGAAACGATCAAGAAAACTGCCTTTAAGGTTACACGAATGGGTCAATTAGTAGGAACTGTTGGAGCGGAAAGACTGGGTGTTCAATTTGGGATCGTGGACCTTTCTCTCGCACCAACTGCTGCCGCTGGTGATTCCGTTGCCGAAGTTTTAGAGGAAATTGGCGTAGCTCAGGTTGGAACTCATGGAACCACCGCTGCTCTAGCCATGTTAAACGATGCCGTGAAAAAAGGTGGCATTATGGCCTGCAGTCATGTTGGTGGTTTATCAGGCGCATTCATCCCCGTCTCTGAAGATGCTGGCATGATTAAGGCAGTTAACGCTGGAACGCTAAATATCTCTAAATTAGAAGCAATGACTGCAGTTTGTTCCGTTGGTCTTGATATGATTGCAATTCCAGGTGACACGCCAAAAGAAACCATTAGCGCAATGATTGCTGATGAAGCGGCGATTGGGATGATTAATAATAAAACCACTGCTGTCCGCGTGATTCCCGCACCCGGCAAAAAAGTTGGTGATACGGTTGAATTCGGTGGGCTATTAGGATATGCCCCTGTAATGGCAGTCAATAAAGTCGCAAGTACCGCGATGATTAACCGTGGTGGACTTATTCCCGCCCCAATTCATAGTTTCAAAAATTAATTTTAAAAGAATAGCGAGAGATTAGGAATCCCTAGTCTCCCGCTATTTTAGGTGCGCCCGGCATGGGTATTAGCTAGGCGGTGAGAGTCCGCTATGGGCCGTAGTAGTCGGAACCATGAGCTGAGGACAAGGGTGTCCACTGTGAGGTGGAATCTGAAGGAAGTCTAAGGCAAAGTACTGCACCGATGAACAAGAAGTAGCTATAAGGCTGGAACTAACTGGATAAGACTGCATGACAAGTTAAAGTCCAACACTACTCGAAGTTACTTTCAGTAAAGCTACCGGTGACATGGTACGAAAGTTAATATCCTTACCCGGGGAGATCTGGCCTACACGTTTCCGACAAGAGGAATAAGTTTAATTTCCACAGAAACAAGCGGTGCAGTGATGTAGCGTTGAGTAAGCCAGAAGTCAGCCGAGGTCATAGTAGTCTGAGTAATCAGATGAAGGACTGAACGACAATAACTTGTAACTTATATCGGAGGTGTAATCAGGTGCGACAATCGCAGAAAACAGAACAACAAGCTGACCGCTTGTCGAGGATAGGTTTGGAAAACCGAAAGTACACAAGGGCGCGTAGTACCGATTATGGTGAAGGTAAAGGTATGAGTGTCACTATCCAAGACTTAGTCTTGGACCGCAATAACCTTAATCAGGCTTATTTGCGAGTTAAGAGAAATAAAGGGGCAGCAGGCATTGACGATATGACAGTCAATGACCTTCTGCCATATCTCAGAGAAAATAAGACGGAATTGATCGCTAGTTTGCGTGAGGGCAAGTATAAACCAGCACCAGTCAAACGGGTAGAAATTCCGAAGCCTAATGGTGGAGTAAGAAAACTCGGAATACCAACAGTGGTGGACCGAATGGTTCAACAAGCTGTGGCCCAAATTCTTACACCTATCTTTGAGCGTGTTTTCTCTGATAATAGTTTTGGCTTCCGCCCTCACCGTGGGGCTCACGACGCTATTGCAAAAGTAGTAGATCTTTATAATCAAGGTTATCGAAGAGTTGTCGACTTAGACCTAAAAGCCTATTTTGATAATGTTAATCATGACTTGATGATTAAGTATCTTCAACAATATATTGATGACCCATGGACACTAAGGCTCATTCGTAAGTTTCTAACTAGCGGAGTCTTAGACCATGGGCTTTTCGCTAAGAGTGAAAAAGGAACCCCACAAGGAGGGCCATTGTCACCAATACTGGCGAATATCTATCTAAATGAGTTGGATAAAGAGTTGACTAGACGTGGTCACCACTTTGTGCGCTATGCGGATGATTGTAACATTTATGTTAAAAGTCAACGAGCCGGAGAACGAGTAATGCGAAGCATTACCCAGTTTCTTGAAAAGCGATTGAAAGTTAAAGTGAACCCAGATAAAACCAAAGTCGGTAGCCCGCTACGGTTAAAGTTTCTTGGCTTTTCGTTGGGTGTAGACCACAATGGAGCCTACGCCCGTCCAGCAAAACAATCGCAACAACGAGTAAAGAAAGCATTGAGGTTATTAACTAAACGTAATCGTGGAATATCTCTGACAAGAATGTTTGAAGAAATTCAGCGAAAAATGCGTGGATGGCTTCAGTACTACTCAATTGGGAAACTAACTGACTTTATTCAACGCCTTGACAAGTGGTTGAGGGCCCGAATAAGACAGTATATCTGGAAGCAATGGAAGAAGCTTAAAACTAAGGTAACTAACTTACAGAAGCTGGGGCTGTCCCAGCGTGATGCATACGTCTTCGCTAGTACCCGCAAGGGCTACTGGCGAACTGCACACAGTAAGACCTTGAGCTATTCTCTAACAAATAGAAAACTGGAACAACTCGGACTTATGAATATGTCCAAGACGCTCCAGTCAATTCAAAGTGATTAAGTTGTCGAACCGCCGTATACGGAACCGTACGTACGGTGGTGTGAGAGGTCGATAATTGAACTAATCAATTATCTCCTACTCGATTGTTTAATTACCTGTTAATAAGGCGTAAACATATGAATTTTCTTCTGGACGGTAAACCCCGTGAAGTTCACCAACTTTAGTAAAGCCATTTTTGTCGATCAAATGTTGCATGATCTTGTTGTCTTCATGAGTATCGATCCGAATAGTCTTAATATCCTTCCGATTATTCTTAATGTAATCAATTACACTAGTGAATAATGCTGAGGCATATCCTTTTCCAGCATGATTAGAGTGAATTGCCACACGGTGAATAACAACATAACGATCAGTGTCAATTAACCAATCACCGTTAAGTTCATCATATGAGTGATCTGGTGCTTCAACAATTGATAATGCACCAACAGTTTCATCATCTTGTGATTGTACAAGGTATGCAAATCCTTTTTCAATATCTTCTTTGATATGTTCTTCGTTCGGGTAATCTCCTTGCCATTGATCGATCCCTTGTTCGGCTAATTGGTTTCGACCATCTCGCAGAATTTCCATAATTTGATTTAAATCATCCATTTTGGCTTGTTTGATTTGCATCGTATTACCTTCCCTTCTCATTACATTAATTAGATGTGTTATTCGTTAAACAACCCTAATACTGTAACATACTTTACGTTTTAAATACAACTGTTAACTATTAAAAGTTACCCCTTCAATATGCTATGATAGCACTAAAAAGAAAAAGAAGGTTTTTATATGACCAAATTTATTAAATTTACTTTAACAATATTTACTGCACTTTTTCTAACAATTATTTATGGACTAGCAGCAAAGCCAATTCACGCAGACCTTTCCAATAAATATATTCACTCTACTACCCCCACTCTCTTTTTCCATGGTTACGGAAGCGGTGCTCATGCAGAAGAATATATGGTAAACGGATTTGTGAAAGCAGGCGTGTCAAAAACAGTTATCACCGCAGATGTTGCTGGCGATGGAACCGTTACTCTTAAAGGAGATATCCCTCATAACGCTGTCAATCCGCTCGTGATGGTCAATTTCAATGACAACCATAGCACAAATTATGAATTACAAGGTCAATGGGTTAAGAACGTTCTTGAAGAACTGCAAGCTAAATATCATTTTAAAAAGGTAAATATTGAAGCGCACTCCATGGGAAACATGGCAGTTATGTATTTTCTCCTTGCTAATGCCGGTAACCATAACCTTCCGCAAATTCAAAAACAAGTTGCGATGGCTGGAACTTTTGATGGTGCAATCGGCTGGAATGAGCCTGCTAATCTAACAGTGAATAAAAAGACGGGAAAACCTTCCGCAATGAATGATTCCTATCAAAAGCTACTCCCGTTACGTCACCGTTACCCACGACAAATTAAATTATTGAATATTTATGGTGACTTAAAAGATGGCAATGATAGCCAAGTTTCAAACGCTTCCTGTCTTTCGCTCAAGTACCTTATTAATAACCGCGCACGTTCATACCGCGAAGTTAAGATTACCGGACCAAATGCTAAACATGAATTACTTCATCACAATCCCCAAGTCAATAAAATCTTAATTAACTTCTTCTGGGGAAAGTAATAGTGCTGCACTAATAAGTTTATTAGTCATTTGAAAGTAGTTTTTGTATAAAGCAGTGTAACGGCCACTATTTTTAGTTGGTAGCCATGGCTTGTCACGCCCGCAATAATGGAGAATCACAGTATTACGCATTACCCAATCGGTTGTCCATTCACCAAAGGAAATCGTTTCGTAAATACCGCCTTTACGAGTATCAAAATTATATAACTGATCAGGGACAGACTTAATATAGCGTCCATATAAGGCATTCAAGACGTCTTGATCAGGTAGGAGAAGTGTATGGGTACGGATGTAGTTAAAAATGTCCGTATCCTTTACTTTTTTACGGATAGTATCAAGGTTCATCAAGAGAACACCAGAATTATAGTACCCGTCAGCATCAAAGTTTTGCAGACGAATCTTATTAATAACCTCTGTCGTATTCGTCAGGTTTGTATGGATGGCAGAAGCATATAGGTATCCATCTAATGAAGTCTCATACAGACTTGAAAGATCATTAATACACAATACATCAGCATCTAAATACAAAATCTTATGCAAATCTTGAGGTAAAAGACGGTGTGCTAGTAAACGATAATAAATTGTTGTCGGGTAGCGGTCTGTAACTGGTGCTTTGTTAAATAATTGATCATTAACTTTGATCGGAAAATAGTTCATTCCTAATTGCTTACAAACTCTTTCCAAGTCATCAGTTCGTTTCAATTTGTCCTTTTGTAAGACATATACGTTAAATTCTTGTGCTTGCGTATTTAGTTTAATTGATAATAAAACGGTTGCTAATTGCGTAACAAACTTGTCGTTAATTGAAAATAATAAGTTCATTTCATTCCACTCCTCACATCTTATTTTACAAAACGTTGACGTGAATTGCGATTCAGTATTTAATAATTAGAGAACCAATCAAGAATAGAGGTTTTATGATGAAACAAGCA
This sequence comes from Limosilactobacillus reuteri subsp. reuteri, assembly GCF_000016825.1. Classification (NCBI taxonomy): domain Bacteria; kingdom Bacillati; phylum Bacillota; class Bacilli; order Lactobacillales; family Lactobacillaceae; genus Limosilactobacillus; species Limosilactobacillus reuteri. The sequence continues at coordinate 994,358 of NC_009513.1, read as the reverse complement.
GAACAATTAACTGCCATTAAAGAGTACACCATTCAAAAATTAGGTCAGGACAAGACTGGTCATGGGATGGACCATATTAACCGCGTAGTAAAAATGAGTAAACGGTTAGCTATGGGCGAAAAAGTTGACCCATTTTTGCCGATTGTGGCGGCCTACCTTCACGATACAATTGATGAGAAATTAGTTGATAACGTTGAGGCAGCTAAACAAGAATTAGTTGATTACTTAAAGCAAAATGACTTTAGTGATGAACAAGTCAAAATAATTATGGATGTCATCAATAATATTTCTTTTGCTCATACATTAGATAAAGAGGAAGTCAAACTCTCCATCATTGGACAAATAGTACGTGATGCCGACTGGTTAGATGCAATCGGCACAATTGGTATTACCCGAGCAATCTATTATGGAGGTGGTCATCATGAAAAAATATACGATCCAGCTATTAAGCCTCGTCATAATATGTCCCGGGAAGAATATCGTAATTTAGCAAATGAAACTATCATTAATCACTTTGATGAAAAGCTCTTACACCTAAAAGACATGATGAACACTGAAACTGCCAAGAAAATTGCAAATCACCGTCAACAAGTAATGCTCGATTTTCTTGACGAGTTTCATGCCGAATGGGACGCAAAGATGTAAATTGTTTATGGAAATAGTAAATGCCATGGAAGAAACACGAATGTTTTTTCCATGGCATTTTGCTTACTTATCATCTTTTTTATTTTTAGCACTTCTTAAGTCGACAATAATCGAACCGCCCTGCTTATCGCCTGCAGAGTTACCTGAATCATTATGATGATTATTATCAATATGCAATGCTTTTCGCGCTACCCACCGACAAATCAATGAGATCGGTGCTACTAGGAAGCCATACAATAATCCTGTCAGTAATGCGTTAGGAATAATTAGTTGAACAAATGTTAATCCACCTGTTGGCGTCCCCGTTAGGACTAATCCAATTAGACCATAAAAGATTGAGATAAAGAATAATTGAACTAAGCCGGTAAAAATAGCAAGCCATAATAATTGTGAATGATTGAGATCAATAGATAATGGAACCTGTTTGCGTAAAATCAAGCCAACCACAATCAAAATAACAATAAAATCGACTAATATTACCCAGTCGGCAGTTCCTAAGACAATCATGATTATGGCACTAACCAGCGTCACGATAAATGCAATATTAATTCCTAATGCAACTGCTATCCCCACTGCAATCACGCCAGCTAAAGGCATAAACGCCTCGCCGGTCGGTAAAATGGTTTGAAAGCCAGTAAATGATATTAATATCATCAAAATACCCGCAGCAATTGCCAAAAGGGTTTTAATTAAAGTTTGTTTTTTCATGCTAACGGCTTCTTTGCTGTGTCTTGCATCCATGCTAAGGCCAAGGCCCCTTGTCCTAAGTGGGAGCCAATTACTGGACCAAAGTAACTTAACTCAAATGAAATATCAGGATGATCCGCTTGAAGTTTATCAAGCCACTTTTGACCTTCCTCTGGAACATTGGCATGAATAACCATTGCTTTAACTGGATAGTCAAGTTTGGCAATATCCTCGTCAAAGATTTGCTCACAGCGAAGTTTAGCCTTTTTCATTGACCGCACCTTTTCAAACGCTTCAATGGCATACGTTGGAGTATGCATAGTCAAGAGGGGTTTGATTTTTAAAATTGAGCCTACAAATGCAGAGGCGTTTGATAAACGACCACCACGAACAAGGTTTTGCAAGTCATCTACCACAAATACATTATTAAAGGTGTCACGATATTCTTTTACCTTTTTAACAATGTCATCTAAATCATCGCCTTCACTAGCTAATTTAGCTGCTTCTAAGGCTAAGTATCCCATCATTTTAACTGTTAAGTGGGAATCGATTGGCACGATCTTGATTGTATCTTTCATCTGTTCAGCAAGTTGTTCAACAGTATCCAAATATCCTGTAATAGCCCGTGTTAAATGAATGCTAATCACAGCATCATACCCATCATCAGCTAATCCTTGGTAGACTTCCATCAATTGGCCGATTGGCGTTTGGGAAGTCGTTGGAAAAGAGCTTGAATTTGCCATCTTTTCATAAAAATCACTGGTGGAAATATCAACACCTTCACGGTATGTTTGACCATCCAATGTCACTGGGATTGGGACAACATGAATATTATTAGCCGCCGCCTCTTCAGGAGAAAGGTAGGCAGTGCTGTCAGTAACAACAGCAATTTTCATCTTATCAACTCCATGTTCTAAATTTGTATAATTAAAAATAATTGCGTTTTTACGCGGATTTCACCCACATAATACAAAAAGCATACCACATTGACGGCCCTAAACCAACTAAAAATATGTCCACTAAAGTAACATTACTTTTCATTAATGATGTAAAACTGTATAATTAATAGTGCTATTTTCGTTTGTAATTATAATATTTAGGAGGCTACACTAATGTCTTTTGACGGCTTGTTTACTCATGCAATTGTCCATGAGCTAGATCAAAAATTAACTACTGGTCGGGTAGCCAAAGTTAGTCAACCTTACCCTGCAGAATTAATCATTACGATCCGTGCTCACCGGCACAACTACCCATTACTCATTTCTGCTAATCCAACATACCCACGAATCCAAATTACTGAGATCCCATACAAAAATCCGGCGGTTCCAACTAATTTTACAATGACAATGCGGAAATACCTTGAAGGTGCAATCGTCAATAAAATTGAACAAGTTGATAATGATCGAATTATCAAAATTACCTTTGACACTCGTGATGAATTAGGAGATAGTCAACAATTAGTTCTTGTGAGTGAGATTATGGCCCGGCATAGTAATATTTCACTCGTTAATCTCAAGACGGGTAAAATCATTGACACCATTAAGCATGTTGGCTCAGATCAAAATCGGGTTCGCCTGTTATTACCTGGTGCTACCTTTGTCATGCCACCAAAGCAAGATAAAGTTAACCCTTACTTGCCAAACCAGGTCTACTCTGATCTTGTAAGACAAACCGATGACACAGTAGAATTAAGTCATCAGTTACAGGAGCATTATCAAGGATTTGGCAAAGACTCCGCACGGGAATTAGCTGCAGAATTACTGCAAAGTGATAATTTACCAGCTACCTATCAGCACTTTCTTAAGCACTTTGAAAATCCAGAGCCAGTATTAATCACCCACTCTAATGGAAAAACTCAATTTGCTGTGTTCCCTCCATTAAATATTGATGGTGAGTTGCAACATTTCGACTCCCTCTCTGCCCTTCTCGATGCCTTCTATGCTAATAAAGCAGAGCAAGATCGTTCCAAAGAATTAGCTGGGCAAGTGTTAAAGGTATTGAAGAATGAGCTAAAAAAAGATCGGCGAAAAGTAAAAAAACTGCAACAACAATTACAAGATGCAGCAACTGCAGATCAGTACCGAATTTGTGGTGAGATCCTTACTACCTATCTTAGTAAATTAACTCCAGGAATGAAAGAAATCGAACTTCCTAACTTTTATGATGATAATAAGCCACTAAAAATCAAGCTTGCTCCAGAATTATCACCATCGCGCAACGCCCAAAAGTACTTTACTAAGTATAATAAGCTCAAAACCTCTGTTGAGTATGTAAAGGAACAGCTAAAACTGACAAATGATGAAATCAAATACTTTGAAAACATTGAAAACCAGATTAAATTAGCTGCTCCCGCTGATATTCAAGAGATCAAACTGGAACTGCAAGAACAGGGTTATATTAAAAAGAAGAAAAGCGGGAAAAAGCAACGAAAAGTTAAGGTAAGTGCTCCAGAAGAATTCCATACTAGTGATGGCACTACGGTTTTAGTAGGTAAAAACAACCTGCAAAATGACCGTCTTAGCTTTAAAATTGCTAATAAAAATGAAATTTGGTTACATGTTAAAGATATCCCAGGTTCCCACGTGGTAATCCGCTCAACAAACCCATCTGAAGATACGATTCTAGAAGCCGCACAGTTAGCAGCATACTTCTCTAAAGGTCGCGATTCAGATAATGTGCCCGTTGATTATCTTCCTGTCAAGCGACTTCATAAGCCAAACGGAGCTAAACCTGGCTTTGTTATTTTTACAGGTCAGAAAACACTTTATGTAACACCGCATAAACTTTCTAACTAAAAAGGGACTGTGACATAAGTTAAGTTACTTTCATAAAAAGCAAATACGCAGTACAACAATGGCCTCTAACGTCCGGCAAAACCGAACGTTAGAGGCCTATTGTTGCTTGCGGGGGCTCGAAAACGAAGTCACAAGTGACTTCTGTCTCGCTCCCTTTATATCTCTAAATTATTCTCCTAAAAATTGCATCTGCGCACCAATGACTCGATTACGGGCAGGGATTCCACCCTTAACTCGCAATGCCTTAAATGGGAAAGTTGCACGATAATTAACAATCCCTGATACCGGTTTGGGCTCCAGCATTTTATCGAATTTACCAGTGAATAATTGAGTAAAAATTCCTGGTAAGCTAATATGAAGTGCTTTTGATAAAAAGGATACTTCTGGTAATGATAATGGTTGAACTTTCATTAAATTAAATTCACCATCATTCTCTTCAAAAATCACTTGGTATAACCCTGGCTGTTCCATCTTTAATACAGCAATACTAGCCTGGTCATTAAGATTTTGGTAAGTTGATGAAGGAAGATCAGCCGGGTAGCGTAAAGCGGTGGATTGATAGTTTAACGCAATTGGTGAAAAAAGATCAGTCATTGTTCCTAATGGATAAGCATAATTGCCATCATAGACATAATTGAAGGAGTAACGTTGCCTATCGCTACTAGCAGCAGTAGTTGGCAATTCATCTGGAATTATAACAATTTTTACATCCAGATCATAATTCTGCAACGATTTTAGTAACTTATCATAACTAGTGGGAATAAACAAATACTGGGGTTGCTCTATCCGTAATATTTGCAAGATATTTTCAATTGTTGCCGGTTCAACATAACGTTTTTCAGCTAACTCTGGATCAAAAGTGACGGAACTAGGGTTTGAATTTACCACAACATTATTAAAGCCTTCATTATGAAGTTCTTTTAACATCATAGCAACAAAGTAATCACCGGAATTACTTAATCCTAATCGTAAGCCCCCTGTCCCAATCACCAGAGCGCTTGGTTGAGAAGTTCGACTAATTTCATTTTCTTCTTCGTAAGCAGAGTAAAAACTATTAGTATGCTGATCAAACTCCCCAGCTGATGGTTCGATTTCTTTATACTTTGTCAATAATTGGTGGTCTATACTCATCTGATAAACTTGTTCAGGGGTAGTATTCCACAGTCTTGCAATAAGCTGGTTACTCAAGCCGTAACTCTTAGCTTTTTGCAAAACCGGCTCTTTATTTGGATGATCAGCAATTTCACGAATCAACAACCGCATTTTATTAATCTGTTCAAAATAAAACGGATCAATCTTTGTCATCTCTGCTAATTCATTAACTGAGTACCCTCTCTGCATTGCTTCAATTAATACAAAAAGTCGGCCTGCTTCGGGGTGGACAATTTTGGCGATTAATTGGTCATCAGTCAATTGCTTTTGAGCGGCAAGATGAAAGTCAGCTGGCTCGTGATAACGGGATTCAATAGCTTTAAAAAGTGCTTCAATAGTACTTCGGCCGATACCAAAAACCGTCCCCACCGACCGCTTTTCTGTTCCAAGTAAACGACTAGCTTTTGGTAAATCGTTGAATCCCCATATTGGAACCCGTGCAGCAATATGATCCATTGTTGGTTCGATAAGAGCCGCATGATGAACATAATTTTCACCAAGATCAATGTCCCGCAGATGCTTTCCTGCATATAATTGTGCTGTTACTTGGGCAATTGGATAACCAGTCGACTGCGATACAAACGCTGTAATTCGATCAAAGTATGGACTGCTCTTAATGACATAAAAACGATCACTGTTTGTATCAAGGGCAAACTGAATATGGTTCGTGCCGACAATTCTTAATTTGCGGGTAATAGCAAAAGCCGTATCTCGAATATCCTGAATCTGTCGATCGCGAAGTGTCTGGACAGGATTGAAGGCAATTGAATCACCAGCATGGATACCGATTGGGTCCATATCCTCAATCATTGACAACATCATCATTGTTCCAGAACTATCACGTTGAACGACGACTTCAATTTCCTTATAGCCGGCAAGACTTTGCTGAACTACTACTTGTTCTGCCCGCGACTGGCTCAAGCAAACCTTTACTGCATCTGCCAATTCACTTCGATCATGCACAATTTTACGCGTACTGCTACTCTTAGGTAATACTGACCTGATAATAACTGGATACCCTAGTTTAGTTGCCTCATCCAAAGCATCCTGATAATTATTAACCGTTACGATTTTCTTAACTGGTGCTTCCATTTGTCGAAGCGTTCGTTCAAGCAAAACAGCACTATTAATTTGACGAATAGTTGCTTCAGGAACCCCTAGCAGTTGAATATTTTCTTTACGAATAATTCCTTTTTCTAGCAATTCTTGGGTAAGCTCAAAAGCTCGACGATTACCTAAAGTAGGCAAGATTGCATCTGGATGAAACTTATTAATAATATCTACTAGGCTCTCGACTTTTAATGGGACAATGCAACCGTGATCAACGTTTTCTAAGCTTACCGAAAATGGGTTATCGTCTGCCAAGATAGTCTTTATCTTCATTTGTTTAAAAACGCGTGAGACCTGGTAAATAGCAGAGTCGAGCTCATCTCCATGCTGAACATCGTTGGCTCCCGCTCCAATAATTAATACAGATTTCAACTTTTCCATCAATGACGATCCCCCCTCCTATTCATTGTATCGACGAATTCATCAAATAAGCCATCAGTTTCATCAGGGCCCGGTGCACCATCAGGGAAGAATTGAACTGAAAACGCCGGATAACGACGATGACGAAGCCCTTGAACACTATTATCAAGCATATCAACATACGTAATAAAAAGCTGGGAGCGGTCAACTGAATTACGATTAATCAGATAGCCTTCTGCCTGGGTTGCATAAACAATGTGGTCAGTAATGATTTCATGAATTGGATGGTTCATGCCATGGTGTTCAACTGGAATTTGCTGGACATCCGCCCCATTGGCGATTCCAAATAATTCATGGCCCAATCCAATAGCAAACATTGGTACTTTAGTTTGGACAGTACGAATCATTTCCAGGACTGACTTACGAACATTATTGGGATTCCCTGGACCGCTTGAAAGTACAACCCCATCAGGATCTAATCGTAATATTTCTTCAGCCGTTGCAGTATATGGTAAGACAGTAATATTACATTTTCGTCGACTCAATTCCCGCAATATTCCATTCTTTAATCCAAAGTCAATCACAACAACGCTTAGCCCAATTCCGGGATTAGGATATGGTTTAGAAGTAGAGACTTGAGCAACTTGCTGGTTCGTTAAAACAGTCGCATGAAGCTGGTCAAAAGCGTGATCATCCGGAACTGGAACAATGCTTCCTTTTAATGGTTTTCCAGCTTTTCTTAATTTATGAACTACTGCCCGTGTATCAATATTAGTGATTCCCGGAATGTTCATTTGTTGAAGGTATTTATCAAGAGTCAATTGGCGTCCGTTATCATTAGTTCCAGCATCAGCAAGGGAACGAACAATAATTCCTTTAATTGTCGGTACAATGGATTCATAAATATTACGTTGAATGCCGTAACTCCCAATATTTGGCTGGGTAAAAACGACAATTTGGTTATTGTAAACCTGATTAGTGATGATTTCTTGATAACCAGTCATACTGGTATTAAAAACAACCTCACCAAAAGTAACAGCTGGTGAACCAAAACCTTCGCCAGCGAAAATTGAGCCATCTTCAAATATTAGGTATCGTGCTGTCACTGTCCCACTCTCCTAAAACTTTGTTAATAATTGATCAATATTATTATGAACGTTCTCCAAATTAAACACAATAATTTTATTGGTCGGTCTTGCGTAAATGTTCAAGCATTTTTACAAAATAAGCTGGTAATGGAGCCGTAAAAACCATTTCTTTACCTGTTCGGGGGTGTTTAAAGCCCAACAAACGAGCATGTAAATATTGGCCATTGCCAGCGAGTGTTTTTCGAGGCCCATACAACGGATCTCCTGCCAGTGGATGACCAATATATTTCATATGAACGCGAATCTGATGGGTTCGTCCCGTTTCTAGCTGACAAGCAACTAAGGTATAATTCTTAAACCGTTCTAACACATTAAAATGGGTTACCGCATGACGTCCATCAACTACAACTGCCTGTTTCTTACGGTCTTTTAATGAGCGACCCAATGGAGCATCAATTGTTCCTTTATCTTCTTTTATAACTCCATGCACAAGCGCAACATATTCTCGTTTATTAGTTTTTGCCTTTAATTGAGCTGTCAAAGAACGGTGCGCCATATCATTTTTGGCTACCATCAATAGTCCTGAGGTATCCTTATCAATCCGATGAACAATTCCTGGCCGAAATTCTCCGTTAATAGTTGATAGTGGTGAATGATATAAAAGAGCATTCACAAGCGTATGATCTGGATGACCTGGTGCTGGATGCACGACCATCCCCTGCGGTTTATTAACGACAATAACATCATCATCTTCATATACAATATCAAGAGGAATATCCTCAGGTGCTAAATCAATTTTTTGTGGTTCTTCTGGAATTATTTGGACGTGGTCACCTACAAGCAACTTATATTTAGGCTTTACCTGCTTGCCATTAACAAGGACGTGACCATCTTCTATCCAATGTTGAATTTGTGATCGGGAAAATTGATCAAAGTGATGACCAAGCTGCTTATCAATCCTTCCCACCATCTCACCATCAATTGTTAATTCTAATTCTTCAGACATTTGTTAGTCTTTCTCCTTTAAGATGCAAATTATTAGCCAGATTACGCCAATTGTTAAGCACATATCCGCAATGTTAAAAATTGGAAAATTAATAAATGTTGTTTCAAACATGTCCACAACATACCCTTGTCTTAACCGATCGATAAAGTTGCCAATTGTTCCTGCCATAATCAATGATAAGCCAATTAGCATAGGAATATTTTTACGGTACTGCCAGATAAAGTAACCAATTACAATAATCGCAACAATAGTTATAATGGTAAAAAAAGTTTGTTGCCCTTCAAAAATGCTCCAAGCAGCCCCTGAATTTCGTAAATTAGTTAACTCAATAATACCAGGAATCAACTGCTTACTACCACCAAGAACAATTGAAGAAGCAACCCAAGATTTTAATAATTGGTCACAAATTGTTAAAATTAAAATAATTACAATAGCGATCCCTAGTAACAATTATTGAACCCCCTGTTGTTTCAATGCCAATTTCAAACGTGCAATTGCTTTGGTGGTAAAGGTAAAACTCATTACCTCTCCATTCACAGTAATTGTCACCGTATGCTTGGTAAACTCTGGCTGACGAATATCAGAGATGGGGATAACGAGGTACTGTTTTTGTAACAAGCGATTAAACACCATTTTAGTCGGAGTGATTACTACGGTTCGTCGCCGCCATTCTAATAAGGCAAGGATTACAAAAACTGCAAAAAAGAGCGCGCTGAGCCACTGAAAATGAGTAATTTCAAGCCAAATTACGAGACCGGCAATAAAGAAGAGAAAAGTCCAACACCAGCTAATAATTGTCCCCGTAAGGTCTGGTTGGTAAAAATAACGAGTTTCTTCTTCCATAATTATAAATGTCATCCTTTCAGAAAAGAGGTAGTTTTTATGATCAAAATCTTTACAGATGCTGCAACAAAAGGAAACCTGGGCCCTACTGGTTTGGGAATAATAATAATTGCCAATCATAAGCAAATTCAGCTTGCAATTCCAGTAGATAAGGAAAAAATGGATAATCACCATGGCGAATTTGCTGCAGCTCACTTTGGATTTAAATATTTAATTGATCACTTTAGCAATAATGAAACAATCCTATTTTATACTGATAGTCGTATCTTAAGTGACGCAATCGGCAAAAATTATACAAAACATTACCAAAAAGAATTAGCAGCACTAAATCCTCTCCTCCAACACTTTCCAACGGTTGTTACCCAGTGGATTCCTGAAAGTCAAAATCGTGGAGCACATAATTTAGCAAATCAGGCCCTCCACAAAATAGAGTGATTTTAGAAAACAGCATATCGTCTTAATTATATCATCCACGTGTTCTATCAGCCACCAAACAGAGAAAAAGCCTTAGCGGTCGTTACAATGTAACTCCTACTAAGGCTTTTATTATTGGGAGAATTTCCCCCTTTTATCCCCCTTTTGACGTTTTTAAAACAGCATTTTCGTTGAAACCCTTGCTATTTAAGGGCTTGGAGCGATCTTTTTTACCCCAATATTGGTAGAGATCTGTTCGTAAAGCACCGTTATAAAGTTTACGACGCTTGGTAGCGGGTGCTCCATAATACTTTTCAAATTCCATATCAGCCGTCAAAATATATTTACTCCATGTGGTTAATGGACGATATAACTCACCCATCTGCCGGTAAAGTTCGTGAACTGATTTCTTATCACTTAGCCGTTCACCATATGGCGGGTTAGCAACGATAACTCCATTAACTTCGCTTGTTTGCCAGTCTTTTACGGCTAATTGCTTAAACGTAATATCATGAGTTAAACCTGCCGCACGAGAATTTTCTTGAGAAATATCAATCATGTTTTGGTCAATATCATATCCGTGGATATCTAATTCGATATCATAATTTGCTAAGGAATCGGCTTCATCCCGAACTTCATCAGATAAACCATCTGGAACTAAGTTAACCCATTGTTCACTAATAAATGAACGGTTGATGCCCGGCGCAATATTATGACCGTATAATGCGGCTTCGATTGGAATCGTTCCCGAACCGCATACAGGATCGACAAATGGATTATCTGGAAACCAGTGAGCCAGCATCACCAAGGCGGCTGCCATATTTTCCTTCAACGGTGCTCCACCTTTATTTTTACGATATCCACGCTTAAAAAGCCCCTCTCCACTAGTATCTAACGTAAGAAGAACATGGTCTTTATTAATCGCTACTTCTAACGGGTAAGTGGCACCAGTTTCGGCTAAACGAGTCCGCCGATGGTATGCATTACTGAGACGTTGAACAATCGCCTTTTTAGTGATTGCTTGAACACTTGGCACATTATGCAATTGTGAGTTATGACTTTTTCCTTCTACTGGGAAATTCGCATCAATTGGCAAAAAATCTTCCCATGCGATGTTTTCAGTACGATCAAACAATTCTTCAAAAGACCGAGCATCGAATTCACCCACAACAATCTTTACTCGGTCTGCTGTCCGTAGCCAGAGATTAGTCCGAATAACATCCTTCATTGTCCCTTGAAAACGCACCCGACCATTTTCTACTTTGACTTCATAGCCAAGGTCTCTTAGTTCTTTTCCTACTAATGCTTCAATACCTGCAGCAGCAGTAGCAATTAACTGATATGTTTGCACATTAAACTCTCCTTTAGACTTATTCCTATTAGTTATTTTACCTTATGTTGCTTCAAAATGAAAAGAAGCTGCAAGAAGAAACAAAAGAGATTGCAAAACGAAAAATTTGCAATCTCTTTTGTTTATGAATGGTAGTTGACTTTAACCTAACTACATTAATGAATCCTCATTTGCTTTATCAGTTAATATTTTGTAAATGCGTTCAATATCCCGGGTGGTGCCACGAGATTCAAATGCATCCAATAAAGGCAAACCGTATTCCTTAGCGTATGTCTTGGCAGTTATTACATACATCTTCCCTAAGGTTAAGTTCCCGCTGCCAATTATTCCTGCACAACGTTTAACATTATCATAACTTTCCAAATAATCGTGCATTGGTGTTGTTAAGATTTCTGTTAACGTCGGTGTGAATCTACTTCCACCGATCATATATGTTGGTAGTAAAACAAAAAATTTACTATCGCTTTCGGTCGGAAGTGTCTCCTCTGAAATCTCCAATAAATCGATTAAAGGATTTTCATTATTTAAATGATGCTGTTGTGTTGCGTATTCTTGAAGCCGATGGGTAAATGATCGTACATTCCCAGAAAACGACATATATACAATTTTTATTCTCTTATTATCCATAATTCCCTAACTTTATTATCTGATATTTTTATTAATCGAGAGATAAGTTAACTCACAAATAACTCATTTTTTACTCCATTAACATTATAGGCGCGCTTGCAGTAAAATGAAATGATTATTTATATTTTATTGCTATTTTAAGTGATATCTATCTTAAACTTCTAAAATTTAATTTATCACCATTTAACTTTTTTACTTCAAGCGAGTAATTATTAACGCATTCTACAAAAAAGAACCAATAAAACCATACTCTGATTTTTAAAATAAAAAAACCCGAGCGAACTCGGGTGCCTGTATGCAAGTATCTGTAGGCCATGTTTTGTCGTAATATAATTATCAGGCATAATTATATCGAGGTAATCATCTATCTCAGAGTATCGAAATACTCTCCCCTGGAATCACTTCAATTTGCTATCCAAAGCTCCCCTACCGTAGTTTGGGTTTACCGCTTGAGGGGTTTACCGCGTTCCACCAATATCGTTTCCAATATTGTATCGTCACTGTGGCACTTTTCAGGAATACTAAGACATAGTTAAAACCTTAGTCCGTTTTTCCGCCGTCACCATAAAATGGTGCCCCGCCTTATTTTTTCAGCGAGCACAAACACTACAGGCATCGCAGCCTGTGCGAGCATGGACCTTCCTAACACAACATAAGCTGTGCTCAATTACCCAAAACTTGCAAAATTATTAATAAACTATTCGACACGCACTAAAGCAAATGTGAGTCATTATTATCGTTACCATCTAATTGTGAACCAAATACGCGACGTTCTAGATTAGATAGACGCTTTAAAATATCCATATTCGTAGCGCTCGATACAGGTTGACGGGAAGCAGTTTGGTTACTCATAGATGAACCAACTTCTACTTGGCGATTTAATTCATCAACCTTTGCTCTCAAACGTTCATTTTCATCATTTAAACGTTCAAGTTCTTTATTATAGGTGTCGTAGTCTTTAATAACATCATCTAAGAAAGCATCAACATCCGCTTCATCGTAGCCTTTGCCAATATTTCTCTCCTTAAATTGCTTATGCAAAATATCTTGTGGAGTAAATTTTATGTTATCCAACTTAAACACCTCAATTGTTTAGTTTGCGTAGTCCAATAACTATAATACCAAATCAAAGAAAAAATGCAAGGTTAAAATTCATCTTTTTCCCTTTGACGCTCAGCCCATTCTTCTGCCTCTTCTTGAAGTTCATCAAAATCAACAAAAGTCATTGAATATTCACTTTCTTCTTTATATTTTTGAATTATCTCATAATCATACTTAGTTTTTCCTTGATACTCTGGGTCGTAAAGAAGAAAAGCTTCATCAGTATGTGTAAGCATAAACTGCTGATAATTTCTCAATTGTTGCGGGGATTGATAAGGTTTATCTGAAACATTAGCAAAAAAATCAACTTGCTGAGTAATACTCGTCAGCTTTAACTGGTTATTTTCATTCCATTGCTTACCAAATTCTGCAAAGGGAAACATTAAAGCCGTTTTTAATTGCGGAAAATCAGCTTGGAGTTCTAAGGCAGCTTCGAGTCCCCATCTTTCCGTTCCCATTTGTGGGCCAGTTATTACCCAGAATTCATCATCATTTAATTCCAATTGGGCCCTTAAATAATTTTTAAGAACCTCTTTTATTACTTGAACTTTGGGATCATTATCCTTAAATATATTTAGTTCGTAACTTCGATAACCAGTAACCCACACTCTCTTCATAAAATCCTCCCTAAATAAACAGGTATAAAGCCTCTTAACTTAAACTTGTAATCATCTTGTATCAATCATTATGCAACTAGTCTGGTATAATAAATCTCTAGTTAGGAGAGTGATCGCCGTGACCATTCACTATCCCAATGGTCAGCAACCTGTACAACACTATAATACACATAATGAATTACCGACACCACATCAATCTATTTATGCTAAACGTGGGATGTCGTTAGAGGATGAGATCAATCATAGTAATCAGTACTATTTAGCTCGCCACATTGCTGTTATTCATAAAAAGCCTACCCCTATTCAGCTTGTAAAAGTTGATTACCCCAAGCGGAGTGCGGCTGTTATTAAAGAAGCATATTTTCGACGTCCATCAACTACTGATTACAATGGGGTGTACCGTGGATATTACATTGATTTTGATGCTAAAGAAACACGTAATAAAAATTCTTTTCCATTAAAGAACTTTCATCCCCACCAAATTCAGCATATGCGTGAATGTGTAGCACAGGGGGGAATTTGTTTTGCTTTCATTAAATTTACGGAGCTTGACCTGCTATACCTGCTTCCCGCTTCCAACCTATTTAAATATTGGGACCAACAGCAAAACGGCGGCCGTAAATCAATTTTGCGAACTGATATCGCTAAAGAAGGCTATCAAATTCATTATCAACTCAATCCGCGTTTACCATATTTAAACGCAGTTGATAAAATAATTGCTGCAAAAGCGTAAAGGAGTTTACTATGTCAAATGATAATCAGTCAACGCGTAGTGAGCGTCATAATAACAATGACAATCAACAGCGCAATGTTGGCGGCTTAATAAAGAAAATCTTGCTATGGGTAGCAGGAATCGTCGTTCTATTAATGGTGGCATCTGCAGCTTTATTTTTCTACTATGCCTCAAGCGCTCCTAAGATTAGTAGAAGCGACTTAACAAGTCAGAGTATTACGACTATTTACGATGATCAAAATCGAGTAATTTCTCGTTTAGGAGCACAGAAACGAGAATATGCCAAGGATAATCAAATTCCAAAGCAGTTAAAAAATGCTGTTGTTTCAATTGAGGATCGCCGCTTCTACAAGCACCATGGTGTTGATACAATTCGAATTCTTGGAGCAGCCACTTCTAATGTTTTTGGTCGTTCAGCCGGGATGCAGGGGGGAAGTACGCTGACTCAACAGTTAGTTAAATTATCCGTTTTCTCAACAGCGGCCTCTGATCGAACATTAAAACGAAAAGCCCAAGAAGCTTGGCTTGCTATTAATGTTGAGCAGCATTTTAGCAAGAGTCAGATTCTTGATTTTTACATCAACAAGGTTTACATGGGCAATGGAATTTATGGAATGCAAACCGCAGCTCAGTACTACTACGGTAAAGATTTAAACGATCTTGATCTTTCCCAATTAGCCCTTCTCGCCGGAATGCCACAATCTCCTACTTACTATAATCCACTTGTAAGCAACACAAAGTATGCAACGCAACGGCGAAATGAAGTATTGAATGCGATGGTTCGCAGCAATTACATTACCCAATCCCAGGCTAACCAAGCAGCAAGTGAAAGCGTTACTGCTGGTTTAGATCCTGATCACGGTAATATTTCAGGAAGTGGAACTGCTGTCGATTCTAAGGTTGTTGACCCTTATGTAAAACAGGTTCTTGCTGATTTACAAGCACAAGGATACAATCCTTATAGTGATGGGTTAAAGGTTCATACCAATCTTGACCTTGATGCGCAACAACATCTTTACGACGCTGCAAACAAAAACGTTCAGTTCCAAAATGACAAGATGCAAGCCGGAGTTGCTGTTACCGATCCCCATAACGGGCAAATCATTGCCATGCTTGGTGGCCGTCACACAGGAAATGTTGTGTATGGCCTTAACCGGGCTGTGCAAAGTAACCGTAGTTCTGGGTCAACCGCAAAGCCATTAATGGATTATGGTCCGGCTATCGAATACTTGCAATGGCCAACTTTCAAATCAATTGCTGATACGCGGTTTGTCTTTCCTGGTACCAATACTGTCCTTCATGATTTTGATAAAAAGTACAAGGGCAATATGACAATGCGTGAGGCTTTAGTTCAATCACGGAATGTTCCTGCTATTCGCGCATTGCAAGCCGTTGGGATTAAGCGTGCTACTTCTTTCCTTGATGGATTAGGAATTTCGCAAAAACAACCATATACTTTACAAAACGGGATTGCTTTGTATATCTCTCCACTTCAAGTTTCTGCTGCATATGCGGCCTTTGCTAATGGTGGTACTTACTACAAGCCTTACTACATTAGCTCGATTACTACTCAAGATGGTGCAGCAAAACAATTCAATCCTAAAGGTAAACGCGCAATGAATAAGGCTACTGCCTACATGATCACTGATATGCTTAAAGGAGTTTTCACAGACTCACAAGGAAGCGCAACTGACGCTCGACTTGACGGTGTTAACCAAGCTGGTAAGACAGGGACGACAAACTACCCGGGAAATTCTAGCCAGTCTGGCGTAATGGATTCCTGGATGGCCGGTTATACTAAGAATTACTCAATTGCAGTTTGGACTGGTTATGACCACCCACTCGAACCTGGTGGCAGTATTTCAGAACAATATGTAAAGTCAGCGCAATTACTTTACAAGGACTTAATGCAATACCTTGACAGCCAAAATCACGCATCTGATTGGACGATGCCAGACACTGTTGAAGCTGTTCGAGTTAAAGGTAAACGTCAGCTTGTAATTCGTGATTCAAAATGGGCATTCGATTATACTGAAGATACATCGGATGATCGTGATAGCAGTTCCACTTCTAGCTCAAGCGAATCATCATCGTCTTCATCTTCTTCCAGTTCTGTTTCAAATAGTAGCAGCGAAAGTCGTACAGAAGAACGAAACAATGCCCCAACTGAATCTTCATCAAGTAGTGCTCCGGCTAGTTCAAGTTCATCTGCACCCGCACAAAGCTCAAGTTCTAGCCTTGCCCCTGCTACGCAACCTAGCACAGCCAACCCATGATAAGATCTTTTAAAAATTGAAGATAATAAAAAGGATTGTGGAATTTTTCTCCGCAATCCTTTTTATTATCAACTTTTTAATAATGAATTGTATGTTTTCGCCGACCATTTTGTAGAATATAGACGGCAATAATTACTAAAATAATTCCTAAAATTTCTGCCCAATTCAAGTTCAATTTAAAGAAGATTACACTTAAAATCGAAGTTGTAATTGGTTGAACGGCATCCATGATACTAACTACATCAGAAGGGGCATACCTAGTTGCATGAAGCAAAATTCCAAATGGTAAAATCGTTCCGAATAATACCACTGTCGCAACTGATGCTACTAATGTGGTAGTAATATGTGGTGGATTGACCCAGAATGGCCGGTAGAGGTTAAATAAGACTCCGGCAATCATCGTCCCCCAGCCGAGGACAACAATTGGCGGATTCTCATCAGCAGCTCGTTGTGGAAGAACAACATAGAACGCAGCTGTAATTCCAGATCCCAACCCCCAGAGAAGGGATACAAATGGTAAAGCTAATTGAGTAAAGTTACCACGCGTGATACATAATGCTACCCCAATCAAAGCAACAACAAACGCAATAATGTCACTCCTGAACGGACGACGATGCATAAAAACAATTCCACCTAACACAATAAAAAGTGGGGAAAGATACTGAAGAATTGTTGCTGCTGAGGCATTTCCTGTTTGAATAGCATAATAGAACGTAAGCAGGTTTGCCATCAATCCTAAAATAGCATAACTAATAACTGAAATAGCTGTTGCTCGTGTCTTAAATACGTTAAAAATCTTTTTTCCATATAAAAATACACTAATTACTAATAAAATCACTCCTGCTGAAAAAGTCCGCATTGAGAGCATCCACGTAGCAGGAATTGCTAAATTTTGTGAGATAAGTTGCAAAACGGTTCCGGATATTCCCCACATAGCAGAGGCAACCGCTGCCCATATAATTCCCTTCATTACTTGAGAAGAAGATTTTTCCATGTCAACCACCCTTTATTTAATTTTATTCGCCTAATTTATAAATCGGTATTTTAGGCTTTTTCAATGTCTTCTTTTCTGGTTTTTGTCCAGCCTCTTTTCGCTGTTCAAACCTCTTTTCATGCTCATTGATATCTCTTTCTGTTCGTAAGTCCTGACGATCCCAGCTTTGTAGAATTCGGTCCATATATTGAAGATTTAACGCACTATTCATTACTGCCTGCCGTAAAGCAAGTTTAATCATTATTGCCGAATAATTATCTTTATCCAGCCAGTCATTAACAATTTGCAATTCCATTGATGAGAGGGGCCGGCCAAATTCGGCCTCTAGCTGATTAAATGTCTCAACCCGACTATTAGTATTTTCAACCTTAACCGCTGCCTCTTGGTCATTCTCATTGAGCAATGCTAATTTGTTGATAAGGAGCGAAAAATCATATATTGCATCTTCTTTGCCGTCTTCCATTTTTCGCATCTTCTGCTCAACAAGATGGTTTGTCATCATCTGGTGAAGCTGTTCAAACACCTGCCGCTCTTTTGTTCCTAAGTTCTTTGCAATTGTGCGAACATCCGGATTCATTATTCCCCGATCTTGGTAAGATTTAAACTGAAGATATAAGACAAATTGAGAAGTTGTCATCCCCAGTTCTTTATAATGATGGAGCAATAAGTTGCTTATATTTGTTTCTCCCGCCTGCAAGTAATGCTGTAAAAGGCTTGCATCTGTCATTTAATCAGCCCCTCTCTTAACAAAATATTTTTGCAAAAGTAAAGAGACTGAGTAATCCCAGCCTCTATTAGTTTCAGCTTTTATTAAAGATTATTAATATTTTGAACATATTGTCCAGTCTTAAAATTAATCAGATCGTAGCAGAGATTCCCTTTTTGATTACGATATGTTACTTCCCAGACAATCTTGTCATTAAATATCCCGGGAGCAACTTTTAAAATTTCTCGCGGATCACGATTTGATTTTGTCATCGCTCGTACTCTCGCAGCAGTAATCCCACTTGATTGTTTTAGAACTCTGATCTTGCCACCGTGTTGGGGAACCATAACCAGGATCGGTTGGTTTTGCTGATTCTTGCCACTAATCGTATAGTAAGTATTCTCTCGATTATAAATATAAAATTGGTCAGGAGATTGAAGATGAGCATATTTTTCAGCAAGTGAAATCGTCTGTCGTCGCGCTGAATTTCGTGGCTGATTGCTAACTGCAAAAACACTCCACACTATTAACAAGATTAGTAAAATCGCAATCAAAAGGTTACGAATTGTCCGCATTGAGGAACCGCGACTTTGTTCACGTTGAACTTCACGTCGACTTTGCATATCTTTTCCCTCTTATCTCTTTAGTTTTTTAGATTCTTATATGACAATCGTTTTTGATTATACCAGAAATCGGTAATTAAAAGTTGATAAAGTTTAATTAACTTTGTCCTCTTTACCATTTCGTAAAAACTTCTGAGTAATTGAAATCAAGTCAGCAGTTTTTTTGCTATTAACCGGTAAATCAGTGGGCAGACTACTCAAAATCGTCTTCCCATACCGTCTTGTCTGTAGTCGTGGATCAAGAACTACTGCCACCCCATGATCATCTTCTGTCCGTAATAATCGTCCAATCCCCTGACGTAACCGCATCGTTGCTTTTGGCAATTCTGAATGATAGAACGGATTTTTCCCCTGCTGCTGAAGTAACTTATTATGAGCACGATTCATTATTTCATCAGGCGAATCGAACGGTAAGCGCGTAATAATTAAGAGTTCAAGAGCGGACTCTGGTAAATCTATCCCTTCCCAAAAACTAGAAGCACCAAGAAGGATCGAATTTTTTCCACCACTAAACTGTTTTAAGATTTTATCACGATTACCCGTAATTCCTTGGGCTAAAATATCTCGCTGATCAAATAGATCCGTTTCACGAAGTTGGCTATATATCTGCTCAATCATCACCAATGAGTTGAATAAAATCATTGTCTGATAATCAGCATTCTTCGTTAATTGGTAAATCGTGTCACTGAGGTATTTAATGTAATCACTGTTATTTTGCGCGCTCGGTACTGGGGCATCTTCTGCAATCAATAATTTAGCATTCTGTTTGTAATTGTATGGAGATGCGAATCGACGCGTTAAAGTATTATTGCGCTCTAAATCTAATTGGTGGTAAAGATACGGCGATCGTGGCGATGTAAACAATGTCGCTCCCACAAATAATGGTTGAGCAAAATATGGATAAACATTCTTTGTGAGGTAATGGGTTGCTTCCAATAGCCCCCCACTAAGCTGTAAGGCACTTTGTTCACTTGATTGGCGAATAGTAATCCAAAAAGCAGCAGCCTCTCCTTGTTGTTGAAGCGTTTCGTTAAATTCATTTAATGTCTGATCGGCCTCAATTAATTTTGCAAGCTGACTCTGAAATTGGCTCATAAGGTAACGATCACTTAACAACCACCGGTCTGGCTGACTGCTAAACAGATGACTGAGGGCAGAAAAATGAAGCTGCACACTGCTTAATGCTTGCTCTAGCTTCATCATCACGGGTCCACTAATATCTAAGAGAGACATCACCTGATCATTTCGCAATGGTTGTTCAATTAATTCATTGTCGGGATTACTAGTGGCACTTGCCATGTATTGACGGTAAAGGGCTTGTTGGAAAAGGTCAACTGCTTCTTCTACTGCATTGAGATCGCCACGAAGCAATTCAACATTATAACTGCCTAGTGCCTGTTCAGCGAAAATATCGGTTAAATTTCGGTCATTACCATTATTAACTAACCCAGACATTACATGAACGGCCGTACGTAATTTTTGAAAATTAAATGTTCGCCGGGACCGTTTTAAGATACTTTCGCTTAAGTGCTGAGCTTCATCGATTACTAAGTATGGGCGACGAGTTCCATCCCCTAATTCCTGGGCATGAGCAACCAAATACGCATGATTCGTAATAATAATATCAGCTTGATGAAGCCGTTTTTCCCGCCGAACGAGAAAATCATCATGGTAAAAGGCATTTACTGGATTCAAGCTCCGAATACCCTGATGACGAATTTCAGTAAAGTATGGCGACTGCTGAGAATTTAAATTAAGTTCATCAAGGTCCCCACTTTGCGTCGAAAGCAGCCATACTAAAATTTTAGCTTTTAATAACTGAACGAGCTTCGAATCTTCAATTACGCTTAAGGAATGAACAAAACGTGCAATATCAATATAATGAGCGTTTCCCTTGATAATCACACTATTCATTTTAAAAGGCAACACCTTGTTTAGTTGCGCGATTGATGTATCAATAATTTGTTGCTGGAGGATATTGGTTGCTGTGCTGACGACAATCTTCTTATCGGGATATGCAACATAACTTAGCGGAAAAAGGTAGCCCAATGTCTTCCCTACTCCAGTTCCAGCCTCAACAATCATATTTTTGGGTTCATCATGAGTATAATTATTGTAAATGCTGTTCATCATTTTTGCTTGAACAGGCCGCAGTCTCAACGTATCTCCGTATAGCTTTTCCTTTGCCTTTTTAGTTGAAGGATATTTATGCTTTTCCCGCTGACTATTAGCAGTGATTGGCCGCGATTTATGAAGAACAATTCCGTGCGAGACATACAGCTCTTCACTTAATGGCTGGGGCGATTTACGTCGACGCTGTAACTCAGCATCAAAAACCCCAGCTGTTTGTTGAGGTAAGTTGAGCTTCAACTGAGTAATCTTTTCAAGCGTAAGCGTTGGTAATTCTTGAACTCGTTTTAGCAAGTCATTAAGTAAGTCTGCTGTTGCCTCAGCGTCTGATACTGCACTATGAGGGTGATCATGCTCAATGTGCAACGAACTAGTTAAGTCTCGTAAACGGAAACTCTTTGCAGTAGGAAGAAGAATCTGACTAAGGGTCACAGTATCGATTGCTGGAATTGACAATGAAGGATATCCAGCTCGCTCTAATTCTGCATTTAGAAAAGGAAAGTCAAAATTAACATTGTGAGCCACAAAGGTCGTTTCCGCCAGCAAGCTATAAATAGTTCCAGCAATATCCTCAAATAAAGGTGCTTTTCGTACGTCTTTATCTTCAATTCCTGTTAATTGAACAATTGAACGAGGAATTTTCTCTCGTGGATTTATTTTTGTTTCAAAGTGATTTATGATTTCGCCATCTTGAACGAGAACACAACCGATTTGAATGATTCGATCACCATGATTAACATTCGTTCCGGTCGTTTCTAAATCAACAACTGAGTAGATTGGCGCTTTCTTGTCACGCTTTTTTGTGCGCTGACTACTACGCTGTGTCACACTATCACCATATTTCTCCGAAGTTATTATATAAGTTACTAATTATTCTAAACTAAATGATACACCATTCTACTATAAATTTCTCATTTTTACACGAATCGGCCTTTCTTTGTGCTAAAATGTTTAGATTTGGTAACATCCACAATCGTTTTTAGCTAGAATCACTGTTTTATGCTATGATTAAGTTTGAATTTTTATGTAGAAAGTAGGTTACGATGGTGAAACAACAAGGGATTGGTACTAGCCATGCGAAAATCATTTTAATGGGAGAACATAGCGTAGTATACGGTCAACCGGCAATAGCCTTACCATTGCCAAGCGTTCAATTATCAGTTACGCTCAGCAGTCGCCAAGATAACCAGCGAATTATTAAAAGCCGTTATTATCATGGTAGTTTAGAAAATTTACCTTCTTCCATGATTGGAATTAAAAAATTAATTGACACTTTATCTGCAAGGTTTAATGACCAAGAAACTGGTTGGGACTTAAAAATTGAAAGTCAATTACCTGCAGAACGAGGAATGGGGTCGTCTGCTGCCAGCGCGATTGCAATTATTCGGGCATTCTTTGACTATTATGATGAACCGCTTGATCGAACATTATTGCTTCAGCTTGCAGATGTTGAGGAACAAATTACACATCGTAGTCCATCCGGTTTAGACGCTGCTACTGTCAGTTCAGATAAACCGCTTTTTTATGTTAAGGGGCGGATTGGGGTACCAATTGAAATGAACCTTGATGCCTCTTTAGTAATTGCTGATACCGGAAAAAAGGGTGCTACTAAGGAAGCTATTTTAGCAGTTAAAGATGAATTAAAAAACAACAACGAAAAAGCTGAGGAACATATTAAGCACCTCGGTGAATTAGTAAACCAAACAAAAGGCTATCTTGCGCAAAATGACATTGTAAAATTAGGCGACGCGCTTAACTTTGCGCAAACTGATTTAGCTGCTCTTAACGTGTCAGACCCGGCATTAGATCACCTTATTCATGTTGCACGTGACAATGGTGCTCTCGGTGCTAAATTAACTGGCGGTGGTCGTGGCGGTTGCATGATCGCTTTAATGCAAACAGCTATGGGGGCTCGCCGCCTTGCAAGCATTCTAAAAGAGAACGGTGCGCATGATATTTGGCTCCAACCACTTGATAAGCGAGGTAATAACTAATGGCAACTGCAAAAGCACATACTAACATTGCGCTTGTTAAATATTGGGGAAAGAAGGATCAAGATTTAATCATTCCACAAACTGACAGTCTCTCCCTTACACTTAATGAATTTTACACCACAACTACCGTAAATTTTGATAACCATCTTACTTCAGACTTAGTTGCCATCGATCAACATATCCTTAGTAAGAAAGAGGCCCAAAAAGTAGCTCATGTTTTAGATATTGTTCGTCAACTAAGTGGGATAAAATCTTTCGCACGGGTAGACTCAATTAATCATGTTCCAACTGCTGCTGGCCTTGCTTCTTCAGCTTCCGCCTTTGCTGCCTTAGCAGGAGCAGCCAGTGTAGCGGCCGGATTAAACCTCTCAAGCCGTGACCTATCAAGACTTGCCCGTCGTGGATCCGGTTCGGCAACTAGGTCTATTTATGGTGGACTGGTTGAATGGCAAAAAGGAACTGACGATGACTCGTCCTTTGCACAACCAGTTTTAGAAAATGTTGATTTTCCAATCGAGATGTTAGCAGTCTTAGTTGATACAAAAAAGAAAAAAGTTTCGAGTCGATCTGGAATGCAGTCCAGTGTTGAAACTTCACCCTACTATGATGCTTGGCGCCAAGTGGTAGCGAATGATATGGTTGCTATAAAGAAAGCTATCAAAGCAAAAGATATTGACCAAATCGGCCATATTGCTGAAGAAAATGCCCTTCGGATGCACGCACTTACCTTTTCAGCTGACCCCGGTTTTACCTACTTTAATGGTGAAACGCTAACCATCATTAAAGCAGTGGAAGACTTGCGCAACCAGGGAGTAAACTGCTATTATACGATGGATGCTGGTCCGAACGTTAAAGTGATTTACGACCGAGGGAACCGGAATAAAATTGTTGAAGAATTAAGCAATATCGTTGGCCCAGAACGGTTGGTGGTTTCACAACCGGGACCTGGAATAAAGATTTGGAATGAATAAAATTTAATGATAAGGGGACTTTAAATTTTGATTACTGAAAAAGCTCCCGGTAAATTATATATTGCCGGTGAATATGCTGTTGTTGAAAATGGTTATCCTGCAATTTTAGTTGCATTGGATCAGTTTGTTACCTGTACGATTGAGGAAAGCGTGCAAGAAGTTGGCCAAATTATTAGTCGCCAGTATAATAACGATCAACTATCTTGGCGACGTTTAGGAGACCAAATGGTAGTTGATAAGCGTGACAATCCTTTTTCTTACATTCTTTCTGCTATTAGGGTTACAGAAGAATATGCTCGTACTTTTAGTCGCGACTTACGAATATTTAATATCCATATTGACAGTCAATTAGACAGTGCTAATGGTCGAAAATATGGCCTTGGTTCCTCTGCGGCTGTTACTGTAGCAACTGTTAAGGCCCTTTGTCGGTTCTATAATTTGCCCGTTAACAAAGATCAAATCTTTAAATTAGCTGCAATTGCCCATTTTGAAGTTCAAGGAAATGGTTCGTTGGGGGATGTTGCCGCTTCTGTATACGGTGGTTGGATTTCCTACCATTCATTTGATCGGCAGTGGCTTGCCCAACAACGTAAGTACCTTGACCTAAAGACAATCATTGACTTACCTTGGCCTGATCTTAATATTGAGTCTCTAACCGCTCCTAAAAACTTAGAGCTTTTAATTGGCTGGACTGGTAAACCAGCATCAACTTCCCAACTTGTTGATAAAATTTCTCTTTTTAAAGCCCGTCGCCAAACCGAATATCATCATTTTCTTGAAAAAAGTAAATCGTGTATCCAACGAATGGTTGATGGTTTTCATCGTCAAGATCTTGAAGCAATTAAAAATGAAATCCGTTATAACCGTGACCTCTTAAAACAACTGGGCACTAATTCAGGGGTAAACATCGAAACCGAATCATTATCTAAGCTTTGCCAAATCGCTGAATCTTTTGGTGGCGCCGCTAAGACATCTGGTGCCGGTGGCGGTGATTGTGGGATCGTCGCTATTGATAGCAACTCTAACTTTGGGAATGTCTTAAAGAGTTGGGCCAAAAATCATATCGAACAACTTCCTTTATCCGTACACTTTATCGATAACGCAAAAAGTTTCAAGAAATCTGTTAAGCACCATCTTTCTTACATTCACAAGTAGATCAAAGGAGGCTCCATGATGGAATCACGTCATGCCCAACGAAAAAACGAACACCTTTCATTAGCTGCCAAATATTATGACCAGGTTCATCAACACCATTATTTTGATCAAGTGCGTCTAATTCATGATAGCTTACCTGAAATGACGACGGATGATGTTGATTTGCATGTCCAATTAGCTGATAATTTAGAAATTGAATGTCCTTTTTATATTGAAGCAATGACTGGCGGAAGTGATCAAGCCCTTAAAATCAACCGGCAACTTGCTCAATTAGCCCATAAACACCATTTGGCAATGGCAACGGGATCTCTCAGTATTATTTCAAAAGACCCTCAATCCTTTTCGTCTTTTGAGATAATCCGCGAAGAAAATCCAGATGGCATTATTTTTGCAAATTTAAGTGCAAATGCCAGTCTTGACCAAGCGATAAATGCTATTTCCCTTCTGAAAGCAAATGCCCTTGAACTGCATATCAATGCGGCCCAAGAATTAATTATGCCTGAGGGTGATCGTGATTTTAACTGGTTAGATAATATCCAGTATCTTGTCAGTGAGCTCGAAGTCCCGGTTATTGTAAAAGAGGTTGGCTTTGGAATGAGCAAAACGACGATCGCCAAACTGCAAACCCATGATGTTCACCTCATCAATGTTAGTGGACGTGGCGGGACAAACTTTGCGGCGATTGAGAATCGGCGTAACCATGATATTAATTTTGAGAGTTTATTGGACTGGGGACAAACAACTCCCGAGTCACTACTGGAAGCTCATTCAATTCGGCGTGGTAAAACTGAAATTATTGCCTCTGGCGGAATTACTTCTCCCCTCGATGTTATCAAGGCTGGTGTATTAGGCGCTCGGGCAGTTGGTGTTGCTGGTTACTTCCTCAATATTCTTCAAAATGAAGGCTATGAAGCATTAGACCAAACGCTCGGTGAATGGCAAGTGATTGTCAAACGCTTGCTCGCGCTCCTTGGTTGCTCATCATTTACCGTGCTTTCACGTGTTGAATATGTTTTAGGAACAGACTTACTATCATATGCTCGTCAGCGACACTTACGCTAACCTAAATAATTGAAATTCCTATTAAGATTGATACAATTGATTTAATAACTAAAGGTTTGGATGGTGATTGAAGTGAATAAAATTAATTGGGGCAAATCAATTACAGTGGGTATAACTGCTGGTCTGGTTGCTGGTCTTGTTAAACTTGGTTGGGAAAATATTCTCCCACCACGGACACCAGAGCGAGATCAAACAAATCCACCACAAAAAATGCTTGAACAATTTGGCGTTCCGGCACAGATCACACACGCTACTTATACTTATTCCGGCCAACAGTTGCCATGGGTAAGCTATGTTGTTCACTTTAGTTTCTCAGCTGGTTTTGGAGTTCTCTATAGTATTGGCGGACAGTTGGCACCGTGGATCAAAAAAGGTGATGGAGTACCATTCGGGATTGCTGTTTGGGATTTCTTCCACCTCAAGTTAATGCCATTAATGGGAACAGTGCCTGCTGCAAAAGATCAACCACTTGAAGAACATGTTTCTGAATTTTTAGGACATGCAATTTGGATGTGGACGATTGATGCATTGATAAAGAGTAAAGAAGAGAGTGGGAAATAACCTCCTCGACAAGGCGGTTGGCTAAGCTAGGACGATGATTAGCACGGCACGGGCTGATTATCGTTCGTACTTAGACTCGAGCCTTGTGGTTATTTTCCACGTTATCTTGCTTATTGTTCATAAAAGTAGTTGAGGCTGAGAGAAAACAAAAGTTTTCTCTCAGCCTCATTTTAAACTATTCACCTTTAAAGTAATGCACTTCGGAAATGAAGTCCCCCGTATGAGTCGGGTCACGGAACAAACCGACATTCATCAATTCATCCCCACCATAAGTCTTATCGGTCATCTCATCATGATAATCAATTGTTGGATCAAGTCCCGCCATCTTGGTATTATTAATTTCAAAACGGTTAGTATGCAACTGCTTAAACATAAATAGCAGCGCTTCTGACTTATCAGGACTGACAAATTCCCAAGCGACTGTATTGCTATCAAAAGGACTTTCTAAGCGAATAAAGGCACCATATTGAATTAAGTGGCGGTGAGCCTTGTAGAACTTGATCTGTTCCTTTACCATTTGCCGATCCTCTTCAGTCAAATCTGCTAAGTCAAGTTCATAGCCAAAGACCCCGCTCATGGCAACATCGCCCCGCATCTTAAAACTAGTAGAACGACCAGTTTGCTGGTTAGGTGAAACTGATACATGCGCCGTCATAGATGAGATTGGATAAGTTAAAGATGTTCCGTATTGGATCTTTAACCGTTCGACCGCGTCTGTATCATCTGATGGCCAACTTTGCGGCATGTAGTAAAGAATACCAGCATCAAAGCGGCCACCACCGCCAGAGCAGCCTTCAAACAAAATATTAGGATAACGGGTAACTAACCGCTCCATTAAGTCATATAAACCTAAAACATAACGGTGGCTAATTTCTCCTTGATGGTCTGCATCCGCTGCGCTAGAGAAGACTTCAGTAAGATTACGGTTGAAGTCCCATTTAATATAGTCAAGCAGCACCTTATCTAAAATTAAGCACATTTGATTGTAAATATTATCAACGACTTCTTTACGGCTAAAGTCTAGTACTAATTGATTACGAGAAAGTGTCATGCCACGGTTCGGTTCATGTAAGGCATAGTCTGGATGTTCCTTATATAACTTAGAATCGACTGAAATCATTTCTGGCTCAAACCAGAGGCCGAATTTCATGCCATGCTCGTGGGTCCGGTCTGCTACCCGCTTTAATCCACCAGTAAGCTTATCCTGGTTAACAAACCAATCACCAAGCGATGAATTATCATCATTCCGGTGGCCAAACCAGCCGTCATCAAGAACAAACATTTCAATTCCCAATGGCTTTGCTTCATCAATAATTTGGTCTAACTTCTTATCATCAAAGTCAAAGAAGGTCGCTTCCCAATTATTAATAACAATTGGGCGGTCTGCATATTGATACTTACCGCGAGCAACCCGGTCCCGTAATAACTTGTGGAATACTTGTGACATCCCATTTAGGCCCTGCTGACTAAAGCCCATGATTGCTTCCGGTGTCTGAAAATCTTTTCCCGGTTCAAGAACCCATTCAAAGTCATAATCATTAATTCCGGTTATTAAGCGAATCTGGTCAATCTGATCTTTTTCCAAGGTAAACTGGTGATTACCAGAGTAAACAAGGAGCACTCCCAAAGCGTTTCCTTGAAATTCATCGGTATTCTTATCAACCAAGGCCACAAACGGGTTCATATGATGAGAACTAGAATTTCGACGGCTAGAAAATTCTGTTATTCCCCGACGTAATTCTTGCCGTTCAGGTTGTCGTTCAAGGGCATACTGGCCTGGAACGGAGATAACGTCATAATCATGTTTAGTTAAATCTAGTTGCATTGAGGCAATCTTTTCAATTCGTAATTCTTGATTGCTTGTGTTTACTAACCGCGCATTCCTTGTAATAACCGGCCGTTCGTTATAGATAGTGTACGAAAGAATAAGTTGCGCACCAATTGTTTCATCAACCAAAATAACTTCCAACGTTTCTGCTTCTTTATCACTTTTAACATAAGATGCAGGTAACCCAGCTAGTTTGGGCTTCCCCGGTAAAATCTTATAAGACTTGTAACGGAAATCAGTCAGTCGTGAACCATTTTCTGTTTTGATAATAATCGCAGGCACGCGATAGTCTCCGGTATTGTTTCCTGAATACTCCTGCAACAAATCATCTTTAGAGTAAGTTCGGTCCATCGACCCAGGAAGGTTCCCTGAAAATCCACGATCAACTCGTGGATATCGACGTTCACCATGGTAGTTGCGAATTGCCGGTCCAAAATAAAGGTGACTGAGGATATTTCCCTCTTCTACTGAAAATAAATAGGAAATTTCTTTATTTTTTAAGTGAAAAACACGTTGCTGTTCATCAAATGTAATCATTCGTTGTGGCCCCTTTCTTGAAATCGATTCTATAATAAACGTTTAGTTATTTTTCGTCAAGCGCTTTCATTATTGGTATAACAGTAATTTACCATCACCATTGACTACTAAACGTTTACTAAAAATATGTTATGCTAGAAATTGATTAAAAGGAGGTTTCCCTATGACTGGTATCAGAAAAATAGCACGTGAGGCTGGTGTATCTCCTGCCAGCGTTTCACGTGTCTTAAGCAATGATTCATCTTTTTCAGTAAGTAAACAAACAAGAGCACGAATTAAAGAAGTAGCAGCAAAGTATAATTACCATCCCCATCTAAATAGGGCCGTTACTCCGCCGATAACTCCTCGTTCAATTCTAGTACTTACAACTCATTCGCTCGAGACAGAAGCTCATGACCCTTATTTCATTCAAGTCCATGATGGAATTATTCAAGAAGCTTCCAAGCAAAATATTCAAATCAAAGCTTTTGTTCGTTTTCCCAATAAAGCCTTTCAATTTACTGACGCGCAAAAATATGATGGCGTAATTGTTGCCGGAGTTTTTACGCAAGAATTCTACGCTAATTTAGCTAAAAACAATCCCCATATCGTTTTAATTGACGATTATCGCTATCTCCCCGCTTACGATATTATCCGTAATTCGTATTTTGAAGCTACTCAGATCGTTCTTGATCAATTACTAGAAAATGGACTTAATAAAATCGCCTTTATCGGTGGAAATATTCATCCCATGAATAATAATGGCGAAACGACAGACTCATATCAAGATATTCGAGCTAGGGCCTATTTGATGTGGACAAAACTTCATAATATTTCTCCATTGATTACCCTTAATGGGTGGACTCCTAAAGATGGCTTTGATAGCATGAATACTCTTTTGAAAGATAATTTTCAGGCCGCCTTAATAGCTAGTGACCAACTAACTATCGGCGCATATCGAGCCCTTAAGCAACATCAGCTTAAAGTTCCCCAAGACCTTCAAATTATTAGCTATAATGATTCGGATATTGCTGAATATTTAGTTCCGTCCCTTTCATCGATCAATCCAGCAAGTCTTTCAATGGGTAAAATAGCAGTTCAAAGACTAGTTCACTGTCTGAATAATCCAAATGAAATCCCTATTCATATTAATTTGCCCGCCAAAGCCACTTGGCGCGAAAGTTCAGAAATTAATTTGAATTAGTGAAACGTTTTATAAGTAAAAAGTGAGTAATTGTGCTTGTGATACCGTTTTCTAAGGTTTATACTCAAACATGGTTATCAGATTGATAAACGTTCACTTTAATTAAATGAGGTTTTTGATTATGTTATTAGGAAGTATTGAAGCTGGCGGTACTAAGTTTGTCTGTGCTGTCGGTGACGAAAATTTTAATGAAATTGATAAAAAAATCATCCCTACAACTACCCCCGAAGAAACTTTAGGGGCTTCAATTGAATTTTTTAAGCAGTACCCTGAACTGACTGCACTGTCAATTGCCAGTTTTGGACCAATTGATACTAATCCGGCTAGTGCAAAGTACGGTTACATTACTGATACTCCTAAAGTTAAGTGGCAAAATTGCAATTTTGTTGGCACAATGACTGACGCCCTCAATATTCCAGTCTACTGGACAACAGACGTCAATGGTTCGGTTTACGGTGAATATGTCAATTTAAAAGATAAGTATGATAATCCGGCCTTGGTTTACTATACCCTTGGAACTGGCGTGGGTGCTGGGGCAATTCAAGATGGTCGCTTTATTGGGGGGAATTAGTACCCCTGAAATGGGCCACGTTCGCTTACAACGCCACCCAGCTGATCTAAGTTTTACTGGTATCTGCCCTTACCACCATGATTGTTTGGAAGGATTGGTAGCTGGACCAACTTTCAAGGCGCGGCTCGGTATTAGTGGCGAAGATGTTCCTGATAATCACCCTGTTTGGGACATCATGGCATATTATGTTGCACAAGCGGCGGTTCAGGTAACTGCCATTTTGCGGCCACAAAAAATTATCTTTGGTGGAAGTGTTTCGCGCCCAGCCTTTCTTGAACGGGTTCGGAAGCAATTTGCAATGTTATGGAACGATTATCTTCCAGTTGGATCGCTCGATGAATATATTGTCAACCCTTCTGTTCCAGGAAATGGCTCAGCTACTCTTGGTAATTTTGCATTGGCTAAACACTTAATTGAAAAAGATAAATAACACAAAAATGACTAAGACTGAGGAAAACATCACTCCTCAATCTTAGTCATTTTATTTATTTCCAAAGATAGTTCAACAGCCCCGCTTTAGTCATCCCATTTGCTGTCGTTTCACGCAAAACTGATGCTGAATTAATTAAAGCCTCTTGTTCACGTGAATCTAATGGTAATTCTACTACTTTTTGAATACCGTCTTTATCAATTACAGCCGGTGTCCCGAGGTAAATATCCTTTTCTCCATATTCACCATCTAAATATGCACTCACGGGTAATACTGTATTTTGGTCATATAAAATTGCTTTCGTTATTCTTGCCAAAGCAGTCGCTACTCCATAATATGTTGCGCCTTTTCGATTAATAATCTCATACGCCTTATTACGTACTTCTTCTTCTAGTTTTAACAGTTCTTGCTTTGTTAGTCCATTAGCTAAAACATAATCCATTAAAGGCGTTCCACCGATTGTCCCACAAGAATAAGCAGCAAATTCTGAATCTCCATGCTCCGCTAACATATCAACATGAACATCGCGGGGATCAATAGCCAGCTTTTTACCAATCGCTACTCTTAAGCGCGCTGAATCAAGAGAAGTTCCCGATCCGATAACTTTATGTGCTGGAAAGCCAGAAATTTTTTGAACAGCATATGTCAAGATATCGACTGGGTTGGCAGCAATTAAGAAGATCCCATTAAATCCGGTATTAACTACTTCTTGAACGATTTCCTTCATAATCTTTAAGTTGCGTTCAACTAATTTAAGCCGTGTTTCACCTGGCTTTTGCGCAGCGCCTGCACAAATAGTAATAATATCAGCATCTTTACAATCTTGATAGCTACCAGCCTTGACCTTTACTGGGGCAGTAAATGGCGTTGCGTCTTCCAAATCTAGTGCATCCCCAACGCTTCGCTCATTACTCTTATTTATAATAACTAATTCCTCAGCTAAACCTTGCTGGATCACGCTAAAAGCATAAGCGGACCCCACAACTCCATCACCAATTAAAACAACCTTTTGATGTTCTTCTGTCGCCATACTTCTTTTTCTCTCCCTAATTAAAATTTACATAAAAAGATGAGCATAAATAGGAACCAAAATGTCCATTGCTAATGAAACGATAACAACTGCCACTGCGGCCATTGCTCCCTGAATTGACCCTAGTTGAACCGCCTTAGCAGATCCAACAGTGTGACCAGCGGATCCAAGACCAAGACCAGTTCCGACCTTAGAAATTTTCTTTAGTCTAAAGACCTTAATCAGGAATTCGGCAAGGGCATAAATAATAACTGCATTTAAGATACATGCCATCGCTGTTACCGCAGGATCACCACCGATTCCCTTTGCAATTGGCATCGCAACAGCGGTAGTAGCTGCTTGAGGAAGCATAGCGGCGGTTGAAACACGGGAAAGAGCAAATAATTTAGCTGTTCCTTGAATCAAAAATAATGAAATGAATCCACCCACAAATAATGTGAGAATTACATCGACCCAATATTTCTTAAAAACATCATTCCGGCGATAGAGCGGAATCGCAAATGCCATTGTTGCTGGATTCAAAAACCAAAAAATTAAGTTTCCACCCGGTTGGTAAAATTTCTTGTAAACCGCAGCAGTAGTTGAATTGGCGACTTTGGCCCAGATTGCCAAAATTACAATCCCTAATACCATCCCTACTAACAATGGGGTGAAAAGGAAGAAGCCATTACTAATTTTGAAAAGCCACATCCCAATTAAGTAAACCAGCAATGAAATGAATACCCCGGTAAAAGGTAACGCTAGATTGGTAATAAATACATTAGTCATTATCAGTTTCCCCCTTGTTAGTCTTGAATAATTTATGATGTACCCCAATAAAGAATGCTCCAACATAAGCAATTACTGCTAATAAAATAATTGTCGAAATAATAATAACAATTACATCTTGTAGCCCTTCTTTTTTCATTAAACCAAGGCTCCCAGCAAGTTGAATTCCTGATGGGACAAACAGAAAGGCAATTAAACTAATCATGAAATCTCCGAACTTTTCAACTTGTTCCAACTTAACAATATGGCAAGCTAATAAAATATATAATAAAATCATTCCAATTAATGGTGTAGGAACAACGAAACTCTTAGGAAAAAGATTAGAGATTAATTGTGATACGAATAAAATTGCAGCAAAGATTCCCATTTGAACTAAAATGGGCGCTTCCTTTTTCTTTTCTTCTTTCTTCATAATAATCCTCCTAAACATGATAAATATGTTTAGGCATTAACGTTAATACCATTTATCACAATCTATTTTACTAATTTTTATCAATTTGTATTCGTTTTCACTATTAAATAACCTAAATTTGCGTTAAAATGCCCTCCAGTTAACTTAAAATGCCTTACTCTAAAAAAAGATTGGTGAAAAGATAAACAATTCACCAATCCTTTTTTATAAACCTAATGCTTTTTTGGTTGTATTAACATATGAACGACTTACCGGTAATTTACTGCCATCAATTAATGTCAGCTCATAAGTATGATTGAAACTAGGCTGAAGCTCTGTTACGCCATTCAAATTGACAATAAAACTACGATGGATCTGTAAAAATTCTGGAGATTTTAATTGGTCATAAATATTAGTGAGCGTCTGTCGACTAATGATTTTATGCTTATTAAGAGTCCAGATATAAACAAAGCCTTGCTGTGCCTGTACGTAAAGTATTTGTTTTTTCTGTAAAATGATCGTTCGCTCGTCGTTTTGAATTGAAATTCGGGGATTCTGCCTTAATTCCCTCTTAGCTTTGGTAGCATCATCCTCTGGCGAAATTAATTTGGCGACACGCATAATTGCTTCGTTGACCCTTTTAGCAGAAAATGGCTTCAAAATATAGTCAACTGCATCTGCTTCAAAGGCATCTAACGCATAGGAATCATAAGCAGTGGCAAAGACAATATGAGGACTATTATCAAATGATTTTATTTTTTCAGCTAATGCCATCCCATTTCCATCAGATAACTTTATATCTAGGAAAACCATATCTGGGTGTTCACTTTTTACTTGTTCCTCTGCCATAAAAATCCCATCTGCTTCAAGTATTTCTGTAACTTCACTATTTCCCTGAATTAGATAATGAAGTTCTTCACGAGCAAGCGGTTCATCATCAACGATTAAGACTTTCATTGTCTGCACCTTCCTTAGTGTGATATGGTAAAGAAATTTTAATTTTTGTTCCCTTATTACTGCTTGTAATTTGAAGGGCACTACGCTCATCATATAGACCAATTAAGCGCTGATTCAAATTATATAGCGCATTTCCACTTCCCTTTGAAGATGTCAATGGTTCTTTCCCAAGTTTAGGAAGAAGTTCCGGTGCAATCCCTTCTCCATTATCAGCTACTTGAATTGCCAACCGCGCTCCCAGCTGCTTTATTGTTATTTGAACATTATTATGGTCTTTACGTGCTCCGAAAGCATGTTTAAGCGCATTTTCAACTAATACTTGAATTGTAAATGGCGGCAGGTAAACATCATTTTCGACTTGTTGATCAAAGGTAATGTTATATTTCTGTGGAAACCTAGTTTGTTCCAGTTCAAGGTATGCATCGACTTGCGATCGCTCTTGTCCCAAAGTAATTTCGGTCTCCCGGGCCCCAATTAAGTTAGCCCGGAAATAATTACTAAGTTGAAGGAGAAGTTCTCGCGCTTTCTCTTGATCCCGGCGTAAAATTGCACTAATCGTATTAATAGCATTAAAAAAGAAATGCGGATTTATTTGGGCTTGTAAGGCTTTTATCTTAGCATCTCGAACTAATTGCGCCTGTACTTCTGCTTCACCCAATGCAATTTGGTTAGCAAAAATCTCACATAGACCGATTGCTAGCTGAATTTCAACCGGTGTTAAATGCCATTGATCAGTATAATACATTTTTAACGTGCCGATAACTTCATTCCCAATTCGCAGAGGAGCAACAATCGCTGCTTCTAAAGGACAATTGGGATCGATACAACCAATCATTTTACTGTTATTTGCGATCTTTATTTGGCCCGTTTTGATCACATTACTGGATAAAGAAGTTTCTAGTCTATTCCCTGGGATATGGTGATCGTCACCAGCTCCAATATGTGCCAGTATTCGTTGCCTATCGGTGATACTCACTGCATCAAAATTAGTATATTTTTTAATAATTTTGACTACTTGTTGCGCTGAGCTTTTATTTAATCCTTGACGAAAATAAGGCAAGGTTTCATTTGTTAATTGCAAGACAGAATGAGTTTGCATAGCGCGCAGTTCTTCCTCTTGGTGAAGGTACATTGAAATGATTGATAAGAAAATCGATGTCCCTAGCGAATTAACCAAGATCATTGGCAAGGCAATATATTTAACTAAAGCCCATCCCGTTGGACTGAATAGCAAGATAAAAAGCATTTGAATACTTTCCATCAAAATTCCAACAATAAAGCCATGCCACGGCGTCATTACCTTAAAATAACTTTTTCGATCATGATACAAAAAACCAGAAAGCGCACCAATCAAAACTGAACTAGGCACATAAAACCAACCTTGCAGGGGCGCACCTTGAATAATCCGATGGACTCCTGCTACCAATCCTACTAAACTACCAACCCATGGCCCACCAATAATCCCAGCAACTGAAACACCTAAAATTCGGGCATTAACAATCGAGTCATTTGTTGAAATGGCCGTAAGAATGATTTTGTTATGCAACTGGTTATTTGCGTCAATCTCTATTCCGGTCATATTAGCCATAATAGCAAAAATAGAAAAAAGAATCGTTAGTTGAATTTTGGCACTAATGGTTTGATTAAATAACAGGCGGCGGAATAAGGGCACACTAACTAGCAAAAATGCTAGAATAATAATTAAACCAACCCGCTCTGCCATCAAAATTGTTAAATATATCATTTATCCTTGTGTCCCTGTATTTATTACTGGTTGTGTTCCCCGCTCACTAATAATTGCTACCATAATGTTATTGATGATTTGCAAACGTTGCTCATCTGTTAAATCAAGGTTGGCTTCCTTGCTTAGTCGTTCAATCGCTTCTTCAGTAATTGAAACAGCACCCTCAACGATTATCTTGCGCGCTGATAGGATTGCCGATGACTGTTGTTTTTGCAGCATGGCACTCGCTATTTCAGTTGCGTAGGCTAAGTGCGTTAACCGTGTTTCGATAATTTTGACCCCCGCGACATTTAACCGTTCTTGCAGTTCAGCAGTTAAACGTTCTGATACTTCGGTTGGATTCCCGCGAAGGGTAATTGCATCTTGATCTTCAAAACTATCATATGGATATTCACTAGCAACATGACGAACCGCAGACTCACTTTGAATTTGAACAAATTGCTCATAATCATCAACCGAAAAGAGTGCTTTTGCGGTATCGACAACTTTGTAAACAATAACGGCCGCAATTTCGACTGGATTACCCTTTGAATCATTGACCTTTAAAATCTGACTATTAAAATTGCAAACACGCAGAGAAACAGTCTCCTTGTTTGTAAATGGTACCGTCATAAATAAGCCTGCATCACGAATGGTTCCAATATAATTACCAAAAAAAGTTAAAACTTTGGCTTCATTTGGCTGAATAATTGTCAATGATGTACTAAAAAGAATCACAATCAAGAATAAAATAATTCCAATTGTCAGAATCACCAGAAAATTACGCGTAAAACCAACAAACATCAGCCACAAACTAATTAAACCGATAATAATCGCCCCGAGTAACCCGAGATAGCCGTTAACGTAAAAGGCTGCTTTTTCCTTCATCTCGATAATCCTCCTAATTTAAAAACGTAACCCCTTGGGATAAAAGTTTTTGATTGTTTTACCGACCAACTTTCCAAAACCAGCAGTATGTTCCTCGCATACTAATAAATACCAACCATTCGGAAGGTCAGCATCAATATTGATTACATCCCCATGGACATATTGGTGCCACTGTTCCTGGCTTAGTTCAATGACCCGGTTTGCCTCCTGTGGTAAGCTGGCAAGAGCCCATGCCAACGCTGGTTCAAATCGATTTTTCTTAAAAGTGCCGAGGTGAAGTCCAG
Source organism: Limosilactobacillus reuteri subsp. reuteri (assembly GCF_000016825.1). Taxonomy (NCBI): domain Bacteria; kingdom Bacillati; phylum Bacillota; class Bacilli; order Lactobacillales; family Lactobacillaceae; genus Limosilactobacillus; species Limosilactobacillus reuteri. Next base: position 956,767 of record NC_009513.1, on the reverse strand, counting down.
GTCGGAGTACATTTAGCCCCTCGATCTTGTCTTCTTCTAATGGCAAATCATAGAGCTGGTCACCAAATAAAATCAATTGGTGTGGTTGATAGTCTGGAAAAACGCTTGTAGCAAACTGGTTAAAGAGTTTGACCTGTTCTTTGTCCGGTTTAACAATCGATTGCTTTTTCCGCTTATTCTTCTTTTTGCGCTTTTTATCTATTGTCTTAGGTTCACCATTTACTAACTTAGCAATGAAGTGTCCTTCCCCCTTGAGATGGTGTGGGAATAGTCGAACTGTCTTTTTCAATTCTTCATTGCCATCAGCCCATTCCGGACGGCCATCATCCATCCCGGACGCCTTTTCAATTGGAATAAGTTTCAAGTCTGGATAGCTATTGAGCAGCCATGAGATATTTTGTTCATCCTCTTCTGGTGCAAAAGTACAGGTTGAATATACTAATGTTCCTCCTGGCTTTAGCATTTTCATTGCGGATGCGAGGATCTTTTGCTGACGGTTAGCACACTCAGCAGGGTATTCTGGTGACCAATATTCAATTCCGGCCGGCTCTTTTCTAAACATTCCTTCTCCAGAACAAGGTGCATCAACAAGAATCCGGTCAAAATATTGGGGAAATTGTTTTTCTAAATCTGCGGGACTTTCACTAGTGACAACTGCATTTTTTGCGCCCCATCGTTCCAAGTTTTCCGCCAAAATCTTCGCCCGTTTAGGGAAAATTTCATTAGCAACTAATAGTCCCTGGTTGTTCATTTTAGCGATGAGGTGGGTTGTTTTGCCTCCGGGAGCTGCACACAAGTCTAGCACACGTTCTCCAGCTTGGGGATTAACCACTTCGCCTACAAACATTGCTGACGGCTCTTGACTATATACCCATCCAGTAACATGGTCTAATGATTTTCCATTCACTTGACCATAATATCCTGTCGGCACATACGGTACTTTCTCCGTGGCTTTTTCAATTGTTGCAACCGGCTGTCCGTTCTTTAATGGATTCTCGCGAAAACCACTATAACTTGACTGGGCAAGTGCTGATAAAAACTCATCGGCCTCTGCTCCCATTAGTTTTTTGTATTTCGTGACAAATTCATTTGGTAATTGCACGTTAATTTCTCGCTCCTCTTTATCGTAATATCTTTATTGTAACGTATTTTTTAGTCTTTTTAAGTCAAAATACTTGGCAAAGCGTTAAGTTTTTGTTTACAATATTATAATTGAATTTTTTATGGAAAGAGAAGTGAAATGGTAATGGATCAACACTTGATTGCGCTTGATCTTGATGGCACAACATTAAATAATCAATCGAAATTAACAAACGAGACAATTATAACTTTACGTGCCCTTGCCCGGGATGGACATATTGTCAGCATTATTACCGGTCGTCCTTACCGAATTGCCAAACATATTTACGATGAAATTGGGATTAAAACCCCGATGGTAAACTTTAATGGGGCCCTAACGCATATACCACATGAACACTGGGATAAAGAATATGATGTTGAATTAACACGAGAGCTAGCCCTTGATCTCCTAGCCCACCGGAAAGAACTAGGAATTAAAACAATTACCGTTGAAAATAAACATCATGTATGGGCTAATCAAGCTAGTAATGATTTACCTGAATTCTTACCGAACAAGTTGCGCGATGATCAAATCCTAACCGCGACTAACTTAACAAGCAATCCAATTGCAATGACAATCAAATATGAACCGGAACACCAAGAAGAGATCATTAAGGCAGTTAATGAAAAATACGGCGATTTCGTTGAACCACGAGTATGGGGTGGCCCTTACAACATCTTAGAACTGATCCATCGTGGCACTCATAAGGAGTCAGGGATGTTTTATATCGCTAAGCAATACCAAATTGACCGACAAAATATTATCGCGTTTGGTGACGAGCATAATGATTTGGAAATGCTTGATGCAGCGGGACGTGGTGTTGCAATGCATAATGCGATTCCCGAACTGAAGAGTATTGCTAACGATGTGACCCCAATTGATAACGAACATAATGGGCTGGCAAAATACTTGCGGGATTATTTTAAGGTTACAATATAAAAAGCTAGGGAGAGATAGTTTAAAACTACCAATTCCTAGCTTTTTACATAGTTATTCCTAGTCAACTAGTTTGCCAACAACAGGGATACCTTCAAGAACTGATTCCAGATGGATAGAACGAGGCATTACTGAAGTCAAGTCACGACAAGCAAGGTTTCCATGGTGTTTACCACCCTTCCATTGCGGAACGTTAGAGACATCGTAAACAACACCTTTAACGGCAACGTATGCGGGATGTCCATTTCGACCATCGAACTCAGCGAGCTCGGTTGTTGTAAATGTTTTTTCTGCCATCAATGCTTCACCTTTCTCTGATTCAAGAATAGCTAATAATTACATTCTAGATCAAACAATCCGTAAATGCATTAATTATTAGATGATTATTATTTTTTCTTCAATCAACTTAATAAAATTGTTAAAATTGGCTTTTTGATTGCTCTTCTTGCCCTTTTCACTCTTTTCATAAAATAATTTATAGATAAAAAGATAATCTTTATTACATTAGTACAAAAAATTGGTATAATAAAAGGCGAAGGTGATTCTGCAATCACTTTCGCCAACATACTTCTACTGTGGACCATTGATGTTGTCATGTCATCAACGATCCTCTTTTATTTTACAGCATTAGTTTTATTCTGCAATAAATTTTCACAATTATTCCAGCCGTTTATTGAAACTATTTCAGCAAGTGTAAAAAATAATTTTTGGATCTTGATAATAATTAGCAAAAAGAAGATACTGAAGAAGAGATAACTTTAAGAATGAAAGCAGGTTTATTGATGTATAGAGTACTTGTGGCGGATAATTATCCAATCATTCGAATGGCAGTTAAAAATCTGGTTGAACAACTAGATAATTTTAAAGTAATTGCTGAAGAAGCAACCGGAATAGATGCCTCATTGCGGGCTGAACAAGGTGACATTGATATCATTATTATGGATTTAGCGATGCCACCTGGTGAAAATGGTCTGATCACAATCAAAAGAATTCATGAACATTTCCCTAACACCAAAATTATTATTTTTTCTTCTCGTAATGAACCTCAATACATCAATCAGGCAATTTATAATGGCGCAAATAGCTATATCCTTAAAAGCTCCTCTCCAAAAGAACTAGTTCATGCCCTAAGACACGCTATTAATGGTGAAAAATACTTAGACAATAATATTATGGTAACGAAGAAAGATTTATTAGTTATCAAAGGCGGTTCTCCGCACTTCGATTTAGGAAATTACGTTGCTCTTTCGAAACGTGAGCAAGAAATCTTACCGTTAATTGTTCTCGGATATACTAACAAAGAAATTGCTACTAAGATGTTTATATCCCCTAAAACTGTTGAAGCCCATAAGACAAAGATTATGCAAAAATTAAACCTTGCTTCACACGCAGAACTTCTCCACTATGCAGTTAAACATCGATTAGTGGACTTATAAATGGGAGTGGGGTAGAAGTCACCTCTGACTTCTACCCCACTCCCATTATTTTCATTTATTACTAATCGTCTTATCAAAGTTATTTAACAGGGCAGCTACTTGAACTTCAACAACATTGTTTTTATTGAAGCGAGCAAATACCTCTGCTTCAGTTAAAAGCCGGCGTATTTTTTTCGAGCTTTCTCCTAACTCAATTGCATTATTTGCTTCTAGTAATTTGATACGTGGTAAGAAATAAGTAACGTGATTGCTAGCACAGATCTTTGTCGTAGCCTCCAAAACTTGGTTACTAACCTCTAACCGCTTATTTAATGAATGGTACTCGGCAGCGTAGTACATCATTGTTACAATCCGTAGATAATAATTCCGATCAACACCTGCTAAGTCTTCATCAGCCTTTGATCTTAAAAATGAAATAACCTTTGAGAAAAAGAAATCAGCATGTTCCATTGAATTTTGCCGCGCATATAAGATCCCTGATCCTAAATATGCTAATGGTGAAAAGATCGTCCGATGTTGCTCATCCAGTTCATCTAAAATCTTAGTAAAGTTAAAGAGACTTGTCGACGCGTTATTATTAGTTAAAGTATAAATCATCCCTTTTAAATAATAATATTGCATCCGATCTTGTGGAGATTTTAAATCTTCAAGCCGAATCTTCTTAAGGTTACTAACTGCCTGAGGAAAGTGTTCAATCATTAAAGCCAATTCAATCTGGTCAAGCAGGCTTCTCATATAACGAATTGAGGATGTATTGTCCTTACTTAAATCATCAATCGTTAGCCCTAGCCGATCACAAAGCTGCGCCAGAATCGTGAGTGATGGTACTTGACCATTGCTTTCAAACTTACTTAAGGTCGACTGGGTACAAATCCCCTTGCTTAAGGCAACTTGTGAATAGCCAAGTCTCTTTCGTTGATAAACAAAGCGTTTAATATCCATGTCTGACCTCCTATATCTAGCCGTGAATTCCTAATGCAATTTTAGCAAACCTGCTCATTCTTGACAAATCCCAAACCGGTTCCCACACAAGATTAATATTACATTTAGTTACACCTTCAACAGAAGTAACTGCCTTGGTAATGTCGCGGTTCAAAATATCGCCTAATGGACAGCCCATTGTCGTTAAAGTCATTGTGACCGTACATTCACCATTATCATCAACCTTAACATCATAAATAAGGCCAAGGTTAACGAGGTCAATTCCCAATTCTGGGTCAATAACTTCTTCCAACGCATCCATCACTTTATTTTCAATTGGGGAAAAGGGGGTATCTTTTTCGTCAGCCATAAACGTTCCTCCAAACTTATTTGTTAATTCAATTAACCAATTGAACCTTCCATCTCAAAACTGATCAAACGATTCAATTCAACTGCATATTCCATTGGCAATTGCTTCGTAAATGGTTCCACGAAGCCCATAATAATCATTTCAGTTGCCTTTGCTTCTGAAATCCCCCTGCTCATGAGATAGTAAAGTTGTTCTTCAGAAATCTTAGATACTTTAGCTTCATGTTCCATTGCGACATGAGCATTGTCAATTTCATTATATGGAATCGTATCTGAGGATGATTGATCATCCATAATGATCGTATCACATTCAACGTGGGCTTTGGAGCCATCAGAGTGCTTACCAAAGCGGACTGTTCCGCGGTAATCAGTTGAGCCCCCTGTCTTAGCAATCGATTTTGAAACAATTGAACTAGATGTATTTTTAGCATTGTGGATCATTCGTGCCCCTGAATCTTGGTGGATTCCGTTGCTGGCAACTGCGATGGAAAGCATGGTTCCCCGTGCACCCTCACCATTAAGGTAGACACTTGGGTACTTCATCGTGACTTTTGAGCCAAGGTTCCCATCAACCCATTCCATGGTTGCATTTTCTGCCGCTGCGGCCCGTTTTGTTTCTAGACTATAAACATTATCAGACCAGTTCTGAATAGTTGTGTAGCGGCAGTAAGCATCCTTGCAGACGTTAACTTCAACAACCGCGGCATGGAGACTATCAGAAGAGTAATTAGGAGCAGTACATCCTTCAACATAATCAACACTTGCCCCTTCATCAACAATAATCAAGGTCCGCTCAAATTGTCCTGAATTTTCCGCATTAAGCCGGAAGTAAGATTGAATTGGCGTCTTTGTCTTAACGCCCTTTGGTACATAAATAAATGAACCACCCGACCATACTGCTGCATTTAGGGCCGCAAATTTATTATCAGTTGGTTGAACTAATTTACCAAACCATTTTTTAAATAATTCCGGGTATTCTTTTAAGGCCGTATCCGTATCAGTAAAAATAATCCCCAGCTTTTCAAACTCATTTTTCATATTGTGATAAACAACTTCGGATTCATATTGAGCAGATGAACCGGCAAGGTATTTTCGCTCTGCTTCCGGAACTCCTAAGCGATCAAAAGTCCGTTTTAAATCTTCGGGCACATCATCCCAGTCGCGAAACTTTTTATCAGTCATTTTTTGGTAGTAAAGCATGTTCTTAAGGTCTAACTCTGATAAATCCGGCCCAAATTTTGGCATCGGCAATTCTTTATAAATCTTGTAGGCTTTAAGCCGGTAATCTAGCATCCATTTAGGTTCATGCTTAGCAGCTGAAATTTCGCGGACAGTTTCTTCTGTTAACCCTCTCCCAGTTGAGTATTCCGGCTCAACGTTATCGTGAAAGCCGTATTCGTACTGGTCATTATTATTTATAATGCTAGCTGCATCATTACTCATTATTTTCTTCCTCCTCGCTATCCTTCAACAGTGCTCGTTGTAATGCCCACCATGAAAGCGTGGCACATTTTATTCGAGCTGGGAATTCCATAATACTGGTAAGGATCCGGGCATCTCCTAGTTGATCCAAGTCAGCTTCTGAATGTTCTTTGCCAATTGCCATATCAGAAAAAGTCTTTGCCATCGCAAGGGCTTCTTCAGTTGTTTTTCCTTTAACAGCATCGGTCATCATACTTGCTGATGCTTGACTAATGGTACAACCATCACCAGTATAGGCAATATTTTTGATCTTGTTATCTTCTACTTCGACCTGAAGATTAATCGTATCTCCACAAGTAGGATTATGAAGGGTCATTGCATTCGTAGTAGTTGCTAATTCTCCCTTATTATGTGGATGATCGGCATAATCGAGAATCACTTCACGATATAAACCATTTAACTTAGATAGTCCCAATGTTAAAGAACTCCTTTGTTTCTTTGATTGCATTAATTAATTGATCAGCATTTTCTTTAGTATTGTAAAAATAAAAACTGGCACGCGCGGTTGCCGTTACTCCCAGGTCTTCCATGAGTGGCTGCGCACAATGGTGACCGGCGCGGACTGCTACCCCATCCATATCAAGGGCCGTAGCAACATCATGGGGATGAAGGCCTTTGATGTTAAAGGCAATTACCCCAGTATGCTTTGCCGGTGATTGCGGACCATAAACTTCAACGTCTGGAATAGCAATTAACTTAGGCAAAACATAGTTAACAAGTTCCTGTTCCTTTTGCACAATCCTATCCATTCCAATGCTATTTAAATAATCAATTGAGGCTCCAAGACCTACTGCCCCGGCAATATTTTGGGTTCCCGCTTCAAATTTAAACGGAATATCAGCCCATGTACTCTCATCTCGGTGAACATCATTAATCATTTCCCCACCGTATTGGTAAGGAGGCATCGCTCGTAATAAATTCTCTTTTCCGTACAAAACCCCTATTCCCATTGGACTCATCATCTTATGACCAGAGAAAGCGTAAAAGTCAACATCAAGATCTTGTACATCGACAGGCATATGGGGAACTGCTTGCGCGCCATCACCGACAATAATTGCCCCATGCTGGTGCGCAATCGTTGCTAATTCTTTCAAGGGCGTCACTGTTCCTAATACATTACTAGCATGGGCTACTGCCACAATCTTTGTCTTATCGGTAATTTTCTTTCTAGCATCTGCAAGATCAAGTTCGCCATCTGGAGTTAATTCAATATATTTCAGGGTAGCACCCTTTTTCTTAGCTAATTGTTGCCAAGGAATAAGGTTACTATGGTGTTCCATTATTGAAATAACAATCTCATCACCAGGTTGAATATTTTGTTCGCCATAGGTTGCAGCGACGAGATTCAACCCATCCGTACACCCCTTGGTAAAGATAATCTCCTTAGCACTCGGCGCATTAATAAACTTTTGCACTTTTTTTCGTGCTTCTTCATAATCCTTGGTTGCACGTTCTGCTAGTGTATGAACCCCTCGATGAACATTTGCATTGTCTTGTTCATAAAAGTTAACAAGTGCCTGAATTACCTGACGCGGACGCTGAACTGTCGCAGCATTATCAAGGTAGGCTAAGCGTTCATCATTGACCCGCTGATTAAGTGCTGGAAAGTCGGCTAAATAATCATTTGTATTGTTGTCCATCGGCGAGCTTCCTTTCAAGAATCGTAATTAACTTATTCCGTACGTCCGCTGCTGGGATTGCACTCAAGACTGCTCCTAAGAATCCTCGAATAACCATTCGTTCTGCTTGTGCGCGCGGAATCCCCCGACTCATTAAGTAATACATTTGTTGTTGATCAACCGGGCCAACACTAGCCGCATGTCCTGCTTCAACATCATTTTCGTCAATTAACAGAATTGGGTTGGCATCCCCTCGTGCTTGATCGGACATAATCAATACCCGGTTTTGTTGGTCTGCCTTTGCCCCGTGAGCACCATGAATAATTTGCCCAATTCCATTAAAAATCAATTCAGACTTTTCAAGAATAACACCTCGCTGATTTATCAATCCGGTAGTATGCTTGCCGTGATTAGTAACGCGGTTGTTGACGCCAACTTCTTGGTCACGAGTAGTTACGGCAATCATCTTTGAATTAGCATAACCCCCATCACCTAGCAATTCGGAATCCATGTCACCAACTGTGGCACCATCGTTCATCAAGCCGACTGCCCATTCAACGTGCGCATCCTTGCCAATATCGGCACGCCGCTTAAAGTAAGTATGGGTATGAGGACCAAATTCATCTAAGGAAGAAAAGTCAATTTCACTATTTTCCTGCGCCATTAATTCAATCATCATATTAGCGGCATTCTCATGGTCACCAACCGTTGTAAGGTGTTGGATAAACTTAATTCGGCTGCCACGATCAGCAATTACTAGAATATGCGAAATCAGGGGCTCATCTTGCGTGCTGTCCTGAATAATCTCAGCCTCAATTGGCTTTTCAATTTCAATGTTTTTTGGAATATAGAGGAATAAACCGGCATTAAGGTAGGCAAGATGATAAGCAGTTAAGAGGTTTTCTTCGGGGTTAATGGCAGTCATGAAGTACTTATTGAAAAGTTCAGGATATTCGCGCGCAGCAGTAAAGATATCTGTGAGAATAACCCCCTGATCTTGAAGCTTTTGTGGCAAGTTAACATGGAGCAAAGTTTGCCCAAACTGAGTTACCTTAATTACTTCATCATCCGTGACTGGTTTTTCAACTAAGTCGGCGTCTGATTCAACCCATTTCAATGGCCGCTCCGCAATAAGGGGCCAAGTTCGAAAATCGAACCGTTGCATTCGTGGCAAACGGAGCTTTTCCATCAACTCCCGAGCACTAAGCCGGCGATTAATCAATTGCTGGGGTTCATTATTTGCCTTACTAGCAGCAATTATTTGTTCTTTTGCTGAGTTTAATTCTGTCATCAAACTGCCTCCTAGTCTTCATCATCTACAAGTTTGATATCAAGACCTAATTCGTCACGTAAGCCAGCGTAACCTTCATCTTCAAGTTTCTTGGCAAGATCAGGGCCACCAGTTTTTACAATTCGACCACCCATCATTACGTGAACCGTATCGGGAACGATGTAGTTCAAAAGGCGTTGATAGTGGGTAATAATTAATGAACCAAAGTTGTCGCCCCGCATTGAGTTAACGCCCTTTGAAACCACCTTAAGGGCATCAATATCAAGTCCAGAGTCAATTTCATCAAGAATCGCAAAACTAGGTTCAATCATTAAAAGCTGCAAAATCTCATTCCGCTTCTTTTCACCACCAGAGAATCCCTCATTAAGATAACGTTCAGTCATGGATTGACTCATATCAAGCAATTCCAAGTTCTTGTCGAGTTTCTTAATAAAGTCCATTACTGAAATCTGATCATCTTCAGGGCGACGAGCATTGATCGCTGCTCGAAGGAATTCAGCATTAGTAACCCCTTGAATTTCAGCGGGATATTGCATTGCAAGAAAAAGACCTTTTCGTGCCCGTTCATCGACCGGCATGTCAACAATGCTCTCCCCATCAAGAAGGATATCTCCTTGCGTAACATGATAGTTAGGGTGACCCATGATGGTTTGAGAAAGAGTAGACTTACCAGTTCCATTTGGTCCCATAATTGCATGAATTTCTCCAGTCTTCATTTTGAGGTTAACCCCTTTAAGGATCTCCTTTTCTTCTTTGCTTTCTTCATCTTTAACTGAAACGTGAAGATCCTTTATTTCTAGTGTTGCCATAAAATTCATCCTCCTGACCGAAATATTCCAAAATATTCTCGGTAAATATTCCATAAATATCAATAAATTCTTTACATTCTTATTATATCCGAATAATAAAAAAATAAAACTATTCATCTCAATTTATTTTAAGCGCTTTCTCAACAAATGATTTAAGTGTATAATGAAGATATAATATAGTGTTTATATAATTTTGGAATATTCGATAAGGTAGGTGGCGATAATGATTCAACAAAATTATATTCTTCACTCATTTGACTGTTTAAATACAGCCACTGCCGCCCGACTACATGATATGGGCTTGTGTGAAGGGTGTCCGATTAAAGTAGTTCAAAAATACCCCTTTCATGGCCCAGTGATAATCGAAAATGACCACCAACGAATCGGTTTGCGGTACACCGTTTTCGCATTGCTTACGGAGGCAAAGTGAGATGACAACAGTTGCGCTGATTGGAAACCCTAATACTGGCAAAACGACCCTGTTTAACACACTCACTGATAAATACGCCTATGTTGGTAATTGGACAGGAGTCACAGTTGAAAAGAAACAAGGAACGCTTAAGGGAACAGATATTGTTATCATCGATTTACCTGGTGTATATTCACTCGATCCTTTGACAAAAGACGAAGCAGTAGTAACTAACTACTTAATGCATAACCAACCTAATATGGTCTTAAATATTACAAATGCTAGTCAGTTAAAACGAAACTTTTTGTTAACAATCGAGGTATTGGAACTCGGCTATCCTGTTGTATTGGTTCTTAACATGATTGATGATCTCCGCCGATCAGGGTACGACTACGACCTTGACCTGCTTGAAAAAAGGCTCGGTTGTAAAGTAATGACAACAAATGCTCGCGGGCACCAAGGAATTGATCAATTACGAAAAGAAACTATCAATTGTAATTCGCTCCATCCTACCCAACTAGACTTAGATTATCCCCCGATGATCAAACAAGCAATCAGGCAGGCAAGTACAGCACTGGCAAGCGATTATTCTTTTGCGCCCCAAGTTGCGCGTTGGTTAGCGATTCAATTCATAAGTAAGAATAAAGTAATCCGCAAATTTGCCCAGGAAAAAGGTTTAACTCCCCTGCTTTCGCAACAAAAATATTATGACGCGCAAAAATTTGCTGACCAGATTTTTGAAGTCCGGTTACACTTTATTGAGGACACGCTTGATCAGACGCGGCATCCACTTAGTAACGGTGGTCAAGTTGAGCTAACAAGTCGCATCGACAAAATCGTTACCAATCCGATTCTTGGCCTACCAATTTTTGTCTTAATTTTCTTTGTAATGTTTAAGCTGTCCTTTGATTGGGTTGGTACCCCACTTTCCGATATGCTTGATCAGTTTATATCAGGTCCAGTTTCAACTACTGCCGACCAAACCTTAGCTAGTCTAGGGGCAATTCCCGCATTACGGTCGCTAGTCGTTAACGGTATTATTGCCGGAGTTGGAGGAGTTTTAGCCTTTATTCCGCAAATTTTCATGCTCTTTGCCTGTATTTCTCTGCTTGAGGACTCTGGTTACATGGCGCGGGCAGCCTTAGTAACAGACCGGGTTATGCAGATGATTGGTTTAAACGGTAAATCCTTTATTCCATTAATTATCGGTTTTGGTTGTAACGTTACGGGAATCATGGCCGCGCGAACAATTGAACAGCCTAAAGAACGACTGATCACTACCTTAATCATGCCGTTTATGAGTTGTTCAGCCCGCCTACCGATTTATAGCTTATTCGTTGCCGCCTTCTTCCCACGTCACCAAGCCCTGATTGTT